>JAKFVC010000262.1 GCA_021732415.1 Planctomycetaceae bacterium
TGCGACGTACAAGAAACGGAAGGGGCAGGTCGAACCGGTGTTCGGTCAGATCAAACAGGGAGGTGGTTTTCGACAGTTCGCGATGCGGAGCTTGAAGAAGATGCAGGCCGAATGGCAACTGGTGTGCCTGACGCACAACCTGCTGAAACTCTTCCGCCACGCGATGGCGTAGGCCGCCCCACGGCAGCCCGGCCACCAGCCCCCACGCCGCGATCACTCCCCCGAAAAATCACACCAAACCCGCTGGCTTCAATTACGCGGACAGGCTCCTAGTTGATAGAATTCGTCGTCTTCTAGAAGTCGCCCCGCCAGGCCCGTCATTTTGGGAATTGCGAGTAAGTCAACGCCAGGTGGAGAAGGCGGGTACAACTTGTACGTGACAATCCCGTCGGATTGTTGCTGCAGGCTGCCTGGTCCGATGTATCGAGTTGAACCAAAACCGCCAAGCTGGACGAGTTTCATCTCGGGGCAATCAACGGCCCACCTGCGCTGGAAAAGTTCGTCGGCTATTTTTTCCGGCTTTATCATTTGTAATCCTTCCAAAGTCTTTCGGTGTTGCCGTCATCCTTGTCCCTGATCGATCGCCGGTTCCATTATCAGCGGTCTAGGCCGCATTGGTCCGACCGGGTCCGGTTTCGGCTGATCGTCATCGTGACGCAGGCCGTCTTCCTTACTTCTCGCCGGGTTTTCCAAGATGTTCGCGAACGTTCCGCCAGTTCACAGAACTGTTGGCGACTGGCAGAGCGCGGAACTGATTCATGAACGCGGCGAGGAACTGGAACTCCACCTCGCGCGGATTCTGCGTGAGCGGGATGACGGCGACATTAGCGCCGAAGGTCGCCGCGTATTCCGTGATCGGTCGATAGACGGCTAACAATCGCTCGTCCCCAGCCCGCCGGATGGCCATCTTGTGATGATACAGGCGACGCTTCAAATTCGTGGATTGCCCGATGTAGAACACCGGCGACTTGCCCTGCGGGTATGCGAATGGCCGCCTGGCAATAAAGATGTATGCCCCTGGTCCGTCGGGGATGTCGACCTGTTCCCACTTCAGGAGGTCGCGGGGGGGGTGGCAGGCACCACGAGTCCGCCAAGAAAGCCGAGTGGGTCCATGACGGATACTCAAGGGGTTTGTGGTGGTACAGTTTGGGAATAGGCCGTGCTAGTACCACTCCCGCATGAAGTCGACGCTGAAATCCGACGGCTTCAAATTCGGAATTCGGCTGCACACGTTCTGCGCGTTGCTCCCCGTGTCGATGGCGAGCGCAGAACCATCGGTGAAATGAATTACGATAAGTTCCGTCTGATGGCCATTGGGCAGTTGCTCCCGATGACCAGCGTCTACTTTTGCAATGGTCTTTCCGACCATTTGTCGTGCTTGCACAATTGAGTAATGCCCCTCTGGAGGAGAGGCCGGTACAGGCGGTGATTTACGTACGTCGGAAGCCATTGTTGAACCCGTGCAAAGGAAAGACGGCGGGGACGACAGATCGCATTCCCCGCCGTCAGCATGCCACGCAAGCGGATGTACTGTCTACCGTCACATCACAGCATCGTGATCGTCAGGCAATCCAGTTTTGAGACCGAGATGTTCCTTGGCCCGCATCACGACTGTCCGGGCATTGACCGCGGTGAGACCGAGCGATTTTGCAATCGCGACAATCGGCTCCCCGCGAAACAGCCGTCGCGTCAATAATCGCCGGTGCGTCCGATTTTTCGTGTGCGTGCGCAGTTGTCGCAGCACGATGCGGTATTGGCCCCGCCGTTGTTCCCGCGCTGCGAACTCCTCGGACGGACCTTCCCCCCGAGCGGGGAGGTCTTCCGGGGCCTGATCGATGTCCCGACGCGCCCTCCCGATGCGTCGCTGCCCCCCTTTTCCCCGTTGTTGATTCAACCGCTCAAATTTGAGCATGCCGAAAATCACGGGATTCAGTTTCTTCGACATTTCCGTGTTCCTCGTTCAAGAGTTACAGATTGCCCCACAACGGGCCATCGAGCCCCGCACAGAGCACGATGTAGAGATTTGCGAGCATGTCCGGGGCATGGCGATCGGTCCGGCGATACAGGTCGTACCGCCGAGCAATCGCCTCGAACCGGGCATCGCGCTGGCCCTTCGTCGCCAAAACGAAGTACGTCCAACCATCGTTCCGGCGATGGGCGTTCATCCGCCGCCGCGTCACCGCGAGCTGAAACGTCTCCCCGCGGAATTCCAGATCGGCATCGAATTCATGGCCCGCGGCGGCGATGTCGAACGGCTTGGTCTCGATGTCGATAACGAAATCCGTCACCCCGCGGAAAGCGTGTTCCGGAAAATCGATGGTCCCCTGTCCGCGATAGATGACCGGACGCCTCAAGCGTTGTTGCAATGCCTGCGCTGTGGCATCGGTGACCGGCGTGTCGACGCGAAATGTCGCCAGGCCGAGTGAGTCATCCACATCGTTCGGCCCGCCGCGGGACAAGCACAGCTTGCGGACAGTGACAGCCACATCCGCCCGATACGGGAGCAAGACCTCACCTTGCATCGACGTCCCGGTATTGGCCGGCGGCGTGAGTTTCCCGATCCCGCTGTGAGTTTTTTCCGGTGTTCGCATCATCGCATGGCCTTCCGAAGGACGTGTGGAGGGATGCATTCATCCCCATGCCACAGTTCTACGAATGGACCGAACTGGAGAAAATCTGCACAAGACGGTGATTGCGCGCCGGTAGCGCGCTACGCGCGCGCCTGTTTTGAAGGGATGCAATCTTCGTCAGTAGCGCACCGTCGAATTGGCTTGTCTTAAAGCACGTTTTGTGGCAAGTAGAAAAGGACGAGTGCTGCACACCCATGGAAACGATGACCCAAGAGAACTCCGAACGACCATCCCGACACATGACTCCACAGCAGCAGGCGGGGCTGGTCGCGGAACGTCTGGAAGAGCTCATCCTCTTGTTGGACGAGGCACGGCAAGAGGAGGGGAAGACGCCTCCCTCGCAGCGCGCGATCGCCCTGACGGCCGATGTGATCTCACTTGCCAAAGGGGTCAAATCGGGAGCGGTGCAACAGAGTCAGCCCCGTATGGCCTCCAACCTCATTGAGGTCGCAGCGGAACTAGACAAATGTGGACATAGTCGGTTAGCGTGGAGTTTCACAGCCGTGATTGAAGGGCTGTCGGTCAACGGGCTGGCGGCAGAAAACTGTTCGCTGGGACGAACGCGGATCGGTCCCACTACTCCCTGAGATTCGGAGTCGGAACGATGGAGACCAATGCCACCGGTGCCGGGAAACCAACGGTGCAGGCTTCGATGACCATCGTCCTGATCGTGTATTGGAATCGCGAAACCGGGCACATTGCGGATCTCGGTGCTGATCTCGAACGTTGGGAAGTTGCCTGGAACGGGCAGCCGGTTGTCGTCCAGCACCCCGAGGGACTCACGCGGAATAATGAAACCGACTATAAAGTCATTGCCGCGATGATCGCTCATCGTCTCAAGCATGGGACAGACTGTCACTTTCTCAATACGATCCTGACGCGCCAGAAACGAAGTAATAAAGCGTCACGTCAGCTACGCGGTAGCATGACTCTCCGCGAGGTATTCGGCGAGAAGCCGAATGGCAGCGGACGCCTCGTGGATCTGTTTAAGAAAGAAAAAAAGTCTGGCTGGATCGTGAATCCTGATGTTCTGGATTCACTTGCCGTCAGGATCCTGATTCGTAAACCGGGGAGCACAGTGACTCAACCGGCCAGCCAAAACGTGATGGAGGCCATTCTACGGGGGCTTGACTCGGGCAACTGGAAAACATTTAACGCGCAAGCTATCCGGGATCCCTTTAGGAGCGAGGGAATTGCGCCGAATTCTCCTCCGCGGGCGGCACTTCGATCCGAATCCGAACAAGTCATGACTCCTGCGATTGCACTCCCTGGGGATGATCTTGGGGCGCCACCGCCACGATCACAACGGATGATCGGTCTCGATCTCAGCGACGTGCCCACGGCTGACGAGGCACAGCGGCGGCGGCTGGATGCCGTGCCGCCGCCGTCCCCGCATCCGCTCACCGCCCTGGCCTATCCAAACGCTGCCGCAGTCCATTATCCCCGTCAGTTGCCTGTTGTCTTTCACATCCCGCATCGCCGGAATCCGCTGTTCGCAGGGCGGGCGCAGCTCCTGTCGGATCTCCAGGCATCATTGACCGCAGGGGCCACGGCGGCGGTTGTGCAGGCGATCCACGGTCTCGGGGGAGTCGGAAAGACGCAGCTCGCTATCGAATACGCCTATCGCTTCGGCCATCTCTATGACGGTGTGTGGTGGCTTAATGCCGAGACGGTCGACGGAATCACGAGTGGTCTGGCATCCCTTGCCGTCCGCGTTGGCGTTGCCGCGCTGGAGACACCGATTCCGGAGGCGGCGCAGCTGGTGCTGGAATGGCTGCGGTTGCAGGGCGCAAACTGGCTGGTGATCTATGACAACGCGACATTGCCGCAGGATGTCCAGAATGCCTTGCCGCAGGGGGGCGATTGTCGCGTGCTGCTGACGTCTCGACATCCCGATTGGGAGACAGTGGGCACTTCCTTGCGAGTCAAGCCGTGGGAACGGTCCGAGTCCGTCGCCTTCCTGCATGAGTCCACGGCGCAGGATGATTCTCGCTCTGCGGACACCTTAGCACACGAACTCGGCAACCTGCCGCTCGCGCTGGCCCAGGCGGCAGGCTACATCCGTTCGACCCGCACCAAAATGGCGAAGTATCTGGAACTCTATCGGACGAAACGTCAGGAACTGTGGCAGGACGAGGGCGCGCCGAATCAGTACGACAAGACGATCGCCACGACTTGGGGGATGGCGCTCGAGCGGCTTTCCGTACCGGCCGCGGCCCTTTTGCAACTGTGCGCCTTCCTTTCCCCGGAACTCTTTCCCTGAGAGATGCTCACCGCCGGAGCAGAGAAGACTCCCAAGGAGTTAGGAATCGTGTTGTCCGATCCGTTGCGATTGAACGGTGTTAAAAAAGAGGTGAGCGGGTATGGGCTGGCCGAGGTAACGGTCGAGGGACTGACGCTCCATCGCTTGGTCCAGACGGTGATCCGCGACAGGCTGCATACCGCCGCGCAGAACCTCTGGTGCCAGGCCGCGGCCGCCGTGGTGAATGCGTCCTTCACCTATAGCGAAGATCCGCTGGACTGGCCGGGCTTGCGTCTACAGATGCCGCATGCCTTGCAGACTGCGGAAGCGCTCGCCGAGCGGACGCTCGCACCGGAGATCGCCGGACACATCCTGAACGAGGCGGCACTCTTTCAACAGACGCAGGGGGCGTATGCAGCGGCGAAGACGCTGCTGGAGCGGGCCATCGCGATTTGGAAAAAGGCCTATGACGCCGACCATCCCAGACTCGCTGTAGGCTACAACAATCTCGCGCTGGTCGAACAGGATCTGGGGAACCCGACGGCGGCCAAGTCGCTGCTGGAGCGGGCCATCGCGATTTGGGAACAAGCCTACGCCGCCGAACAACCCACCCTCGCCACGAGCTACAGCAATCTCGCGACGGTCGAACAGGATCTGGGGAACTTAGCGGCGGCGAAGACACTGCTGGAGCGGGCCATTGCGATTGAGGAAAAAGCCTACGCCGCCAATCATCCCACGCTCGCCGAACGCTACAACAATCTCGCGCTGGTCGAAAAGGATCTGGGGAACCCGACGGTGGCCAAGACGCTGCTGGAGCGGGCCATCGCGATTTCGGAAAAGGCCTATGCCGCCAATCATCCCACGCTCGCCGAACGCTACAACAATCTCGCGCTGGTCGAACAGGATTTGGGGAACCCGACGGTGGCCAAGACGCTGCTGGAGCGGGCCATCGCGATTTCGGAAAAGGCCTATGCCACAGATCATCCCACCGTCGCCACGAACTACAGCAATCTCGCGACGGTCGAACAGGATCTGGGGAACTCGGCGGCGGCGAAGACGCTGCTGGAGCGGGCCATCGCGATTTCGGAAAAGGCCTATGCCGCAGATCATCCCACCGTCGCCACGAACTACAGCAATCTCGCGATGGTCGAAGAGAGCCTGGGGAACCTGGCGGCGGCGAAGACGCTGCTGGAGCGAGCCATCGCGATTGGCGAAAAAGCGTCCGCTGCCGATCATCCCACTCTCTCCCTGAGCTACCACAACCTCGCGGTGGTCGTACAGGATCTGGGAGAACTCGCGGCGGCGCGCACCTGGATGGAAAAGGCTCACGCGATCGCCGTCCAGCGAATGCCGCTCGACCACCAACTGCGTGTCGGCATTCAGAAGTGGCTCGAATCTCAATCCAGCGAGTGATCGCATTCGGCGGAGCAATCACAATTCAGCGAATTGAGATTGCTCCGCTTGAAACCATCGCCGCTTGGCGTTCCCGCTTCAGATTGTTGTGATTTTCGGTGTGCTCTGGTGCAACAGCTTTTTGCCGTCGGGCCGCAGCGAACCGTCCGGCGCAACGTGGCGGTACAACGTCTGACGGGTGATGCCGAGTTCCGCACAGAGCGCGTTCACCAGTGTTTCGGGTTGTCCCATCGCCGCCATCGCGAGACGCATTTTCGTGGTGGTCATTTTATAAGGACGTCCTCCCGAACGACCCCGTGCTCGCGCGGCGGCCATCCCGGCGCGGGTCCGTTCAACAATCAGTTCGCGCTCGAATTGAGCGAGTGAGGCAAAGAAGCCGAAGACGAGCTTGCCGTTGGAGGTCGTGGTATCGATGTTCGCGCCTTGACCGGCCAAAACTTTGAAGCCGATGCCGCGTTCATTCAGATCATGGACCGTGTTAACCAGATGGCGCAGATCTCTACCGAGTCGATCTAATTTCCACACAACCAGCGTATCCCCGTCTCGTAGCGCCTTCAGACACGCCGCGAGGCCAGGGCGGTCCTCCCGTTTGCCGGACGCGGCGTCTTCATAGAGATGTTGCGGTTCGACACCCCCCGCGCGCAGGGCATCGCGTTGCAGGTCGGTCACCTGACTTCCATCCGCCTTGCTCACCCGCATGTAACCGACCAGCATTTTCCCCCTCATCGTGTTCACAACGTCTCCATTTTCCCGTGTCACTTAAACGAGCGGTTTTGTGACACCGGGCCGCTGTACGGATCGTGGTGCTGACGGCCGTCACAATTCCTGTCATAAAAACTACGTCTTGTAAACCGGTTTGTTTGGCGATTGTGTGACACGGCGATCTTAAGCCTCTCACAGCGGGATTGAACCCCGCAACCGACCGTCCACGATTTTGGGCGAAATCCCATTTTTCTGCCGCTTCGCTGCAACATTCGTCCTGTCTCGCGCGAGTGTCTGTGGCGGAACTGAGTGCGGTGGACCTCACCACGCGATGCCCTCGCGACGGTCACCCACTCGCCCCCCGCACGTGTTGTGCGGGGGGGCCTGGATCGGTTGTTCGATAAACGGGAGAGGCAGTCATGGGAATTTTGGCAATCGTTGATCCTGTGTCGGTGGCGGTGATTCAGCTCATCGTGACGATCATCGTCACCGTGATCGCGGGAGGTTAGCGGCGCATTGCGGGAACCGGGTCGGCTCGGCATGTCGGGTCGACCCGGAATCCCCCGCTTCACTGATTGAGTCTTCATCCTTTTGCACAGAAAGAAGTCACATGACGTTTGTCAAAATCCTGGGTACGGCCCTGCTGGCGTTGCTCTATACCGTTTCACCGATCGATTGTATCCCGGATATCTTGCCCGTCGTCGGCTGGGGGGACGATGTCGCCGTCATCGTCTGGGCGTGGACGACGATCGGCAAATTGCTGAAAGAACCCACGCCGACTTAACCGTCGCCACGGGTTCTCACTGACTCGCGCGGGGCACGCCGGTTCGTTGCCCCGCGCGATTTTTTTTCGATGAGTCTTCCTCACTCCACACGGGGACATTCGCGAAATAACGGCGGAAGTCCGCGTCATCCGGGAGAACGATCCGTGATTCGCTATCTGTTCCAAACCACGCGCCGATGGATTGGTGCTTTCACCAAACGTGGACGATCGCGCCCGGCGGTTCTCGCCCAGGCCGCGGCGCGACGCATGAACGGGACCTGCCAACAACTCCGGCCGGGTTTATGGAGTGTGATGGGCTCACTGCAATTTGGCTATCAGGTGACCGTCCAGTTTCTGGCCCTCGACGATTGGGTGGTCTGCATGGTCGATGCCGACCTCATCAACGACCGCGATTGGGTCTCGCGGGAACTGGCCTTGCGCCTGCTCGAAGAAAACACCCGCTGCGCATATGGCTCGTTTCGACTGATGAATGTGAACTGCGGTTTGGCCCTGGTTCATGCGCATGTGTGCGACTGTGAGCTCTTCTCGGCCGAGAAGCTGGCCGATATCGGCCGCACCCTGCTGGACCAGTATCAGCAGATGTTGGTGCAACTCTATGCCTGCGACCTGATCCTGCCCGGACCGCTGTGGCAACCCTCTCCGACGTCCGTATCACCGCGTTAACTGTCTGTTGGCGCAGTCAATCTCATTCCATTCTGGAAAAAATGATGTCCCCCACTCCCCTCGATTCCCCCATTCCCGGTCCCGATCCACTGCCTGGCAAGCCCGTCGCGGGACGGACGAACCATCGTGGTCGCCCTCGGTTAGCATCCGCTCCGACGACGATGCGGGTCACGGCTGAGCTCGGCCGCGAATACACCGTCACGGTCAGTGGTCCCGATCTGGATCTCCGTCGCGTCCTGACGCTCCTCATGGATCTGGCTTCCAAAGTCCGTAAAGCGCAGCACCAGCAAATGAGCCTGACCACCTTCATCAGCCTGTTGCGTGATCAGGCCGCGCTCGCACACGGTGAGCGTAACGGGGGCTGATCCGGCTCGCCCACAACGTTGCTTCGATTCCTGTTTTTGAAGGAATGCGACTCGTGATCCGTCCTGATGTTCTCTTTCGTCAATGGCTCAGCCGTCACCAGCATGCTGGGACGCGGAATGGACCGCAGGCCGAGGTCGAAGGGGCATTGCAGACCGTCCTGCGTCCCGCCCGGAAAGCCCTCCCGCATGGCCGCTGGATCCGTTTCAGGCTGCTGGTCGGTTGGTGTTTTGCCGCCGCCCTGTCAGCGGGTCTGTTTTACCTGATGAAGGACCCGGCGGCGCACCTTCTTGCCGTCGCCAACCTCATGCTGGCCACCCTGGTGGTGATCCAAGGATTTCAAAACCACGGGAGGGCGGTGAATCCCCCGGATGATCTCGATACCCCGCTGTTGTGCTTCGATCGCGACAACGCCCTCACCGTGCGGGGCTTGCTGTCCAACCTCCTGGTGGTGGGCAGAACGGGCTCCGGTAAGACGAGCGGCAGTGGTCAGGCCCTACTGCGGGGTATCCTGCGACATCCGCGCTCCGGCGGCATCGTCCTGGCCAATAAGCCCGAAGATCGCCGTGACTTCGCCCGGTTGGCGGCCGAGATGGGCCGCGCCGAAGATGTGCTGTGGTTTTCGCCGCAGGACGCCTTGCGCTTCAACGTCCTTGACCATGTCTACCGTGTCTCCGGCGGAAATACGCGGGAAATTGTCCATTGCTTATCCACCATCGGGGAGTCCCTCAAGAACGGCGGCGGACGACGCGGCGAAGATGCCGAAATGTGGCGGAAACTCAGCGAAGAGCACCTCTACCACGGGGTGCAGGCGGTGAAACTGGCCTGCAACGGGGTGACCGCCATCGACATCCAACGGTTCCTGCAAGGGGCTGCTCGTTCTCCGGACGAATTACGCAGTGAGACCTGGCGACAGGGATTTCATAACCAAGTCCTGCAAGCGGCAATGGTGGCAGCGAAGTCCCCCGAGGATGCGTCGGACTATGAAGAATCCGTGCAGTATTTTTTGGGACATTGGCCTGGCCTGGCGGATCGGACACGAAGCAGCATCGAAATTGGAGTCGAATCGCTCCTCTTTGTGCTGAACACGGGATTGGCGCGGTCCTTGATTTCGACCACCACGAATTTCGATATCGGCGATGTGGTCCGCGGCAAATGGTTCTTTGTGGATACCAGTCCGTCCGTGCTGGGCGATACGGGCCTGCTCATCGGAGCGTCCCTGAAATACATCGTGCAGAAAGACATTCTGCGGCGCGATGCCCGACCGGGGGATGGGTTTGTGACCGTGTGGCTTGATGAGTATTCGCAATGGGCCACGTCCTTCGATGCCCGCCAGTTCCTGCCGATGTGTCGCAGTCATCGCGGTTGCCTTGTCGCACTCACTCAAAGCGTGCATGGGCTGCGGGCCGCGCTCGGTGGGGTGAGCGAACACGAAGCGAATGTTCTTCTGTCGTCATTTCATCACCGAGTGTTCCACGCCTTGGGTTCGACCGAAGATGCGGAGTTCGCGTCGGACCTCGTCGGCAAACGCCATCGTATGCTGCTCGGCGGGTCGATGGCGCCAGCACAAAGTCTCGGCGAAGAACTCTTCAGCGGACGCAGTCGCCTCACCAGTAATTTCAACACGCAGCTTGAAGCGGTGATCCAACCGCGGGCCTTTCTCAATGGCCTGCGCTGTGGCGGCCCCGAAAACGACTATCTCACGGATGTCATCATCGTCCGCACGGGGGAACCCTTCGCCAATGGGGAAAATTTCTTGCGAGCCACGTTCCGGCAGTCCTGATGTTTCATTCGGTTCCATCTCATAGGGGAAAATCATGAATCGTCCACAAGAACCCGATTCCATGTCGTTCGCCGATTCGACGAACCTGCTCTATCTCCTCACCACGGCCCACTCGACCTGTCTCACGATCTTTCTGCGGGAGTCCTTCGGTTCGGAAGCCCTCGGAGTTCCGGGCGTTAGTGCCCTGCTGCTGTTGTTCGTGACCGTCGGCGTGACGGGCAGTCCCGACCTGCTGCTGTACGGGGTGATCTGGCTCATCGTCCTGATCGGTCAACGATCGCAGACCTTCCAGAATCAGCGAAAAGGCCTCCGTCTGCATTCCCGTTATGCGGGGTTTCCCGCCGCGGCCAAGGTCTGTTTTCCGTTCGTGACTGATGAACGGGTTCTGCAACGGCTGGAGCCATTCGTGGCTGGCGGAATCGGGTTGGGGTTGCTGTGGTGCTCCCCGGCCATCGGACAATTCATCCTGTGGGGCGCGTGCTCGCTGGCGATCCGCACAACATTGGATCAATTCACCCATCACCGTCGTCTGCAAGAGTTGCACGACGCGGAAATCGAACAGGAAGTCCTGCTCGCGGATTGGGAGCGGCAGCGACGCAACCGAAAAGGAGATGATTCATGGCCGATGTGAAATGGGGCGCCGGACATGCCGACGCCATGTTGCGGGCGGGTCATAAAGAATTGGGACAAGCACTCGTGGCCTTCCCGCACGGAACGATTCGTCCGGTCGAAGAACCGGGCCTCGTCGGCAACCTGACGCCGCAGGAAGTCGTTGCCACGAAACAAAATCATGAAGCTCGGCTCGATCAATATGCGGCACGGGACACCGGTAGTCGTACAACACCGGCTCTGGAACGGTGACTGATACTCATCATCGAAAGGAACGTATCCATGTCCTGCATCGCTCCGACACCGTTACTGACTGCCAAAGACGTGGCTGGGTATTTCCAGGTGTCGGTACGAACGATTCGCCGTTGGCGGCGGGACGGACAACTGTCTGCTCCACTGCAAATTGGTGGCTCGTTTCGTTGGCGGGCCACCGATCTTCAAGACTGCCTACGCGCTAGTCCCTTGAATGGCACGACGCGACAAATGGTCCCGCGGGATAATATTGGAGCTGATCGATGCTGAAAGTGGCTCAGGTTGCCGTGCAACTGAACTGTTCCGTTTCGACGGTCTATAGCTTGATTGAATCCGGTCGCCTGGGGCACTATCGGTGCCCCGGTGTCCGGGTCAGTGAAGAGCAATTGCAGGCCTACTTGCAGTCCACAAGCCCTGAACATCGCCGCGAACCGCGGCGACAGCCGCAGCCGCGACCGCGACTCAAGCACATCCGCCTGGGATGAAGGTCGTACTGGTCATCGGCCGTGCGATCACTCCGCAGCCTTGCGAGCCTGATTCAGCATATGGACCGGATTGAGGGCCACATGCTGATAGACCTTCGAGAGCGTACTCGGATCGCTGTGACCCATCAGGATCGCGGTTGTCAATGGGTCGACGCCCTTCTGTAACGCGTTGGTCGCCCAGGTATGCCGCAGTGCATACAGCGACCATCGCGGAGCGAGACTGCACGCGAGCTTGTAAGTCAATTTGCGGTGCGCTTCCTGCCGCAACAGTCTGTCCGACTTTTTCTCTGACTTGCCTTTCACCTTGCGGGTCGGAGCCAGTCGCGGAATCAATTCGCGAATCGCTTGTTCAGAGACCTCCAGTCCCTGCTCTTGCATGCGTGACTGGCCAAGTCGAATCTGAATCCGCCAAACCATGTTGTTCGCGGCATCCGTTGTCCACGGCTTGCCGCTACGCATCCGAAACAACGGGCCTTGCGGGGAGGCTTCCAGCCGCCGCCGCGTGATCGCGACGGCGGTGTCCGTTAGATACACCACGCGGGAGAGCTTCTTGTTCTTGCTCTCCGATTTCGGGAAGACCCAGCGTTGATTGTCGAGATCAACATGCCGCGCTTCCACTCGAAGCGACT
The DNA here is from genome assembly GCA_021732415.1 of Planctomycetaceae bacterium. GTDB lineage: Bacteria > Planctomycetota > Planctomycetia > Planctomycetales > Planctomycetaceae > JAKFVC01. Next base: position 12,556 of record JAKFVC010000262.1, read on the forward strand.
CCTGGGGTCGACAACCGGTCTCCCATGTCGTCACCACGAGATCGCGAAAGTGTTCATCGCGAATCAGCGAAAGCAGCAACTGGTATTCATCCGCAGTCAGGACGACTTCCCGGCTTTCCGCTGCGGGGATTTCCAGATCGCGGATGCGGTTGCGGCGGACGAGTCCGCGGCTGCGAGCCCATTTCAGGCATTTCTTGGCACAGCGGAAATAATTCCGCCGCGAGGTCACTGACAACGGATACTCGTCCACCCAGTCTTCGACCATCGCCACGGTGAGTAGCGACGCACGCAGCGTCGGATAGCGCCGAGCCAGTCGTTCCAGCCGATAGCGATACCACTCGAAAGTATCTGGAGCCCGGCGGGGCTGGAGCCATTCCAGGAACGCATCGATGACAGCGGGCAGGGAATGAGCCGGGGCTAGCGGCCTTTGCTTCGGCTCCGCGATCAGGCGGGCGTACTCTTCAAAAGCCGCCGTCCGGTCGGGGCCGAGATTGATTTGTCTGGTGCCGAAAGTGACGTACCAGACGCCACGGGCAGGACGAAACCACGGCTTTGCAAACTTCGGCATGTCTGAACCTCTCGTCTGGAATACCAGTGACGAGCCGAGAGGTTCGTTGCACGTTTTCGATCACTTTTCAGTGACGGAATCCGTTTTTCTGTGACAGCGGTCTGTGACAAGCCGTTTTTGCGAACCTGCGAATCGACGTAAGTCGTTTTGCAGTAAAGTACACCCCGGTGGGTTCGAACCACCAACCTTCGGTTCCGTAGACCGATGCTCTATCCAGTTGAGCTAGGGGTGCATGTATGAGCTTTTCTCGGGGATTACACGGCCTTCCAGCGGCGGCTGGCACTTTCAAGGTGCCCTTGAAACCTCTGCGATTCACAAATCATGGCAAAAAAGATTAGACGACGCAAGGGAGTCCGTACAAAGGGTTTCTTATCGGGTGTGGTCGCTGACTGGTGGGGATCAGGTGGCCAGTGCGAGGTTTTTCCAGAAGGTGAGCCATTGTCCGTTGAGGTCGGTGGCTTTGATGGCGGTGATCGCGAGGGCTCCCTGTTCGGTCCAGTG
>JAKFVC010000062.1 GCA_021732415.1 Planctomycetaceae bacterium
GGCCCCTCTCCCCGGAGTACCAGGGCGAGGGGAGCCAAATTCATTCGTTTTTCCAGCTTTTCCGCAATCCTATCTGTTGTGTAGATACCAATGCCCTAACGGGACGGGGCTCACCAAATCAGAATACGATAGTCACTAGCTCTCAAACATAGGTCCTCGGCCATGCAGTTAATTCATACCGACAAACTCTTGCGGGGAGTCGCCGCAAGGCTGCGCTTGGCGAATCTCGGTCGCCAGTGGCGCTGGATTTTTCTCAGCCTGTGCGGAGTCTACACCGTCGCATTGTTGATCAGCCGGAGCACAGGTTGGGGCGCAGAACAGTTCCTGCCACTGCACTTGCCCATCCTCGCAGTCGTCGCGTTGGCCTTGAGCGGCCTCTTCCATCGGCGCCCCACGGCCGCCGATGCGGCGCGGAAGGTCGACGTACATGGTCAGACGCGCGACTTGTTTCTGACGATCACCATGCTCGGCAATTCGGCCGGCGAGTTTCAGCCGTTGGTTATCCAATCGGCCGAAGCGAGTGCCCAAAAGTATCAGCCTCGACAGGTCGTGCAGTTTCCCTGGCAGCAACCGTCGCTCCAGGCGGCTTTCGCGGCCTTGATCGTCTGGTGCGGTATCACGCTGTTCCCGCAGTTCGATCCGTTCGGCAAAGTCGCTGAGGCTAAAGAAGCCGAACAGCGCGTCGAAAAGCTTACTGCCGCGCGACGGGCCACCAAGGAACGAATGGAAGAACTCAAGACCGCAGAAGAGGCCGATGAGAAGAACGCTGAAGTCAGTAAGGCCCTGGAAAAACTCAAACAGGTCTTATCGAAATTGGAGAAAAACAAGCCCACAGAAAACCAGGCGGCACTCGGCGGAGAACAAAAGAAGCTGGGCTCTCTCTGGCGCAAACTCAGTGCCGAGAAGATGGCTGAAATGCTAATGAAGGCCAACTCCGATCAATCGTTTGGCGAAGCGGGCAAAGAGTCCCAGGAAAAATGGGCCAATGAATTGCAAACAGGCAACGCCGAAAGCCTGCGTAAAGAGATTGCCGAGATGCAGGATCTCGCCGAGAAAATCAAGAAGACCAAGGACCCCATCGAGAAGGCCGAACTCCAAACTGAATTGAAGAAAAAGGCCCAGCAAATGAAAGAGTTTGCTGCGGAGAAAATCCAGAACAAGGCCCTGAAAGCGGCTCTGGATCGGGCGCTGGAACAACTCGAATCTTCAAAACAGGAGCGACTCGAAAAAGAGGCTGTCGAAGGACTCAAGGAATCACTGGAACTGGCCAAGCAGGAACTGCAGCAGATGGAGATGTCGGCGAAGGAAATGGAGCAGCTACAAGAAGCCCTCAAGACTATTCAAATGGCGAAACAGCTCAACCAGGAAGGTAAGCTCGAATCGGAAGCGGACGAAGGCTTCACGACGATGGAAGAATACCAGGAACTCTACGAACAAATGCTGGCCGAGATGGGCGAAGAAGGTCAACCGGGTGACGGCGAGGGGATGGGCGGTGGCGAACCCGAGAAGGAAGACGACTCGGTGAAAACCAACTTCAAGTCCGAGCAAGCGAAATCGGCCGTCAAGGCGGGCAAGATGCTGCTCACCATCAACACCAAGGGCGTTCCGCCCAGCGACGCCGCGGCCGAAGAGGTGAAAACCCAATATCGCAACCTGGTCCGCTCAGTCAAAAACAGCGCCGAGGAAGCCATTCAACAGGAGCAAATTCCACCCGGATATCACGACGGGATTAAGAACTATTTCAATTCACTGGAAGAAGCGCCGCCGATTGAACCGGTTAAGAAATGACGAAGAGTTTTAGCCACAGATTAACACAGATGAAACACAGATAGTGTCAATGTAGAAGCAACTCTGCCTGAGGTATTTCCATGCCTTTTTGTCTATACTTCCTACGTTGTCAAGTCGCTCCAAATCTAAATGTCCCCATCTGTGTTTCATCTGTGTTAATCTGTGGCTAAAAATTGAATTCATTCTTTCATCCGCCAAGCGATGCCTGCCCCCAATTATGCGCCCCTCCAAATCCGTGGTCGTCATCTTTTCGGGAGTCCTGTTGCTGGGGATCGCAGCCTGGCTCTCGCGGCGCACGGTCTGGTCGACGCCACCACAAGCGTTAGTCGTCTACTGCGCTCATGACGCAGAATACTCCGAACCCATCCTCAAGGAGTTTGAAAGACGCACGGGGATTCCCGTCCTCATTCATTTCGACACCGAAGCCACAAAATCGCTCGGCCTCATCAATCTGTTGATCCATGAGAAATCACAGCCGCGCTGTGACGTCTTCTGGAACAATGAACTGCTCGGGATGCTTGATCTCCAAGCCCACGATGTGCTGGAGCCGTATGTGACACCGAGTTCCAAACGTATTCCCGATCGCTATAAAGACCCGGATGGCCACTGGACCGGGTTTTCAGCGCGTCTGCGTGTTCACATCGTCAATACGTCGAAACTGAAAGCGGATCCTGAAACGATCGAAGATCTGTGGAAGTCTGACAAATTAGATCAGCTAGCGATCGCCAAGCCTCTCTATGGAACAACCCTCGTTCACTATTCCGTCCTCTCACAGGTATGGGGACTGGCTCGTCTCCAGACCTGGCATCGGGAGACTCGCGAACATGGCCTGCATGAAGTCAACGGGAATGCCACCGTTAAAAATCTGGTTGCCCAGGGAGCTTGCAGCGCGGGGTTGACCGATACCGACGACTATTTCGTCGCCAAAGATGCCGGCCTGCCTGTCGCGATGTTACCGGTGCGAGTGAACGGTCAGCAAACCATCTGCGTGCCGAATTGCGTCGCCCTCATCCGTGGGAGTCAACGCACAATCGAAGCTCAGCAACTGATTGACTTTCTGCTCTCTGAGGAAACGGAACTAAAACTGGCAAAGTCCACCGCGCGACAAATTCCTCTCGGCAAGATCGATAGCGCAACGTTACCCGCAGAGGTACGCGAGTTGGCCGTCTGGGCTCAGGATGGATTCGATCTGAGAACGCTCTATCCCGCCCGCCAGCAATGTGTGGCCTGGTTGACCAAGGAATACTTGCAGTACTCGCCATCCACAACGGCTCCGGCACCCGGTGGAGCACCGTCTCCATGACGTTTACCGCGGCCTGGCTGTGTACGCTGTTACGCAGCCTGATCTTAATGGCGTTGGCACTTCCCTGCTGCGGAGGACTGGTTCGCTGGATCCGTACTTCGTCCCCCAGAATTCGCAACTGGCAACTGGGGATCTTGATTCTGCCGATCCTGTTTCCCATGTTGCTGACCGGCTATGCCTATAGCCAAATGACCCGGCTGCTGATCACCGACTGGTGGCTGCGTGAAATCTGGTTCGATCTGCTGCTTCTGCTAAGAGTCATCCCGATCGGTACGTTATTGTGGTACTATTCGCCTCCCTCGCCGCTGTCGCGCGAAGCCTGGTACGCGCGCGCCATGGCCTTGCATCCCAACGAACCGCGCTGGCAGCGAATCCGCATCCTGAGCTGGTACTGGCTGCAGGGGCCGGCCCGCGCTGGTTTGTTCGCCGCGAGCGGGCTCTTCCTGGTCCTCTTTTCCGAGTTCGAACTCGCATCACTGCTGGCAACAACTTCCTGGACCGTTTGGTTGTTTGATGCCCAAGCCGGCGGGTTGCCTCTACATGAGTCGTTGAAGTGCTGCATCGCCCCGGCCAGTTGCACGTGGCTGGTCTGCGGAATATTGCCCTGGATGTTCGCCGCCAATCCGCTCCGCAGCGCCGATCACTCCGCCAACCTGAAACCGGTTTCAACTGTCTTTAGCCTCGCGTGCTGGACGTTTCTCGCTCTCGTCTGGGGACTGCTGGTCGTGTATCCCTGCTTACTCATTGGCCGGGATACACTGCCAGGCGCCATGGCTTTGTTTGCGAATTCCGTCCAATTCCGCGGTCTCGCTCAAGGCATCCTCGTTGCGGCCGGAAACGCGTTGATTGCCGGAGTGATCACCGATCTGCTCGCCAACTGGTTACTCAGCCGAGCCCGCCGCTGGGGCTGGATCCGTTTTACGATTCTCGCGTCTGGCTTCGGACTGTGTGGCTCGTTGATGATCAGCCTGCTGCTGGTCGCCCTCTTTCAGTCAATATGGTTGAGACCTCTGTACGATACACCGCTGCCGCTCCTGGCAGGATTGATTCTCTGGCTCTTGCCGCGAGCAATCCTGCTCCAAGGGATGCTGCAATCGATCCGCTCGCCGATTGCTGAACATGCTGCCCGACTGCTGTCGGTGGCGAATGATCCTCATCGACAGCAGACAGCTCGAGACATTCTGTGGCATATCCAGGGCCGTAACGCGCTGGCAGTACGTCTCCTGCTGTGCCACTGGGTCTATTGGGAACTAACGCTACCCGACATTCTCACGCCGGCAGGACTGGTCACGGCCCCCGTGCGGCTGTATATCGATATGCACTTCGGCCGCAACGCAGTCTTAACAGCCAAGGCCGGATTGACGCTCGCAGTACCACTGCTGCTGGTGGCAATCAGTTGGCCGTGGCTCAAGAAAAGTGCAGCGTAAACTGTAGCCCGACTCTCCAGAGTCGGGACCCTCCGAGGAGGTACCCCGACTCGGAGTCAAATCACTGTCAGTTCGTAAAATGATCGTGTTCGACCATGCATCCCTCCCTTTGGACTCTCAAAAACGTCACGCTGCGAGGTACGCACCGCCCTCGGTTACAAGCCGTTTCGTGCGCGATTCAACCGGGAGTCACCGCAGTGGTGGGCGACTCCGGGGCGGGCAAAAGTTCACTTCTGAATCTGCTGGTGGGATTCGAACGTCCCGATCAGGGCGAGATCATTTGCCATTGCGCTGCGACTAGAGGACAATTGGGCGTCTACTGGCTGCCTCCCGGAGACGGCCTGTGGAGCCACCTCTCGGTACAGCAGCATCTGGAAATTGTCCGAATACCCGGTGCGGACGCCGGCTCCATGATCGATCAGTTACTCACGCAGTTTGACCTACACGAGTTACGTCGTGCTCACCCCGACGATTTGTCGCAGGGGGAACGAGCCCGGCTGGCGATGGCGCGCGCCCTGGCCAGCCAGGCCAAGGTCCTGGTGCTCGACGAACCTCTCGTGCATACCAGCATCCTGCGGCAGACGAAGTATTGGCAGATCGTCCGTGAGCACGCGGCGCAACAGCAAACCTCACTGATCATTGCGTCACACGACCTCGAAACCATTGCTCGCGAAGCCGACCGCCTGCTGATCCTCGATGCCGGGCAATTGGCGTACGCAGGGCCCCTCGCGCCGGCAGAGCAAACGCAATCATCCAGCAATGCCTCCGAGTTGCTGGCTCGAATTCTCAACTACCGTCAGCAGGACGCAAAAACTTAGGGCGGCCGGAAACAAAATTGACCGTCTGCGTGATCTCAGACACATAGCACATCGCTCGCTGGAAACGAAACCCTCGATAATGCGCCGAATGCCGCAGCGGAAAATCCTCAACCCGGATGCAGACTCGGCGGCCGGCCGGGCCGGGGTGGCGGCACGTACCAATCGCATTCCATTGCATTTTGGGCGGTTCACAATCTGGTCGCTGCTCTCTACGGTCTGTCTGCTGTTCCTGGTTTCGATCACGGGCTGCGAAGGCCTGGCCAGCGGTCAACAACTCTCAGTGAGAGAAATGCGCCATTGGATGCTGCCGTCGGAAGGGACTCGCGTACCGGCTCCGCGCGCCGTGCATGCGGCCAAAAATGGCGAACTCTATGTGCTCGATAACGCCGGTCGCGTGCTGGTCTTTAATCCGCAGGGGAAATTGCAGCGACAATGGTGGATGCCGGAGTACTCGGTCGGTAAGCCCGAAAAACTCTGCCTGCTGCGCGATGGCCGGTTGGCGGTCGCCGACACGCACTACCACCGCGTCGTGTTCTTCGATACGGCAGGCAATGTCGTCGGCATGCTGGGTACGTTTGGCCGTGGACCGAGTCAGTTCATCTATCCCGTCGCTCTCGCCCAGGACGATCAAGACAACCTTTACGTCTGCGAATACGGCGACAACGACCGCGTCCAGAAATTCTCGCCGAGCGGTGAGTTCCTGATGCAGTTTGGCAGCTTCGGGACCAAACCCGGGCAGTTCATGCGCCCCAGCGGTATCGTGTGGCACGACCACAAGATTTATGTCGTTGATGCTTTCAATAATCGCATCCAGCACTTCGCCGATACGGGGAAATATCTCGGGGTTTTCGGTAACAGCGCCGAGGCCGATCTGAACTATCCCTACGATCTGACTCGTTCGCCGACGGGTGACTTTTTCGTCGTCGAATATGGCGCTGGAAGAATCTCCAAATTCAATTCCGTGGGTCAGCTCGTTGGACGCACGGGCGGCACCGGGCATGGGGCCAAGCAACTGGATACGCCGTGGGGGATCTCAGTCGATGAACATTCCCGAATCTGGGTGGCCGATACCGGTAACCGCCGGATAGTCGAGTGGCAACTGTGAATTTTCTGCAGCGCATTCTGAACAATCTTCTGCCCCCCGCGCGACGACCGGTGCGGTGGTGGGATGCTGCGCCGCTCGTCATCTTCCTGGTGCTCTTTTGTGCGACGTGGGTCTCTCTGGAATGGACCAACACGCTGCTGTTCGCCCGGCCTCGCGCACTGGTCTGGTTAAACCTGTGTCCGTGGATCTGGTGGCTGTCGCTAGTGGGATACGCCGGCCTTGGTCGCGTCCGAGCCACATGCACACTATTTGTTCGCCTGGCAATTATCGGCATGTTTGTGATGTTGCTCGCCGAACCGCGCATGGTGCGGACGCGCGATGTCATGTCGGTGGTCTATGCGGTCGATCTGTCCGATTCCATCGGCGATCGATCCACGACTTCAGCCCTGGAATTCGTGACCAAAACTGCGACGGAAAAACCGGAACGTGACGAAGCAGGGCTGGTAGTGTTTGGCCGCGAAGCCTCCGTCGAACTCCCGCCGCGGATGTCGTTCCCCTTTGAAGCCATTAACTCGCAAGTCGACAAAGACGCCACGAACCTCGAGCAGACTCTCAGCTTGGCCGCCGCGCTGGTCCCCGAAGAAAACCAAGGGCGCATCGTCCTGATCAGCGACGGTACGGCAACGGACGGCAACCTCAGCCGGGTCCTGGATGAGTTGAAAGCACGCAACATCGCGGTCGACTTTCTGCCCGTGCAATACAACTATTCCAATGAAGTCTGGCTGGAGCGACTGGAGTTGCCCGACGCTGTGAAGATCGGCCAGGCCTTCGAGGCCACCACCGTCCTGTCGTCGTTGACCGCAGGCGAAGGCAAACTGATTCTCAAACAAAACGGTCAGCCGATTCGTCAGCTTGATGTGAAGTACCAGGCGGGCAAGAACCGCTTCGCCTTTCCCGTCACCCTGACCGAGGCCGGCTACTACGAATACTCCGCCGCGATCGTCGTCCCTCGCAACCAGGACCAGTTGCTGCAGAACAACACGGTCCAGAATGACATTTACCTGGAGGGGGAAGGCCGAGTCCTGGTCGTGACCGATTCGCAGGGAGACGAACGTGACTGGAAACGGCTGGCCACTGTCATGCGAGCCGCCCAGCGTGCCGTCGAGATCAAGCCAGCCAATGAACTGCCGCGCGATGCTGCGGCTTTACAGCCGTACGATGCCATCCTGTTCGTGAACGTAGGGACCGACTCTTTTGACACCGTCCAGATGAAGGCCGTCCATGATGCGATCTACGACCTGGGAGTCGGATTCGCGATGGTCGGCGGCAAGAACAGCTTCGGTCCTGGTGGGTATCACAAGACGCCAATCGAAGATGCACTGCCCGTCTCGATGGACGTCTCTCAAAAGAAAGTGCTACCGAAAGGCGCCCTCGTAATCGTGCTGCACACGTGCGAGTTCCCTGAAGGCAATACTTGGGCCAAGCGGATCACCAAGCAGGCGATTAAGGTGCTCAGCCCGCAGGATGAAGTCGGCGTGCTGGATTATGAAGGGGGCGAGCACTGGGTTTTCGAACTCACCGCCGCCAGCAAATACGACGAACTCGTAACGAAGATCAACGCTGCCTCGCCCGGCGACATGCCGAGTTTCGTCACCACCATGCGCAAGGGCCTGGATGGTCTGAAGCTCAATGATGCTGCGACCAAGCACATGATCATTATCTCCGACGGAGATCCACAACTTCCCCCCCCTGAATTACTGCAGGAGTTCGTCGATAACGAAATCAGCATTTCGATGGTGGCGATCGAGCCACACGGCGGCAAGGAAATCGTCGCGATGCGTTCGATCGCTGCCAGAACCAATGGTCGCTACCATTTTCCGACCGATCCCGAGCAGTTGCCGGCCATCTTTATTAAAGAGGCCAAAACGTTGCGGCGGAACATGATTCAGGAGAAGGACTTCGTCCCTGAAGTCCAGTTCGTCTCTCCCATTCTGAAGGGACTCAACGGACTGCCGCCGCTGCACGGGTATGTGCTGACATCGGCCAAGAAGAACTCACAGCTCATCCTGCGTGCCCCCTCAGAAGATGAATCGAATCCCGAGGTCGATCCCATCCTGGCCGTGTGGCGTTACGGTCTGGGAGCCACCGCCGCCTTTACTTCCGATTTCTCTCCCGGCTGGGGTTCAGACTGGCTCGAGTGGGATCAGTTCACGCCGTTTATTAAACAAATGCTGACCGAGATCGCTCGAGTCCGCAAAGAAGGATACCTGCGGATGTCCACTTATATTTCGGGTGGCGAAGGAGTGGTCGTTGTGGAAGACTTCCACCCCGATGAAGGCTTTTTAGAGATCCAGGCCCGCGTCTCTGGCCCGCACAATAGGTCCCAGCAAATCCAGCTCAAACAAGTCAGCCCGCGGCGCTACCAGGCCTCCGTCCCCCTGTGGGGGGCCGGCCGTTATCACGTCACCGCAGCCGGTGCCGGCAGCGGCCGCAAGGAAAACACGTTTGGGCGGATGATCGTCTCCTATTCTCCAGAGTATCTGCGGTTCCGGTCCAATCCGCAGGCGATTAACGACATTATCCAGCGGACCGGCGGGCACATGTTGACGAAAAATTCCACCGCCGAAGAGATCTACCTGTCCCGCCGTCAGCCACAACGCAGCTCGCAACCGATCTTCGACGTCTGGCTGATGATCCTTGCCTGTTTAATTCCGCTCGACGTCGCACTACGGCGAATCCAGATCGACTGGCTGCTGATCCGCAGTTGGTTCACTTTACGACGACCAATTGCTGAAGCCTCGACCGCTACGATGAGTGCTTTGCTGGAGCGCCGGCAAACGGTAAAAGCCCAAATCGAAACGCGCCGCTCCACCGAGCCCCCTCCACCCGATTTAAGAGAACGCCTGGCAAAGGGCAAACAAACATCGCCCGCGTCACCAACTAGTGGTACCAGCCCACCGGCGGCATCGACATCGCCGGCCGCTCCGCCAGCAGATACAGGAACGACAGGGCGATTGAAGGAATTGAAACGTCAACGTGACGCGGAGAAGAAGAAAGAGTCCGAATAAAGTCGCGATCAACACAATTAACCCAGGTGAGCCCGGCGGCGTCAGCCCTGGGGTTCTTCCCGTGGCCGACGCGATAAGCAACGTCGGTGAAAAACATCCCAACAGGCATTACACCATGTCCACAGCAACCGTCTCCGACACCTCCATGCTGCAAGCCGAAGCCGACGATTTCAAAGCCACCTTTGCCGCCGTCCGGCAAGAAGTCAGCCAAGTCATCGTGGGGCAGGAACGAGTCGTCGAAGCCACGCTCACGTCACTATTTTGCGGCGGCAATATCCTGTTGGAAGGTGTGCCCGGACTCGGCAAGACCGAGCTCGTCAAGGCGCTCTCGCGAGTGCTTGATTTGGAGTTCCGCCGCATCCAGTTCACCCCCGATCTGATGCCCGCCGACATCATCGGCACCAACATCATGTCGACCGACGAAACGGGCAAGTACCGTTTTGAATTTCGGCGCGGTCCGATCTTTACTCAACTGCTGCTGGCAGACGAAATCAACCGTGCTTCGCCGAAAACGCAATCGGCACTGCTGGAGACTATGCAAGAAGGATCAGTGACGACCGGCGGCACGATGTATACTCTGACGCAACCCTTCTTCGTCATGGCGACACAGAATCCGCTCGAACAAGAGGGAACCTATCCGCTCCCCGAAGCGCAGTTGGACCGCTTCCTGTTTAAGGTACAGGTGCCATTCCCGAATCGCGCCGAGTTGAATGAAGTGGTCGGGCGGACGATCCTAAAGCGCCCCGTCATGCCGGCCAAGATTCTGAACGGCGTCCGGATTATGGAGTTGCGGACGGTGCTGGATAAGGTCGTCGTCGTGGATTCGCTGCGGGATTATGCCGTGCGATTAGTGCTGAGTACCCACCCCGGCACAGACTTTGCTACCGACGACGTTCGCCAATACGTCAAGTGGGGGGCGAGTCCCCGAGCGGCCCAATCTTTAATTAGGGCGGCCCGTGTCCGGGCATTATCTCAGGGAAGGGCGCACGTCGCCTTTGAAGATATTGCACATTATGCCGCCGAAGTTTTGCAACATCGCGTGTTGCTCAACTATGACGGACAGGCGGAGAGCGTTTCGGTCCCGAATATGATTAAGACGTGTTTGGAAAAATTACCACTAGAAGGGTAATCAAACGAGCAAACTACACGAACCAGCCCCCGTGGCAGACGCTGCTAGCGTCTGAGTCAATACAGACGCTAGCAGCGTCTGCCACGGGGCTCGCCAGTATTTAGAATTACGTCCGCATAACTGTTTTCGCTAATTTGCCATGAGCTCATCCAACACAACTCGCTTCACGGCTCTCTTCGACAACTCAGTCTTGTCGCGGCTGGAGCGGTTGCGTTTGAATCCGTTGCGGCGGTTGACCGTCCGGAGCCGGGGTGAGCATCAGACGGGGAAGGGCGGCACCAGCACCGAGTTCTCCGATTACCGTGACTACGTACCGGGAGACGATGTTAAGAACGTCGATTGGAATATTTTTTCACGACTAAATCGGCCTTATATCAAGCTCTATCGGCACGAAGAAGAAATGCACGTCGTGCTGCTCGTTGATGCCTCCACATCAATGCAGTTTGAAGGCAAACTCGATCTGGCCAAACAACTGGCAGGTGCCTGTGGTTTGATGGGGTTGATGAACTCGGAACGCGTCAGCGTTTATGCCTGCCATCATCTGGGAAAATCGCCCGAACTGCTGCCACCTTGCAGCGGTCGAGTCAGCTTGCGACGCGTCTTTAAGTTCCTCGAAGGCATTCAAGGTGGAGGCGATACACCTTTAGAAGCTGCAGTCGACGCGGTCTTGCGCACGCATCGCGGACGGGGCGTCGTTGTGTTGTTGTCCGATTTTCTGACACTCGGCGATGTCAATCCGGCCCTCAATGCGCTCTTTAGTGCCGGACTGGAAATTCACGCGGTTCAGATCCTCAGCGAATCGGAATTGCACCCTGAGATCACCGGGGACATTCGGCTGATTGACAGCGAGACGGGTGATACGCTGGATATCTCCGGAGCCGCGGAACTGTTTGGGATTTATCAGGACCAACTGGCCTGGCAGGAAATCCAACTCACTGCAGACTGTCAGAAGCGGTCGGGTCGGTTTCTACGCGTCTCGACGAATACACCGCTCGATTCGATCCTGTTTGATACCTTCCGGCGAAAGGGGTGGATCCGATGATCTGGCCCTTCGTCGCACCGGCCGCTGGCTGGCTGGCGTTGTTGTTTATCCCGCTGATCATGCTTTATTTTTTGAAGCTCAAGCGGCCGGTACAGGCGATTCCGTCACTGGCGCTGTGGCGGCAGGTGATGAACGACCAGCGTGTCAACTCTCCCTTTCAACGGTTCAAACGCAATCTTCTGTTGCTGTTGCAGATCATCGTGCTCGGGTGTCTGGTATTGGCCGCCATGCAGCCGTATTGGGGCACCGGGGCATCGCGTGCCAAATACTTACCCATTCTGATTGATTGCTCGGCCAGCATGGGGGCTCTCGACAAACAAGGGGGTACGACCCGGCTCGACGCGGCCAAAGCGGAAGTCCGCAAGATCATTGACAACCTGTTATCCGACCAAATGGTGTCACTGATCATCGTCAATTCCACTGGCCGGCGATTGACCGATTTCACGAATAATAAAAAGCTGCTCGGCAGCGCCCTGGATCTGATTGCCGTCAGCGATGCCCCCAGCCGTGTGGACGATGCCTTGCGGCTGACCCAGGCGTTGGCGAGAACATATCCGATCGAACGAGCCCTCTTTCTGACTGACGGGAATACCCCCAGTACGGTCGATCTCGAACTGCCGTTTCAAGTCACTCTGCAACTCGTTCCGCCCGGTGGCGCGAACATTGGAATTACCGAACTGAACGCGCGGCGCGGAACCGAACGCTGGGATGTCTTCGTGCGATTGGAAGGGGCCAAGATCGGTGGTGGAGCGGCCAAGGTCGAGTTCTATCAGGACAAAGAACTGCTCGGTTCCGAACAAGTCAATCTCGATCCTAAGGAGTCTCAACGCCTCGTGTTTCGCGCGTCGGCCGACAAGCCGTCGCAGATTACCGTTCGCGTTTTGCCCGAACGTTTTGATTCCCTGGCCAGCGATAACATCGCATATCTTGAACTCCCGATTCTGCGTCCTCTGCGCATTTATGTCGACCCGGATCTGGCCGCGTTTCGCAAAGCCTTGCAGCCGTTGAAGGGAGTGGAAGTCTTACCGATTCCAGGCTCGACGAAGCCGAAGCTCGTCAACGGATATGATCTGGTTATCACCGAAGAAGTCGGTGAGACCGTGCCCCAGGCTGCGGTGTCGATGACGGTGGGCCAGATTCCTCCCGAGTTGGGCAAACTGGTCAAGATCGAAACCGATTTCGTGAAAGTCGTCGACTGGCAACGCAACTCGCCACTGCTGCGGCACGTGCAGTTGGGCGACGTGCAGATGTCTGAGAATCCCGTTTCATCCACGAATGTGGAAGATCGTGATTACGAACAACAGGCGTATGAGATCCTCGCGCACGCCGCACGCGGACCGCTGATTCTGCATAAGGACCGGGACGGCAAACAGGCCTTCTGGCTGCTGTTCCACACGAATCGCTCGACGTTGCCCTACCGCGTGGGCTTTCCGATCTTAGTCTCCAATCTCGTGCAAATTGCAATGCAGCAGGCCGGACTGGCCGAGGTCCGCGGTCAGTCCACCGGCGTACTGCCGCCACGTACCGCGGATCCTTCGACAAAGTACACGGTTGTGTCGCCGGACGGGTTACGTCAAGAAGTGACGACGGGGAATGACGGACAACTCGGTGGGATTTCTGCGCCGCGCGTCGGGAAATATGAGATCCAACGGGGCCTCGCCACCGTTACAAGGACGAGCGCCAGTTTATTACAAGCGGACGAAACAAGCCTGCAGTTTGTTGACACCATTCAGTTTCGAGAGATCTCGATTGCAGCCAGCGAGACGCGTCAGGCCACAGACAAGCCGCTGTGGACGGAATTCGCGATCGCCGGGATGCTCTTCCTGGCTCTGGAATGGTGGTACTTTCAGCGCCGACCGGGAGGCTGGTAACGCATGATGTCCTTAAAACTCGCGGAAAAGCCTCAACCGAAGAATTGCGCTTCGCCTCAACTTCTCGATTGCCAAAGCTGCATCGACGCTCCCCTCGCCCCGGTACTCCGGGGAG
>JAKFVC010000314.1 GCA_021732415.1 Planctomycetaceae bacterium
CCCGGAGTACCAAGGCGAGGGGAGCGACTGTCGTTACGCTCCATGATTTATTGCGATCCCGTTTTAAACGTCGAATGGCGAGACTACTGCCGTTCTTGAGGAACCATGAGTACTCACCCAGACCCTGCTACCCCCGCCAGTTCTTCACCACCGAACGTCGTGCCCTCGCGAGTTCCGCTCGAGGAGAGCGTCACGTTTGACCGGCACGTGCTCAATTACATTCATCAGGCGGCTGAACACGGCCTCTATGAGATCCGTGGCCTGGGCGCCAAACGCAAGCTGCCGACGTTTGACGATCTCGTGTTTCTGACGGCATCGGCGTCGCGCTATCCGCTGGAAGGCTACCGGGAACGCTGCTTGTCCAAGACGGTGTTGGGAACTCGCTTCGCCAAGCAGCCGGTCGAGTTGGAGATCCCAATCACGATCGCCGGCATGAGCTTTGGTGCGCTGTCGGCGAACGTGAAAGAAGCACTGGGCCGAGCAGCAACCGCCGCAGGGACATCAACCACGACCGGTGATGGTGGCATGACACCTGAAGAGCGGCAGTCGTCGAAGACGCTGGTCTACCAATGTCTGCCGTCGCGGTATGGCTTCAATCCGGATGATCTGCGAAAGGCGGATGCGATTGAACTCGTGATTGGACAGGGTGCTAAGCCGGGTGGTGGTGGGATGTTGCTCGGTCAGAAGGTCAGCCCGCGTGTCGCCAAGATGCGGACTCTGCCGGCGGGGATTGATCAACGTTCGGCGTGTCGCCATCCCGATTGGACGGGGCCGGATGACTTGACCATCAAGATCAACGAACTGCGTGAGATCACCGACTGGCGCGTGCCGATTTACGTCAAGATGGGTGCAACTCGCGTGCGGGAAGACGTCAAGCTGGCGGTAAAGGCCGGGGCGGATGTTGTTGTTATCGATGGCATGCAGGGGGGGACGGCTGCGACTCAGCAAGTCTTCATCGAGCATGTCGGGATTCCGACCCTGGCCGCGTTGCCATTGGCGGTGGAAGCACTCGAAGAGATGAACGTGTTTGGTGAAGTGCAGTTGATTATTTCGGGCGGGATTCGCAGTGGTGCCGATGTGGCGAAGGCTCTCGCACTGGGGGCGGACGCTGTGGCGATCGGGCAGGCGGTGCTGATGGCCCTGGGCTGTAACAGTGAGCATTACCATCAGGACGGCCAGGAGATCTCCGCGAAGGATGATTATCTCCGTCTGGAGACGGCTCCCGGTTACTGCCATCACTGCCATACCGGACGCTGTCCTGTGGGGATTACGACCCAATCGCCCGATCTGGAGACGCGGTTGTCTCCCGAATGGGGGGCTCGGCGTTTGAAGAACTATTTGCAGGTGTTGAATATGGAAGTCACCACGCTGGCTCGCGCGTGTGGCAAGTCTAATGTGCATCACCTGGAGCGTGAGGATCTAGTGGCGTTGACGATCGAGGCCGCGGCGATGGCGAAGGTGCCGCTGGCTGGGACGAACTGGATTCCGGGGAAGTCGTTGTAGCCTGACTCTCCAGAGTCGGGCGAGATGTATGGCGGAATGCGCCCGACTCTGGAGAGTCAGGCTACGAAGATGAGTCGGGCTACGGGGAGATTCAAATGGCGGATCGTGAGCAAGTTCGCGCACAGATGAAGCAGGACGGGATCGAGTTCATCGTCGTCCAGTTCGTGGATATTCACGGCGCGGCGAAAGCCAAGCTGGTTCCGGTCTCCAGCTTCGACGCGATGATCGATGTCGGGGCAGGCTTCGCGGGGGGAGCAGTCAGCGGCTCCGGGCAGGGGCCGCACTCGCATGATCTCCTGGCGCGGATCGATCTCAATACTTACACGCCGATCTCCTGGATTCCCCATACCGCTCGTTTCGCTGCGGATCTGTATGTCGATGGGATCCCGCATCCCTGCTGTCCGCGGACCAATCTCAAGCGGGTTCTGCGGGCCGCTGCCGAGGAAGGGTATGTCTTCAATGTCGGCATGGAGCCTGAGTTTTTCCTCGTGACGCGGAACGAGGATGGTTCCATCAAGCCGTGGAATCCGGATGCGGTCGATAGCTTGCGGAAGCCGTGCTACGACTTCCGGTCGATGTCGCCCGCGATGGCCTATCTGCAGGAACTTACTAACGCCTTGAACGCGTTGGGTTGGGATGCTTACCAGGCCGATCACGAAGATGCCAACGGTCAGTATGAAGTCAACTTCGAATACGCGGATGCGCTGACGACCGCGGATCGAGTTACCTTCTTCCGGATGATGTCCTCGCAATTGGCCAAGAAGTACGGGGCGATCGCGACGCACATGCCCAAGCCGATGGCCGATCAGACGGGGAGTGGTCTGCACGTCCATTTCCACGTCGCCGATCCGACCACCGGGGCGAATTTGTTCCTGGACAAGTCCGATAAGCAAGGGCTGGGGCTGTCGACTCAGGCCTACCATTTTCTGGGTGGCATTCTGAATCATGCTCGAGCCTTGTGTGCCGTCACCAGTCCGACGGTCAACTGCTACAAGCGTCTGCAGGTGGGCAGTGGTTTGATGTCGTCACGTTCCGGGTTCTGCTGGGTGCCGGCGTTCGTGAGCTATGGCGATAACAATCGCACGCAGATGATTCGGACCGCGGGTCCCGGGCATTGCGAGGACCGGACGGTTTCGGCGGGATGCAATCCTTACCTGGCGTTGGCGGCCTACATGACCGCGGGGTTGGACGGGATTCGACGGAAGCTCGATCCGGGGCCGGCGAATTTCAGCAATCTCTACGAGAAATCGCTGGCTGAGATCCAGGAGCAGGGGATTCGCATGCTGCCACAGTCGTTGCCCGAGGCCCTCGGGGAACTCCGCAAGGACGAGGTCGTAAAGGCCGGACTGGGAGACATCGCGGAGGAGTTTCTGGCCTTTAAGGACCGTGAATGGGCCGCGTATGATCGCCAGGTCACGGCTTGGGAATTGGATATGTATTTGACGTCGTTGTAGTGCGACCAATTTGGACTGCGGGTCTTCGATGCAACATTTTGATGCGATCGTGTTGGGTGTCGGTGGTGTGGGCAGTTCGGCTCTGGACCACTTTGCGCGGCGCGGGTTGAAAGTGGTCGGGTTGGATCGGTTTCCGACGGCTCACGCGCATGGGAGTTCGCATGGGCAAACCCGGTTGATCCGGCAGGCCTACTTTGAGCATCCCGATTATGTGCCGCTGCTGAAGCGTGCGTATGCGCTGTGGGAAGATCTGGAGGGCCGGACGGGGCAATCGCTCTATCGGCAGTCAGGTGTCTTGCAGGTCGGGCCGCGCGGAGGACGGATCATTGATGGCGTTCTCGCCAGTGCCCAGCAACACAATCTGGCCATCGACGAACTCACGCCGCGGGAAGTGACAGAGCGGTTTCCGGGGTTCGTCTGTCCCGATTCGGTGGCGGCCGTTCTCGAACGGCGGGCGGGATTCCTATTCGTCGAAGACTGCATTCGAGCGGCGACCGCTCAGGCGCTGCAGGCGGGAGCCACTCTGCGGACCGACGAAACGGTCAAAGGCTGGTCGGCGACTCCGGGACGGGTAGAGGTGGAGACTGACCGCGATACTTATACGGCGTCGAGTCTCGTCATTACGGCCGGGTCGTGGGCCTCGGACTTTCTGGGTGATCTGGGAATCCGGTTCGAAGTGGTGCGGAAATCACTCTATTGGTTTGAGACCAACAGTTCGGCCTATCACGTAGACAATGGAGCCCCCGGATTCATCATTGAAACACCCAAGGGGAATTTCTATGGCTTTCCCCAGATCAGTTCGCTGGGGGTAAAAGTGGCTGAGCATACCGGCGGTTATCCCGTACCCGATCCGCTCAACGTCGATCGTACGGAACATGCCGAAGAGACGGACCGGGTGACCGATTTTCTGGCGGATTACATGCCGCAGGTCAGTACTCGGCAGGCAAATTTCGATGTGTGTCTTTATACGTTGTCGCCCGACCGCAACTTTGTCGTCGACCGTCACCCCGAGTATCCGCACGTATCATTCGCCGCGGGCTTGTCTGGGCATGGATTCAAGTTCGCCAGCGTGTTGGGAGAAGTGCTGGCCGACCTGTCACTGGGATTGGAACCCGCTGCGCCCGTCGAGTTTCTCTCGAGTCGCCGGGCTGCGTTGTTTACTTCGTGACCTGTCGCCCGACTCTCCTGAGTCGGGCGCGTGCCTGGTAGGCGATTTGACTGTTCGGTGATGCGAATCAGTTGTCTTGTTCCTGTGTCTTTGATGGGACACATGGGACTGATGGGACCAATGGGAGAATGACGGGGCTACTTCTTTTTGGAGCTCTTGACGGTCTTCTTGGCGGCGGCCGGTTTCGCTTCGGCCTTCGTCGGTGGCTTCTTCTGGCCCTGGAAAATCTGGTCCCAGCCTTGTGAGAATTTCTCTGAGGAACCGGTATGTACGGTGTAGCCTGTCATATGAAGTACTCCTGGATTGTGATGTGCCTCGCCGATTTACCCCCGCCCTCACGGGACGGGGCTCACCTGCGTTATTTGTTCTGCGCGCCTACTTGGAGCGTGTTTGAAAAGTCCGCTTTTGGGAGGGCGAGGCTCCCACCGAGCCTAAGACGAGCTTTAGCTCGGCGACCGCCGGAGGCATAAATCGGGCCTCCGGCGGACGCCGACCTGCGGTCGTACTAGGCTCGGCGGGAGCCTCGCCCTCCCATCTCAAACTCGCTCTTCGTCCCCTAACCTACTTGCGACCGGCCCTCGTTGGCAAGTCTTCAAACAGCTCTCTCGATGCCGTTTCGCACCGGGGCATCATGTGCGGCATCATTGTCCAATCGGACTGTTGCTCGCCAGAGATGCCCAATCTCCCCGCTCTGTTCCAAGGGGACGAAATACAGCACACCCTAAAGGTAAAAGCCTCCCCGTATTAACCGCTTTTAAGCCGGCGGAGGTGATCTCCACGTGGGTCGATTGGATCTTAACGAATATAGGGCCTGACGTGCGACATAAGTTGCCAAATGCCGTTTGACCGGTGAAAAGATCAGAACTAGGTTTGGATCACGGGGAGAAACACCCCTGATGATTTTTTCGAACATCCGAACTGCTCGATGGGGCCATCGGACGGGATGCGTCGAAAAACAGGCAGTAGCTCGCCCCAAAGCCGTTTGATGTCCGATCACTCCCCTGACACGATCTGTTCGAACCGCATCAGCAATCACGTTCTGCGTGCATTTCTGTTCGCGATGCTGTACGTGAGCGGGGCGGAACTCGGACACCTGCTGTCCTTCCCTGGATATTTCGCGACGTACTGGCCTCCCGCCGGCATCTTTCTGGCAGCCTTGCTGCGGACTCCCAATCGACAGTGGCCGGCCGTCATTCTGTTGGCCCTGATCTGCAACCTCGTTTCCGACGTTGGCCTGCATAATTGCACGGCCACCTTGAGCGTGGGCTTCTGGTCGGTCAACACGGCAGAGGCCTTGACGGGTGCGTGGCTGTTACGGCGACTGCTGCCAGTCAACTTTGATTGCGATTCGTTGCGCGAAGTTCTGGCCGTACTGCTGGTGTCTGGTGTCTTGAACACGATGGTGGGGGCGACGCTGGGAGCCCTGTTGATTACCCAGTCGTTTGCCGGTGAAACCTATTCGTCAGTCTGGCACATGTGGTGGATCAGTGATCTGTTGGGGGTCGTTGTATTTGCCCCCGCCGCCTTGACCCTGACCGCTCCCAGCCGACGCTGGAACAGTGAGTACGCAGGGAATCGGGGCCCGGAAGCATTGCTCGCTCTGGCGTGCCTGGTCACCACCAGTCAACTCATTTATGGACCGGGTCAGCATCCGCTGGCGTTCCTGGTCTTTCCCATCTTGATGTGGATCGCCCTGCGGTTCGACATCCGCATGATTTGCGTCGCGAATGTCGGTCGGTCGATCGTGGGGATCTGGAATACCGAACAGGGCACGGGGCCCTTCGCGACCACCGGTACCATTGCCGATCAGATCTTGCACCTGCAGGTGTTTCTAAGTCTCACCTCAGGTTCCTTCCTGGTCCTCGCGGTGGTGGTCCTGGAACGATACCGGGCAGCCCGGGTCCTGCAGGAAAGTGAAGCCCGTTATCGTGATTTGCTGGAAAACATCGACGATCTGGTCTACAGCGTCAATAACGAGGGGATGATCCTCTATACGAATCGTGCCTGGCGAGAAACACTGGGGTACTCGCAGGACGAACTGAATTCGCTCAACATTTTGAAGGTGATCCACCCCGGTGATCACGTGAAATACCGCCAGAAATTGCACCGGTTGATGCAGGGCGAAAACCTGAGTCAGATTGAGATGCGTTTCATGACCAGTGCGGGGGACACGCTGATCCTGGAAGGCAACAGCAACTGCCGCTTCGTCGACGGACAACCGACCGCGACACGCTCGATCTTCCGCGACATTACTGACCGCCGCGAGCATGAATCACAGCTCGATTCGTACCGTCAACGCCTGGAGGAAGCCAATCGCCAGTTGAAGCTGTTGGCCACAACCGACGCCTTGACGGGTTTGCAAAATCGCCGAGCCTTCCAGGAGCGACTCGTCGAAGAGGTAGAACGTGCTCAGCGCTACGGCCAACCGGTCTCGCTGTTGCTCCTCGATGTGGACCACTTCAAGCAGTTCAATGATTCGTTCGGTCACCTGGTCGGGGACGAAGTTCTCAAACAGGTGTCGCGGATCCTGGAAGCGACCGCGCGGATTTCGGACTATGTCGCGCGGTTTGGTGGCGAGGAATTCGCGATCATCCTGCCGAGTACAGACAGTTGCGGGGCACTCATTCTGGCGGAACGATTCCGCGAGGCGATTGCGTCGGAGCCCTTCCCCGATCGCCGGATTACGGCCAGCCTGGGAGTCGCCACGCTGAGTCGCCAATCGCATGGGTTGAGCGACATTATTGATGGTTTGACGCTGATCAAAGGCGCGGACGAGGCCCTGTACTTCTCGAAGCAGAACGGTCGGAATCAAGTCCACCTCGCCGGGGAATTGCACCACGCCCTGGCGTGATGGATTTCGTGGGATGGGACTCCAGTCCCGTCATGAGGCCCGAAACCTTCGATTTGCCACCACGCAAAATCTCTCGCGAACTTCGCGCAGCGCACGAGTTGCTTGTCAGAGGCAGCGAGGGGAATTCTTCCACGTTTACGTGGCAAGCAACTCGTGCGCTGCGCGAATCTCGCGAGGGTCAATTATCTGTGGTGTCGATGGTTACGGGCTCAGACGGGACTGGAGTCCCATCCCACGGTACTGGCTCGAAGTCCAAACTGTTTTCCCAACCCGTGCCATAACCAAAAGCCCGCCGGCACGGTGACGATCCCGAAGAGCCAAAGCTGCCACATGGCCGATCCGTGCCGCAGCATCTCGCCACAGTCGCCGACTCGGTCGAAGGAGCCGACGGCGATGTACGCACCGTTGGCGACCAGGCAAAACCCGGCGAAGAACCGGAGCACGAAGCTCCAGCGCCAGCGGATGGCTACCCACCAGACGACCAGTGGCACCACGCACCCGATCACAGGCCCCGCCCACACGACGATCAGCGGGGACGGGTTTTCCGCCAAATCGGTCCTGGAAATCGTGAGCGGATGGAGGACCACTTGCGCGACACGGCCACCCGTGATCCAGGCTCCGAGCACGTGACCGAACTCATGGACGGCCTGCATTCCCATCCAGGAGCCGGCGAGCGTGATCAGCCAGAGGAGGATTCGCTTCACGATGCGGCCCCAATTTGGATTGCGGTGATTCATCACCGCTTTCTCATGGTTCTCGACGTGAGACTACTGGCGAGTTCAGTCCGTGACTCAACACAATACAGATGCGGTCGTTTTGTCCTGATAGGAAAGCGGCGATCAATCGCCGCAGTCCAAATCAGTTCTTTTCCGCCGGCTTCAGGAACTCCGTCGTGAACAGGTCCGACGTCTTCACCTTGTCGGGTGCCAGTCGGTCGATTTCGACCAGTTGATCGACGATGGTCTGCCAGCGTTCCAAGCCCATGTGGCCCAGGCCTTGGGCTTTGGTGACCGTGTCCTCGACTAACGGTTTGAGTTTCTCCACACCAAAGGCGAGCGCTTCGAGCGACATCTCTTTGTTCAAGCTGTGGATCAGCTCGTTGGTTTTGGTGGGCTCGGCCAGGTACTGCTGCCAACCTTTGATCGACGCCTGGACCACCTTGCGAGCCAGTTCGGGATCCTTTCTGACGACGTCATCGTGCGTGATCAAGCAACTGGTATAGGGATTGAAGCCCTGATCAGAAACCAGCAGTACATGCGGGTCGCCCCCCTGTTGCTTCGCCAGGAACGGTTCGCTGAAGACATAGCCCTGCTGGGCATAATCCTCTTTCAACAGGAACTGTGCGACGTTTCCGGGATAGGGGACGAACTGCACATTCTTGAACGGGAACTTTTTCTGCAGGAATTGGGAAAACGCCTTCGTGGGGGACATGGCCACGGTCATGTCGTGAATGTCTTCGAACTTCTTGATCCCTGATTTCTCGTGCACCATGATGCAGCGCGGACTGGTCTGCAGCGAGGCCATCAACGCGACCGCAGCGGCTTGTTCGGCGCGCCCGAAGCACAGGTCGTCGGCGTTAGTGATGCCGAATTCTATTTGCTTGGAGGCGACTTGCTGGACCACCGGGACGTTCGGGCCGCCAGGCATAATTTCGACATCCAGACCGGCGTCGCGATAGTAGCCGTGAACCTGGGCGGCGTAGAACCCGCCATGTTCGGCTTCGGGAAACCAGTTGAGCAACAGCTTGACCTTGCGGAGCGAAGCCGTTTTCGCGTCGGCCCCAGTCGTTGTACCGGGAGTGGCGGTCGGAGTGGCAGCGGGAGTTTCCGCCGGCTTCGGGGCACAACCGAGGCACCACAACGGCAACACGCAAGCCAGCCAGCCAAGTCGAGAAATCAAAGTCCGAGAATTCAAAGACATCGTGGGCTCCTGGAAATTAGGGTCGCCCCAATCGTAATGTCTGCAGAGCCAGATGTCATCAACCAGCGAGGAGCGGGCCGTGCAGACAATCGTCATAAGTCCCATCCGTCCCATAAGTCCTATAAGTCCCATCAACAAGCGATGGGACACATGGGACTTATGGGACGGATGGGACTTATGGGATCAACAACCACCCGCAAAGAATGCCAGCGGGGAGCCCCCGCTCCCCGCCGACGGAACTCGACGTTCCCCCGTTTTTGTTAAAACACGTCGAGTTTGAAATGGTTGCCCTTATAATAGGGCATCGGTTCCATGTACGGGTTGTACCAGGCCTTGTTGTAGACCGGGATCCGACGTTCGGCCGGATAGCGATAGTACAAGCTGTCGTACTGCTGAGGCCGCCCGAAGCTGCTCGGATAATAGACGTAGGGGTAGTGGTAGAAACGGCCCCAGTCGGTGGGCTGGCCCATGCCGTACTGAGCTTGTGCCGCAGTCGGCGAAGCCAGTCCGCACGCTGCCCACGCCGCGCAGGCAACCAGGCCGGCCAGCAAATAATTTCGCATGAGTTCGCTCCTTCGATGAGGCGGCACGTCGCGTCCGTGGCATGCCAGGTACCAAATATTCCCACACCGCCCGACCTCGCGAAGGGATCGTTACGGCTCATAGATCTCGGAATTCGGACCTCCTGCCACACCGACAATCACGATGCTGGGCAGTTAGGGTCAACCTAATCATCGGCTAAGTTGCACGTGATACCACAAGAATATCCAGCAGCATCGTTACAGTTTGACATCGAGTTCCTGTTGGTCAAAATAGGCAAACTGGGGTTTGTCGTAGCCCGACTCTCTGAGTCGGGTCTTTTTGATAGAATGACACCCAGACGAGCAACGCCGTGAAGGATAGTTCGACGTCATGGGAGGGTGAGGCTCCTGCCGAACCGCATAGTCTGGCGATCCCCGAAATACGCTTGCGGTTCGGCGGGGTACCCTCTGGGTCCCTCGCCCTCCCATGACGTCGAATCAGGATTCTACGTATACGAACAAGGATTGACGCATGGCACGGATGTGGTTTTTGAGCGGTTTCTGCTGTTTGACGGTGATCTGCCTCCGCGCCGAAGAACCTGCTACTCCCCCTGCCAAGACGATTCCCGTCCCCTCGCTCATTGTCGCCGAACCGCTGCAGAAGCACGTTGCCTACCTGGCCAGCGAGGACCTCGCAGGGCGCGGTTCGCCGGAAAGTCGCCAACTGGCGGCCAAGTACCTGGTGACCGAGTTCAAACGGCTGGCCCTGGAGCCGTTGTTCGAAACAAGCTATGCCCAGCAAGTCCCGGGTGTTAAGGATGAAGACGGGACAACTCCCATCTGGGGTCTCAATGTCGGGGCCCTGTTGCCGGGGAGTGATCCTCAACTGAAGGACGAAATCATTGTCCTGGGAGTCCATTACGATCACCTTGGGACGCGGAATGGAAAGATCTATCCCGGCGCAGACGACAATGCCAGCAGCGTGGCGATGATGCTGGAGGTTGCTCGCCAACTCGCGACGGGTACGGTCCGACCGAAACGCAGCATCGCATTTGTGGGATTTGATCTGGAGGAGCACTTGCTTTGGGGATCACGCTGGTTTGCGGCTCATCCCCCCTGGAAGCTGTCGCAAGTCAAACTGTTTATTACGTCCGACATGCTGGGCCGCTCGCTGGGCGATTTGCCTCTGCCGGTTGTCTTCGTCATGGGCAGCGAATACGGAACGGGACTGACACCCTTGTTGCAAGAACTGGCACCACCGAAGGGGCTCGAATTGGCTCGACTGGGGGCCGATCTGGTCGGAACGCGTAGCGATTACGGACCGTTCCGCGACGAGAAGGTCCCGTTTCTCTTTTTTTCCACCGGCGAGCATCCCGACTATCACACCCCGAAAGACACTCCGGACCGGTTGAACTATGAACAAATCGCGTCCATTTCGAATGTGATCCTGCAAGTCATCCGTCAGTCGGCGGATTCTGCCAGCCCGCCGGAATGGATCAAGCAACCGGCGCCGGATCTGGAAGAAGCGAGAACCATTCATCGCATCACCGACTTGCTGCAAACCGCGGATCAGTCGGGAAAGAAACGCCTCACGCAACTGCAGCGGTTCCTGGTGACGCAAACTCACAATAAGACTGCGCAAATCCTGCGAAATGGAGAACTCACCAAGGATGAACGGCTGTGGTTGATTCGGTCGGCGCAGGCGCTGTTGTTTACGGTGTTTTGATGACAGGTGGACCTCGCGCGGATAGAATTGGGGCTTGGCGAAGTAGCGACTGACGGACGCTATGATTGGGTAAAATCTAAAGTGAGCGCGCTCCATGATGCTTGAGGTCTGTCGTTGGATAAGTGTCCGTTCTGTTCGCGTCGTACTCGTAGGGCTTTGCGTGTGGCTGACGGCCGGCCGTGGAATGGCGGCCGATGTCCCTGCGGCTCCGGTCGATTTCCAACGAGACGTCCGGCCGATTCTGTCGGATAAGTGCTTCTTCTGTCACGGGCCTGACGAAAAGCATCGCGAAGGTGACTTGCGAATCGACTCGCGTGAGGGGATCTTTCAACGCAAGGGCAAGCAGCACGTTGTGGTCGCTGGCAAGCCTGACGACAGCAAACTCTGGCTGCGGATTTCGCATTCCGACACTGACGAGGTGATGCCGCCAGCCGATTCAGGTAAGACGCTTATTCCGCACGAAAAGGAACTGATCCGCCGCTGGATCGAACAGGGTGCGACCTGGAAAGAACATTGGGCGTATGTCGCTCCGGTCCGACCGCAAGTGCCCGCGCAAGCCGATAGTGCGGTGGCCAATTCGGATCTCGACCGACTGATTCAGGCCCGATTGAGAACGCAAGGATTGACGCCGACGCAGCCCGCTGATGCCCGGACGCTCTTGCGGCGAGTCTCGTTCGATCTGACCGGGTTACCGCCCAGTCCCGCGGAAGTTGAAGTCTTCGTCAAGGCGTTTGCCGAGAACGCGGACGCGGCTTATTCCGGACTGGTTGATCGCTTACTGGCCTCTCCGCATTACGGCGAGCGAATGGCCGTCGCGTGGTTGGATGCAGTGCGCTACGCCGACACGGTGGGCTATCACGGCGACCAGGAACATCACATCTCGCCCTATCGCGATTATGTCATTCAGGCATTCAATGACAACATGCGGTTCGATCAATTCACACGCGAGCAACTGGCCGGTGATTTGCTGCCTGACCCAACTGTCGAGCAAAAGATTGCCACGGGGTACAACCGGCTGCTGCAGACGTCTCATGAAGGGGGCGTGCAGCAGAAGGAATATCTGTTGAAATATGCGTCAGACCGCGTCCGAAACTTGGGTTCGGTCTGGTTGGGGGCCACCCTGCAATGTTGCGAGTGTCACGATCACAAGTTCGATCCTCTGCCGCAGCGCGATTTCTATCGAATCGCCGCGTTCTTCAGTGACATCGACGATCTGCGGTCATTCAAATCGGGAGACAGCAATCCCGCCAAGCGCGAACCTGAGCTGGAAGTCACCACGACGCTGGCTCCCACCGAGAAGCGTCGCACATTAATTACCGTGGCGGTCGAACCGCGTCCGGTCCGTGTGCTCGGTCGAGGCGACTGGATGGATGAAAGTGGCGAAGTCGTCGCCCCCGGAGTCCCCACAATCTTCAAACAACTGGCGTTAGAACGCCGGGCAACTCGGCTGGATTTGGCCAACTGGCTGACTTCCCGCGACAACCCGGTCACCGCGCGAGTCTTCGTCAATCGGCTCTGGAAGCAATTCTTCGGCAAGGGGTTGGCAGGACGGCTCGATGATTTCGGGGCCCAGGGGGAAGCGCCGGTGAATCCAGAGCTTCTCGACTGGCTGGCGATCGAATTCATGGAGAGCGGCTGGGACATCAAGCACATGGTGCGGCTGATGGTTCTCTCCCGCACGTATCGGCAAACGTCTGTCGGAACCAGTGCCGATTCCGAGAACCGTTTGCTCGCCCGGCAATCGCGCTGGAGGCTGGAGGCGGAAATGATTCGTGACAACGCCCTCGCAGTCAGCGGGTTGCTGAATTCGCGAATGGGAGGCCGCAGTTCGCGTCCCTATCAGCCAGCGGGCTATTTCGAGTTCCTCAATTTTCCGAAGCGCGTGTATGTCGCGGACACGGGGGCCGAACAGTATCGCCGCGGGGTCTATACCCATTGGCAGCGGGCCTATCTCCATCCGATGTTGAAAGCGTTTGATGCTCCCAGTCGCGAGGAATGTACCTGCGAGCGGCCGCAGTCCATTGTTCCGCAGGCCGCATTGGTCTTGTTGAACGATCCGACTTTTATTGAAGCGGCGCGAGTTTTCGCGACACGAATTTTGCGAGAGGGAGGATCAACGACCGAGGAACGATTGCGCTGGGCCTGGAATGTCGCCTTGTCACGAGCTCCCACCGATCGTGAGCTGGCCGCGATGGGAAATCTGATTGCGGCCGATCGAGCGGAATTTGATAGCGATCCGGCGAGTGTTGACGCCTTGTTCAAGACGGGGTTGGCACCGATTCCCGAGGGGATTAACAAACCTGATCTGGCTGCGTGGACGTCGGCGGCCCGGGCCATTTTTAATTTGAATGAGTTTGTGACGCGGAATTGAGTAGTCTCTTAACTACGTGGGCGTGCAGAAGAAATTAGGCAGGTGAGCCCCGTCCCGTTAGGGCATTGCTGTCTACACAATCCGATTC
>JAKFVC010000255.1 GCA_021732415.1 Planctomycetaceae bacterium
GACCCCTCTCCCCGGAGTACCAGGGCGAGGGGAGTAAATTCAGCGCGGAAAACTATGACATCACGCCGACGCTGGCAGCGTCCGCCACGGGTAACGATTCTTATGAAACAACTCTTCATCCTGCTCGCCGTCATCGGCTGCTGTGGACTGGCCGGTTGGACCGTCTATCAACAGACGAAATCCACTCCCGTGGATATCTCTGTCGCCGAGGATGACGCCGACGAGATTACGTTGCTCAATCCCAAGACGGGAGAAGTGACACGCGTGGAATGGACTCCGACACCCGCGATTGACCCCAAGACCGGCGAACGGACTCTGGTCCAGGGGTTGTATTGCGAGAAGTGCGATAAATGGTATCCGGCACCGCCGCGGGAAATGGCCGAGCGTCTGCCCGGCGGGCCAGTCTGCTATTACGACCAAACGCGATTGACAGCCAATGGGCCACAGTCATCCGCTCCAGTTTCATCCAGTCCGGCGACGGGAGGCTGAACATGATTCGAATTCTGATGTTGGTGGGCTTCGGGCTGTCGGTGTTCGGTTTCCAGACCGAGACGAAATCCGATAAGGGTGATCCGTTTGTGGATCGCGTGGTGGAGTTCAAGAAAGGCCAGGGGGGTGGCTTCAATGAAGCGAAACTGCCCGATATCGTGCTTGGATGCCCGCATGGGACGGGCGAGACCATCGGCGGTAGCCACGTCCTGTCGCTGGGGCGCGAAGGGAGTATCACTTTGGAGTTCGTCGACAATGAGGTGATCGACGGCGAAGGGGTCGATCTGCTGATCTTCGAGAATTCCATCAAGCCGGCACCGAATACTGGGGCCGTAAATCCCGGGTATGATCTGGCGAAGGTGGAAGTCAGTGAAGATGGTGTGACCTGGAAGACGTTTGCCTTTGACACGGGGACGCGAAAAGGCTGTGCGGGACATCTGCCGGTCTACAGCAATCCCGACACCGACGAAGGCCGCGACATCAGTCCGACCGACCCGACCAAGGCCGGTGGGGAAGGGTTTGATATCGCCGAATTGGGTTTGACAGTCATTCGTTTTGTGCGGATTACCGACCTCGGGCTGAGTGCCCTGGGGGGAAAAACGACGCAGGGATTTGATCTCGATGCCGTCGCAGCCGTGCATTCGCAGGCGCGCGCTGCTAAAAAGTAGCCTGCCGTGGTCGATGCGACAAAAAACGTCGGAGGGACACAGACGCTGGCAGCGTCTGCCACGGGAGTCAGTTGTATTTTTGGAATAGGGAAGGTCAAGACGTGCAGCAGCCCAGGAATCAGAATCTCGTCGTACTCGGTTTGGTCGCATTCGGAATTGGGATGCGGGTCCTGCCGTATGTCCTGGAGCGACTCGGTCTGATTTCGCTGACCGATCCGTCCACCTTCACGTGGAATATTTCACCCGTCCCGGCGATGTGCCTGCTGGGTGGGGCCTACTTCTCAGCTCGCTGGGCAGGCTTGGGGATCGGTTTGATTGCCTACCTGCTGAGCGATCTGTTGATTGCAGCCATCAGCGGTCGTCCGGCATTTGCCTTCTATAATTCGCTGCCGTTCGTTTATGCGGGATTTATTCTGCATGGCGTCATTGGATTGTCATTGCGGGGGAAGGCGTCTATCGCCCGGGTCGGAGTGACTGCGGTGGCGAGTGAAATCGTCTTTTTCCTGGTGACGAACTTCGGTGAATGGGCCGTCGGCAGTACGAACTATGAGAAATCTCCCGCAGGATTGATTGCGTGCTTTGTGGCCGCGTTGCCATTCCTGTCACGGTCGATTTATGGCACGTTGATTTACTCGGCGATCTTCTTCGAAGTCGCCGCCATGGTGGAGCGTCGTTCGATGGGGAGCGGCAAGTTGGTCGCAGTGCCGGTTCCGAAAGACGACGTTAGATCCGATTGAGGTAAGCGTCTTCTGTAGCCTGACTCTCTGAGTCGGGTGTTTCGGTGTCGAAATTGAAAAGCATCCGACTCAGAGAGTCAGGCTACAAGTGGCCCCGCCCCGAGTTGTATCGCTGCTGTCGAGCGCGACCGAGATTGTCTGTGCCCTCGGTTGCGAGGACCTCATTGTCGGGCGTTCGCATGAGTGCGACTATCCACCGTCAATCCTGCATTTGCCGCAATGTTCGCGTCCGCTGATTGATGTCACGGGCAGCAGTCGCGAGATCGATGAACGGGTGAAGTCCTCAGCGAGTCAGGGGCTGTCGCTCTATGACGTTGACGGGCTGCAATTGCGAGAACTGTCTCCCGACGTGATTCTGACCCAGACCCAGTGCGAGGTCTGTGCTGTCAGCTTGAAGGATGTCGAGGCGGCGGTGTGCGGGATACTCGATGCACCGGCTCGGCTGGTTTCGCTGCACCCGAATTCTCTGGCCGATCTGTGGCGTGACATCCGCCTGGTCGCTGAGGAATTGGGAGTTTCTGCACGCGGTGAATCGCTGATCGACCGGTTGAAGGGTCGGCTGTCGGCGTTGCAGGTCGCAACGCGGGCCCTGAATTCTCGGCCCCGAGTCGCGTGTCTGGAGTGGCTGGATCCTTTGATGGCTGCTGGTAACTGGGTGCCGGAACTCGTGGAGATCGCCGGGGGAGAGAATCTCTTCGGGACTGCCGGGCTGCATTCGCCGTGGATGGACTGGGAAGCCCTGATCGCTGCTGATCCTGAGGTCATTGTGGCGCTGCCTTGCGGTTGGGATATCGCCAAGGCTTCATTGGAGCTCGCTCCGCTGGGGTCGCGTGCCGGTTGGAAAGAGATGCAGGCCGTGCGATCCAGCCGAGTTTACGTCACCGATGGGAATCAGTTCTTCAATCGACCTGGACCACGGTTGGTGGAGTCGGCAGAGATTCTTGCGGAGATGTTTCATCCAGGGAAGTGTGACTTTGGTCATGCTGGGACGGCGTGGAAAGTCTTCGGCGATGAATTGACCAGAGAGCAGTCAGTAATTTAGCCAGGTGAGCCGAGCGGCATCAGCCCTCGAATTCTTTCTGATACAGATTCGGAAACACGGAGGCACAGAGGACACAGAGGGGGTTGTCCCATCTCTGTGTCCTCTGTGTTTGGAAATCCCTCGAAGAATCCGGGGCTGACACCGCTCGGCTCACCGACTCATGTTATTTTGCATTTTCACTTCGATCTGATACGGCTTCGTGTAAGACCTCCTTGACAGGGTACCTCTCTCGCCGACAAAATCGCGTTCACTGCAGGCCACATAGGCCGTGCTGCGTTGTCCCGTAACATGTCGTGACGTCTGTCACGTGTCGTTGGTTATTGTCAGTCAGAAGGATGAGCTATGAGTGGACCCATCGTAAGGACCGGAACGAATCCGAAATTCTGGCAGGGTTGGGACAAGGTGTTTGCCGACAAGCCCAAGGCGGCTGCGGCTCCCAAGAAGGCCGCGACGACGGAAGCCGCCAAGGCTCCTGCGAAGAAGGCTGCTCCGGCTAAGAAAGCCGCTGCGAAGAAGACCGCCAAGAAGAAG
The DNA here is from genome assembly GCA_021732415.1 of Planctomycetaceae bacterium. Classification (GTDB taxonomy): domain Bacteria; phylum Planctomycetota; class Planctomycetia; order Planctomycetales; family Planctomycetaceae; genus JAKFVC01. The sequence continues at coordinate 3,468 of JAKFVC010000255.1, forward strand.
GCGTAGTGCCGTCTGATCGCACATGGGAGGGTGAGGCTCCCGCCGAACCGCAAGCGTCATTCGGCAGTCGCCAGACTATCCGGTTCGGCGGGAGCCTCACCCTCCCGTGACGTCGAAATCGACGATTACGCCGACGCTAGCAGCGTCGGCCACGGGGGCCCGATTCTCCAACCGAGGTGCCTGATGCTTCACCGTCGCACTGCGTTGTTTGTCATCGTGATCGGGGTGGCATCGTCGCTGCCCTGGCAAAAGGTTGAGGGGCAAGAGGTTGAGAAGGTCACCCGGGTCGAAGGGCAGCCCCTGGCGGGGAATGTCTCCCGCGTGGTGGAATCTCTGGAATATCTCGGTTCGCCGCTGGCTCCCGAGCTCGTCAAAAAACTCGATGCTGCCGGGCAAGCTCGTGATGTGTCGCAATTGCAGAAATTGCTCGACCCGCTGGTGGCGTTTGTGGTCTCCATCAATCCGGAGAACCGCGTCAAGGTTCAACGCGGACCGGGCAAGACCACGATTCAACAGGCGGGGTTCACTCCGTTGCTGGTGAAGGTCATCAATCAAAGTACGATTGCCCGGCCGCTGGTCATCAAGAGTCCGCAATCCGGGCCGGTCTATGCCGGGACCGCGCTGGGGACGCTGGTCCGGCAGGCTCAGACCGAACTCAAGGAAAATGAAAACGCGGCCGGCCGGACGGATCGATTTCTCAACGTGGAAATGTTTTCTGCTCCGCCGATGACCCGCAATCTGAGTGGTCTGGAAGTCGAGTATGCCATCGCCCTGATTGCCAGTACGGAATCAGGAAAACGCGAAGGGACCATCGAGTTTGATGTGGGACAGGGGACTCAGGACCTGGGTTTTCGGGGTGAGGTGCCGGTCCTCTTCGAGGTCCAGCCCGCCATCCCGGTGAAGCTGACGATCCACGATTTCGACGGAGTGCCGACGGCCGCCAGGCTGACCATCCGCGATGCGTTTGGACGAGTTTACCCGCCCCAGGCCAAACGCGTGGCTCCCGACTTCTTCTTCCAGCCGCACATCTATCGTACGGACGGCGATGCCGTTTTGCTGCCACCTGGGAAATTTGTCGTGACCTATTGTCGTGGTCCGGAATACCTTGAGCTGCAGCAGGAATTCCAGGTGCCGGCCACCGGTTCGACGGGGCTCGCTTTGAAGCTGCAACGCTGGGTGGATGCACAACAGCACGGGTTCTTTTGTGGTGACCATCACATCCATGGAGCTGGCTGTTCGCACTATGAGATGCCCACGAAGGGTGTTCGGCCGGAAGACATGTTTACCCAGGTGAAGGGCGAAGGGCTCAATGTGGGCTGCGTCCTGACCTGGGGGCCGTGTTATGAATTTCAGCGTCAGTTTTTCAAGCCGGTGGCGAGTGAAATCAGCCAGCCGTTTACGTTGCTCAAGTATGACATTGAAGTCAGCGGCTTCGGGTCGCAGGCGCTGGGGCATGTCTGTCTGCTGAATCTTCGTGAGCAAACCTATCCTGGATCAGACGGGACGAAGGACAAAGGTTGGCCCACATGGACAGTGCCAGTGTTGAAATGGTGCAAGGATCAGGGGGGCGTGACTGGCTATCCGCATTCGGCACTCCACGTGAATCCGATGGCCGGTGCGAAACGCATGCTGGCTCGTTGGGACCAGGATGCCAACGCGACGTTGTCGGCAGCGGAGGCTGAAAAGGTCTTGCTGCCAGAGGCCTTTGCGGTCATTGACGAAGACAAGAATGGTGCGTTGAGCGACGCCGAACTGACGGCGAGCTTCGGCCGGGCCGCTCAGTTGCTGCCCAATTTCGCGATTCCCGATATGAACGGCGGCGGAGCTCTGGAGATCTGCGTCAGCACTGCAGAAGGTGTGTGCGACTTCATCAGTGCGATGGATACGGCCCGCATCCCGGAATGGAATACGTGGTATCACTTGATGAATTGCGGCTTTCCCTTGAAGTGCAGTGGTGAGACTGACTTTCCCTGCATGAGCAGCTTACGAGTCGGCCAAGGGCGGGTCTATGTGCGGCTGGGGAAGGTCGATCACGTGGACTATACCGACTGGTGTAACGGCTTGGGGCAGGGGCGATCGTATGTTTCGGATGGCTTTGCTCACCCGCTCGATTTCACCGTCAATGACGTTCGACCCGGTGAATCGCAGATCAAGCTGGAGAAATCAGGCCGAGTGAAGGTGAAATCGCAGGTCGTGTTTGCTCCGAGTACTCCCGTGGGAGTCGCGTACGGCACCTTGCAACCGCCGGTCGGGCGACGAATGCTGGGTGATACGGTCAACTTGCACGCTCCTCGGTCCAATGACTCTGTCAAAGGGGGCGAGCGTCTCGTGGAATTGGTGGCGAATGGCGTGGTCGTGGCCGGCCAGACGGTGCCTGCGGATGGAAAGGTCCACTCGCTGGAGTTTGATGTGCCGATTGAACGCAGCAGTTGGGTGGCGCTACGACACTTTCCTCAGATGCATACGAATCCTGTGGATGTGATTGTCGGTGGCCAGCCGATTCGTGCCTCGCGCGACAGTGCCCGCTGGTGCCTGGAGGCCGTGCATCAGTTATGGGAGTTCCGGCATAAGTACATTTCGGAAGCGGAACGTCCGGCGGCTCGGGAAGCGTATGATCGGGCAATCAAGCGGTACGAGCAGATTGCCAGTGAGTCGCCGTAGGCGAGTCGTATTACGTAGGACGGGTCTCCAGGCCCGTCCGAGCCCGTAACCTGGAACCTCAAAAAGCATTAATCCTCCGGGAGCTTCGCGCAGCGCACGGCGTGATTGGGGAAAGCAGGTGGAGAATTCTCAATTCTTAACTGTAGGCAGGTCGTGCGCTGCGCGAAGCTCCATAGGGATGAACTTGTTTCGCGTCGATCGTTACGGGCTCGGACGGGCCTGGAGACCCGTCCTACGATCCGGCGTCCGCGCGAGGTCGCATCGAAATGCACCCGACTCGGAGAGTCGGGCTACAGCGCTCCGTTGACTTTGATGCAGCACTACTACACACTCATCGATTCCAGTTCATGAGTGGCGTTCTCGTCCATTCAGCGGACTGTACGGCGCTACGCCTTGTACCCGTAGGCAGATCCCAGGTGACTTCTCCATTCGGAGCCTTTTACATGCAGTTGACGCGCTCATCGTTGGTGTTCATGTTGGGCCTGGCCTCGGCGGCGGTATCCCTGCCGGCCGCAGCCCATGCTCAAGCCAAGCCGAAGTTTGATAGCAAGATTGTCTCCGCGGCCATCGCTGGTCATGCGGTCAATGTGGATGTCGATATCACCGGAGCGAAGTCGCTCTATCTGGTGGTGCAGGACGGCGGCGATGGTTTTACCGCCGATTGGGCCGACTGGATTGAGCCCAAGCTGATCGGGCCCAAGGGGGAAGTCAAGCTGACGGAACTCAAGTGGAAATCGGCGACGAGCGGCTTTGGCAAGGTGAACGTCAACGCCAATTGCGAAGGTCGCCCGCTGATTGTGGCTGGTAAACCTGTTCAGTATGGCATTGGAACTCACGCGAATTCGTTGATTGAATATGCTCTGCCCGAGGGCTCGGCGTTCACCAAGTTCACAGCGATTGCCGGTTTGGATGTCGACGGGACTTCTCAGAAAACTGGTTCGACAGTGCAATTCTTCGTCTTCACCGACAAGCCCGATGCGAAGTATCTGGTTGCGGGTGGTGGAGGCAGTGCTCCCGCGGGTGGAGTCGGCAGCCGCGATCCTTTGGATGCCGTGAAGGGTTTGGATGTTGCCGACGGTCTGGAAGCGACGTTGTTCGCGTCCGAAGCTTCGGGACTGCTGAGCCCCTCGGATATTGATGTGGACCATCTCGGCCGTGTCTGGGTGTGTGAAGTCGTCAACTACCGTCATCGTAATGGCGAACGTAAGGAGGGCGACCGGATTCTGGTCGTCGAGGATACGAATGGCGACGGGGTATCGGACAAGCAGACGGTCTTTTTCCAGGGGCATGAAGTCGATTCGGCCTTGGGAATTGGTGTGTTTCCGACTCCCAGCGGCAAGGGGACCAAGGTCTTCGTGTCGTGTGCTCCCAATGTCTGGATATTTACCGACGACGACGGAGACTTGAAGGCGGACAAGAAGGAGAAACTCTTCACGAATGTCGGGCAGCCTCAGCATGATCACTCGACCCACGCGTTTATTTTTGGGCCCGATGGCAAGCTGTATTGGAACGTTGGAAACACCGGCAAGGGCGTGTCCGATGCAGCTGGCAAGCCGATCGTCGATCTGGCTGGCAACGAAGTGAACGACTCGGGAAAACCGTACCGTCAGGGGCTGGTCTTCCGTTGCAATGTCGATGGCAGCCAGTTCGAAGTCCTCGGAAATAATTTCCGCAATAACTACGAAGTGACCGTCGACAGCTTCGGCACTTTGTGGCAGTCGGACAATGATGACGACGGCAACAAGGGTGTCCGCATCAACTATGTGATGGAGTTCGGCAACTTTGGCTATGTGGATGAAATCACCGGCGCTGGCTGGAACACGCCGCGGACGAATCTCGAGACCGAAGTTCCGTTGCGTCACTGGCATTTGAATGATCCCGGTGTCGTGCCGAATCTCGTTCAAACCGGGGCTGGTTCGCCGACGGGAATCTGTTTCTACGAAGGGACGCTGCTGCCCGAGATCTTCCGCAATGCGCCGATTCACTGTGATGCCGGGCCGAATGTCGTGCGAGCCTATCCGACCAAGAAGTCGGGAGCCGGCTATACGGCCGAGATCGTCAACGTCTTGAATGGCGTGCGAGACAACTGGTTCCGCCCGTCTGACGTCTGCGTGGCTCCCGATGGTTCGTTGATTGTCGCGGACTGGTACGACCCCGGAGTCGGTGGTCACCGCATGGGTGATGCTGACAAGGGGCGTTTGTTCCGAGTTGCTCCGCCCAAGACGGCTTACAAGTTCCCGGCGGTGGATGTCTCGACGGTGGCCGGCGCTATCGAAGCTCTGAAGAGTCCGAATCTGGTAACTCGCTATTTGGGTTGGACGGCGTTGCGGGCGATGGGTGACAAGGCCGAAGCGGCACTGGTCGTCTTGGCCAAGTTGCCAGCAGGAAAACGAGGCGTCATTCAGAAAGATCCGAACCCGACGCTGCGTGCTCGGGCGATGTGGTTGTTGAGCAAGATCAAGGACAAGGGACTGGTTCACGTTTCGGAAGCTCTACACGATCAGAATCCCGATATTCGCGTCGCCGCGATTCGGGCTGGTCGACAAATCGTGGCTTCCGGTGCCGGCAATGTCACGGTCGAAACCGATGTCGGTGAGAAGCGACTGGCGATCACTTTCGAAGAAATGGTAATTCGCTCGCAGCTCGACAACGTACTGACAGATAGCCCGATTCCTCCCGCGACCCTGCGTGAGGTGGCGATTGCTCTGCACCTGACGAAGTCGTCTTCGAAGCCGCTCTACTGGGCCGAACTGGCTTCGCGGCATGATGGCAAGGATCGCTGGTATCTCGAAGCGTTGGGAATTGGTGCTGGCAAGGATTGGGACGCGTGCCTCGACGCCTGGCTACATCATGCCGGCGATAAGTGGAATACGGTGGCTGGTCACGACATCATCTGGCGGTCGCGTGCCAAGAAGACTTCCGGGTTGCTCGCCAAGATCATTGCCGATCCAAATACGACCGTCGAACAATGCCCGCGGTACATGCGAGCGTTCGATTTCCTGACGGGGGCAGAAAAAGAAGACGCGCTCGTGCAACTGGCGTTCGCGACGACCGGTGACTCGAAGAAGGTGCAGTACGTCACTGCTGAGGCCTTGAATCGCCTGAAGGGTTTTGATGTCAGCAAGAATGAACAGCAGAAGGCCGCGCTGTTGCGCGTGCTGGAAGGTGCCAAGGGGCAGCCGCAGTTCGTGACGCTGGTCGACAAGTTTAATGTTGCGGATCGCTATCCGGAGTTGGCTCAACTGGCTGCGGCCAAGCCCGATGATCAGATCGGGATCGACGCCGTGCGGGTTCTCCTCGCCAAGCAGCAGTTGGGGATGCTGACCACGCTGCTGAAAGCGAAGGAGAAGGGCAACCTGGCAGTGGGGCTGGCAACCGCACTCAGTAATTCAGGTGACGCTCAGGTCGTTCCCGAGTTGCTGGCTCTCGTGCAGAATGCGGATGCTCCGGCCGATTTGCGACGTCAATCGATCAAGGGAGCCACTCGTACGAAAGCGGGAGCGGCCGAAGTTTTGAAACTGGCCGAAGCCAAGGCGTTCGATGACACGTATGCTCCGGCGTTGGCGGCGGCTCTGCAAAGTGCACCGCTCGATGCGGCCCAGAAGGCTGTCTTTGAAAAACTGTTCCCGTCACCGGCGGGTAAGGATTCCAAGCCGCTGCCGGCGTTGGTTGAGTTGGCGACGAAGCGGGGCGATGCCAACAACGGAGCGAAGATTTACGCGACGACCGGCAAGTGTGCGACGTGCCACATCGTCAATAACCAGGGGAAGGAAGTCGGTCCGAACCTGTCTGAAATCGGCAGCAAACTCAGCCGCCAAGCGATGTTCGAATCGATCATTTTCCCGAGTGCGGGTATCAGTCACAACTACGAGACGTTCTCGGCAATCATGAAAGACGGAACGGTCTTCAACGGCATCCTGATCAGCCAGACCGACGAGGCCGTCACGCTCCGCAACAACGAGGCGATTACCAAGGTGATTGCTCGCGGGGACATTGAAGACCTGGTGAAGCAGAAGCTATCGCTGATGCCGGCTGATCTGGCGAAGCTGTTGTCGGTTGAAGAATTGACCGACGTCGTGGAGTTCTTGACGGCGCTGAAAAAGAAGTAATTTTCCGGCCGTTTGGCGAACTTTGATCAAGATAAGCCCCGCACTGAATTTGTTTCGGTGCGGGGCTTTGTCGTTTATGTCCCTTCTGTCCTTTCCGTCCTTTTGAATTCAAGGGACAGAAAGGACTGAAGGGACGGATGTTTGGTTTGCTATCGCAGAAACCGTCCGCCGTTGATGTCGATCAGCGCACCGTTGATGAAGCGGGCACCGTCACTGGCCAGGAACAAGACTGTGGCCGCGACTTCTTCTGCGGCTCCGTTGCGGCCCAGCGGGGTTTCTGTCCGGTATTGCTGCATGCGTTCCGGCTTGGTGAAGACTTCGTGGTGGGGTGTTTCGATGACCCCCGGCATGATCGCGTTGGTTCTGACTTGGGGGGCGAGCTCTTTGGCCAATGTTCTGGTCATGACTTGCAGGCCGCCTTTGGCGACGGCGTAGGCTCCTGCACCATTCGCTCCTCCGGTCTGCACGGACAACGAGAGATTGTTGATGATGGCCCCGTTTCCCGATTGTCTGAGGTGCGGGATCGCGCGCTGCGTTACGACAAACGCGCTCGTCAGATTGGTGGCCAGGACCTGCTGCCACAAGTCGACGGAACACTCTTCGAGCTTGCTGCGTTCCAGTGGTGAACCGGCATTGTTGAAGAGGATGTCGAGGCGACCAAGGGCAGACACGATGTCGTCAACGACCTGTTGAGCCTGGGCGGGTTGCGACAGATCACCCTGAACGAGGATTCCATCCCCGCCACCATCGCGAATCGAATCGAGCGTCTGCTGGGCTCCATCGTGGTTGGAGTGATAGTGAATGCCAACCAAGGCGCCGGCCCGAGCCAGGGCGATCGCCGTGGCCTGGCCGATGCCGCTGCTGGCTCCGGTAACCAGGGCGACTCGTCCGTGCAGTTCGTCAGAATTCATGTCGTACTCCGGTCAGTCGGAATGGAAAGCGTGAATACCGACGCTGGCAGCGTCGGCCACGAGACGGAGCAGTATATCGATCCAGATCACTGAGAGCCCACCGACGGGCGTGGTTTCTTCCTGCCAGATTGCAGGAACACAGGTCTGTCGGTCCGAGGGCGCACACGGTTTTGAAGTTGTTTCCGAAGTGCCATGAGCTCAGGGGCTTGTGGCGAAGTTGGACGTTCCTGGAGATCAGCAGACGCCCGGTTTTCGGTGTTGGGGCAGTTCATTTGTTGGTCGAGAGTCTGATAGAAAGAGTGTGGAGCGTCCTCAGCTCCCGTGGCAGACGCTGCCAGCGTCTGTGTCCGCCGACGCTAGCAGCGTCGGCCACGTGGGCATTGGGCGTTCAAAGAAGTCGAAGAGTTCAAAGAAGTCGCGGCAGAAAAATATCGCCTGATTTCTGGAGGGTGAAGAATTCAAAAGAATCAAAGAGTTCAAAGAAGTCGCGCCGCAACAATCGCGATTCGGCTCCCGTGGCCGACGCTGCCAGCGTCGGCAGAAACAGACGCTGGCAGCGTCTGCCACGGGGGCACTTTGGAATTTGGGCGGTCGAAGCGGTCAAAGAAGTCAAAGAGTTCAAAGAAGTCGCGTCAGAAAATGTCGACAAGGCGAGCCGGGTGCCGTAAGGCCTCGGACCGATTTCGATGCCGATTCCGGTCCGAGGCCTCACAGCAACCGGCTCGCTTGATTTCTGGTGGGTGAAGGGATCAAAGAATTCAAAGGGATCGAAGAAGTCAAAGAAGTCGAAGGGATCAAAGATGCTCAAAGAGTTCAAAGTGCTTGTAGGATGGCTGCCCCGGCCGTCGAGTGCTTCGCTATCGATGAGCAAGTGTCCAAAGAATTCAAAGAGTGCATGTCAATGCAAGCGGAGCTGGTTGGTTTGGCACTCAGGCTTGGTTGGTGCTCACGATTCGAATGCCGACGGCCGGGGCGGCCATCCTCCCAAGGGCGTGGCGATGGTAATGTGATGTCAAACTGGTGAGAATCACTTTGGAACCGGGGTGTTCGCAATTGGACTCTGTGGGGCGAACGCGGTTTGGTTTGAAAGAAGAACCCGACTCAGAGAGTCAGGCTACAGGACACAGGAAAGCCGGGCATGCTACCGTCAGGATCCACTGGACCGCCTGCTGAGGTCACTCCCTCCGCCGAATTTGATGCGGAAATCCAGCAGGGGCAGCGGTTTACGTTTGGTGACAATTGGCGCCAATTTCTCGCTGTGCTGAACGACCAGCGTATCGCGGAGGCGGAGGCCTCGCTGCGCAGCATGCTGGAGATTGACAGTCTACAGGGGAAGACATTTCTGGACATCGGGTCGGGGAGCGGGCTGTTTTCACTCGCGGCACGTCGCTTGGGAGCTCGGGTTCATTCGTTTGACTACGATCCTTCGTCGGTCGGCTGCACCGGCGAGCTCCGGCGGCGGTATTTTCCGGAGGATGTGGACTGGAAGGTCGAACGCGGGTCGGTACTGGATCCATCGTATCTGGCGACACTCGGCCAGTTTGATGTGGTCTATAGCTGGGGTGTCCTGCACCATACGGGGGACATGTGGAAGGCCCTGGAGTCGGTGGTCCCGCTGGTCGTGCCGGGGGGCAAGGTGTTCATCGCGATTTACAATGACCAGGGCTTTAAGAGCCGGGTGTGGCGAGCAATCAAGCAGACCTACTGCCGCTTGCCGCGTCTGCTGAAACCGTTGGTTCTGTATCCGGTTGCGCTCCGATTGTGGGGGCCGACGATGGTGCGCGATCTGCTGCGGCTGCGGCCGTTTCATTCCTGGAACAGCTATTACCGCAGCCGTGGAATGTCGCCCTGGCGCGATATCGTCGATTGGGTCGGGGGTTATCCGTTTGAAGTTGCCAAACCGGAAGAGATCTTCGATTTCTTCCGTCAGCGAGGTTTCCAACTCTGCAAACTCGTCACGGCGGGGGGAGGATTGGGGACGAACCAGTTTGTTTTCGAACTTTCGAAACGCTAGGGCGTGTTTGATGAATCCAATCCTTACTAAATTAGAGAATTAGATTCACCACGGAGACACGGAGAACACGGAGAAATCTCAAATCTGATCTCCGTGCTCTCTGTGTCTCCGTGGTGAATTCTTCTATCTGCTGATTCATCAAACGCGGCCTAGGATGGACGATGATTGATTGGGAGGGCGGGGTATCCTCTGGGGCCCTCGCCCTCCCACTTGCTGGTCCCCTGTGGGAGGGGTGTAGCCGCTATTTGGTGGGGAATAGTTTTTGAGATACTTGGTGACTGGTAACAGTGAAACCAAGAGTTGGCGTGCGTTGTCGCCCCCGTTGGGCTTGTCCCAACGGAGCGGTGACTGGCCGGCTACTAGAGA
>JAKFVC010000256.1 GCA_021732415.1 Planctomycetaceae bacterium
CCCCCAGCCCCTCTCCCCGGAGTACCAGGGCGAGGGGAGCAGTTTCCTTCATATATTCAGCGTTTTTTGAAGCAATACGTTGTGTAGATACCACTGGGACAAGCCCCAGTGGCGGAAAATTACCGCACTGCAACGACGGCCAGACCATCAACTACTTAACTCGCGCCAGCTTCATGATGCGTCCCGAGACGTTCCAGTCCTGGACGTACAGGTTGCCGTCCTTGTCCCAGTTCGAGCCGTGCGTGCCGCTGAAGACACCTTCGATCCACTGAGCTTGTGGAATGTTGTAAGCGCCTCCCTTGGCGGGGTCCGGGTTGGCTCCCAAGGTGGTCACGATCTTGTTGTCCTTGCCGAGGATCACAACGCCCCCCTTGAGATCGGGCACCGAGACATAATCACCCTGGACTGCGGCCGAGGTCGGCATGCCCAGACCCGTAATCACTTCGTCGATGTATTCGCCTTCGAGGCTGTAGTGCAGCAGGCGGCCTTTCGGGGTGTGATTGCGGTCGCAAACCAGCAGGCGGTTGGGTTCGTACCGGGTGTCGAGAGTCATCCCGTGAGCCGTGTTGAACTGCTTGAGCTCGTTCCCCTTGGTCCCGAAGTGCATCACGTATTTGCCGGCCTTGTCGAACTTGAAGATGTGGTTGCTGGCATAGCCGTCGGACAGATAAATGTCACCATTGGCCGCGACGGTGATGGCGGTCGGGCTGAATTGCTTCAACTCCAATTTCGATTCTTTGGGAAACGGAAGTTTTAAAACAATCGCACCGGTTTCGGCATTGAACTTGATGCCTTCAGCGGCGGCGTTGCGCGCGGCGTAGATGAACTCGCCGTCGGCTTCCTGGCGGATTTCGATGTCGTGCATGCGGGTGTATTCGTCCCCGACGAAGCGCCGCAGGACCTTGCCATCGGGCGAGAACACAAACAGTCCGATATCCGCACTGGTATAGACGTTACCCGCTTTATCGACGCAGACCCCGCCGTGGGTCGGCCCGATGACCGATTTGCCTTCTTCACTGAGACCCCAGCCGGGGACCGTGTCGAAGATCATGGGGCCGGCGCCCATCCGCACGGGGGCCACCTTGTCTGCCGCGAATGCGGGCAGCACACAACTGAACGCCAGCGCGAGAGCAACGTAAATCGACGTCTTCTGCATGTTCCGAGCTCCTGATGATGTGTTAGTCGACGATGAAACTTGCTTGAAAAGCTCGCCGAAATAACACGCCGGAACGTGACCGAGTGAGATGTGCTGCGAGCCGGGTCATTATCTGGAGGGCAGATCGGCAATGCAACCGGGGGAAGGATATCGCGTCAGGCAGGTAATAGTCCGTTTATCGATAAATGGCAGTCCAAAGGGGCAACGAAAGATCTTTCCCCAAAGGGGATAAACAGCAAAGCTTAGGCTGTGTCTGATGAATTACCAGACGAGGAATTTCACCACGGAGACACGGAGAACACGGAGACAAGACCTGAGATTTCTCCGTGTTCTCCGTGTCTCCGTGGTGAATCTGATCCCCCGATCTATCGGGAAATTGATTCATCAGACACGGCCTGGGCGGGCGCGGCAATCACAACCATTTGGCAATTCGGACAGCGAAACGCGTTCGCCCGCCCGTCGAACACACAGACACTATCATCTCCCCCGGCCGGATAGAAATAGAGGTATTGCTGTGAGCACCCTTGCTCGCCGGCAAATATCCGGACGAATTCGACGATACCATTGATCGTTGCGGGTGCAACATTGACCGTACCAGCACGCATTTCCGTTGAGCAACCCGGGCAGGTCATTCGATCTCCTCCATTGCCTATTCCCCAATTTACGCAGCCGAATCCTTGTTCTCCGGCTTAACTCCGGGGACTGGCAGCGGCGGCAATCCCAGGACCGTTTCCACCTTCTCCGCCGCCTGGGTGAGCCGCGCAAACAGCCGGACCTGCAGCGTGTAAAGGCGTTCGAACAGCAGCTGTGTGGTGTCGCACAGGGCTCCTACGTCCATTTCGTCGGGGAGGTAGGGGATCACGAAGTCGCGCAAGGACATCGTGTCGTCGGCATGATCGAAGGGATAGGAATGATCCTTTAATTCGTTGCTGATGTCATAAATGCGCGTGTGCATCCCTTCGAGCTGATCGATGATGGTGCGAATCAACTTCTGACTCGGCTGTTTTCCCAGGCGAGCAAACAGCACGGCGATGCGGCGATAGAGGATCCGCAAGATCGGCAGCCCGCCGATGATGCCGCTGATCAACTTGGCATCGCGGATCATGATGCGAACTTCGTCCTGCAATGCGCGGCCGTCCGGAATGGCGTCGGCGACCTTGGGCACTTGCAGGATTCTCAGCGCGGTCGAGATCCGCATCGACGCGGCCGTTTCGAATACCAGCATCTTGGCGGCGAGGAACTGGGTCGCGGACTTGGCTCGCTTGTGCTTGGCTTCGGCCGTCCTGCGGCTGCTGTCGGGCAGATCAAAATCGCGAGCTTTAATTCGCAGCCCGCAATCCATCACGCTCAGCGCTTCGGCCGTTGTGTAGAGAGTATTTTCCGCCTCCTGATAACGGTCGGGGAGGTCCTTGTATTCTTCCAGCTCACGCAGCATTTCGTCCCGCGCCGCTTTCAAATCATGCGCGGCCTCGCGCGGTTTGGCGGGTGGCTTGTCGGTATCGTCGTAAAGAGTGAGCGGGCGATCGACCGGAACGTGGATTTGGAAATAACGATCGAGCGCCTTGCCCGCCTCGACTTCCGCGTCCCGTTGAGCAATCAATTTGCCGGCCGGATGTAACAGTTTCTTTTTGAAATGTTTGCCGAGGATGTCTTCATAGTAATCCGACGTCATGGCCCGGCAGAGCCGCTCGAACTTGGTGAAGAGGACGGTCGCCGGCGGATCTTTTTGCTCGCCCGGCAATTGAAACAGGCCGGTCGAATCTTCCTGGCGTGCGTTCTCGATACGCTCGCGGTCAGCGGGGTGCGTATCGAACAGCCCCGTCTCGCGCGCGAGCTGCATCTTGCGGTACTCTTTGCGAAACTTCGGACTGATGTGCTGGACGTTCGAGACAATCAACGTCGGCAGATCGTCGGCCAGGCGTCCTTCCGAATGAAACTGCCGCAAGTCGGACATCGCCATCTGATGGGCGATGCTCAGTTCAGACAGCCGGCTGCAGGTGGCCGCAAAAGTCCGATGTCCGACCATCCGTGCTTCGTAGCGGTCGGCATCAAATTCCATCTGTCGCATTAAGAAACAGCTGATCGCGTTGCCCATCCAGAGCAGGCCGAACAACAACTGCCGCGAGACCCAGATCGAACCACGCGCCGCGTACAGGAAGAAACGATAACGCCAGTCCCCGTTTTGCGAATACCGTTCGAGCCTTTCGTCCCAGGCATCGCGCAGAAAAACGATCTTCATCAACCAGAAGTTGATCGTTCGCACAACATAACACAACCGCATCCCGCCACCCTGGGAGAAGTGGCCGAACTCGTGCGCCAGAATTCCGGTTAATTGGCGCGTCGACATTCCCGCTGCGAGAGGCAAGCCAATGGTTAGTGTCATGCGACCAGTAAGCAAGCCCATGGGCCCCTGCGAAAAGCTCGCGTAGGCATTGGGTTCGCAAACCAACTGGATCGAATCGGGCGCCGGAGCATTGACCGAATCGCAGATGGCTTCGACGTATTCATACAGAAACGGTTCAGAAGATCGCTTGAGAGTCAGCGGTGCGGACTGCTTGGAATCGCGGGCGAAGAGTGGCTTGATGAGAAACACCAGGGTGATCGCACCCAGGATGTAGGCTCCAACGTAAATCGCGAGACTCAGCAGGCTGCGGCCAGGGGAATTGTATTGGGCGTTCCAATAGATCGCATGGGCGACGAGGAAAATCAGCCCGAAGTACAGCAACGGCAGCAACAAATTGGCGAGCGCCACGGCCAGCAGCCCGAGCTTGTAGGTCGTGGTGACCTTGGGCCGCTCGATTTCATCGTGCAACGCGGCGAGGATCTGCTGTTGCAGCGGTGTGTAGGGTTCAGTGGGGGGTGTCTTGGTTTTGGCCATGAGTTGGATAATGTTGAATGTGGGTGGCTTGGTAATTGTTGGGAGGGCGAGGGACCCAGAGGGTGCCCCGCCGAGCCTAAGACGAGCTTTAGCTCGGCGTCCGCCGGAGGCTAATTCTGGAGCCTCCGGCGGTCGCCGACCTGCGGTCGTCTTAGGCTCGGCGGGAGCCTCGCCCTCCCATCTCCTACTATTTCTTGCTAATCACCGGCAGCCTGCAGAAGGTAATCGTGGGAACTGTAATAGGACTTGAACTTTGACTCACGGGGGAGAGTTCCGAAGTCAGGGTTGCCCCGGCTTCCAAGATGATGCCGCTGGGGAGTCGCGTCTTCAATTCGCCACCGCGTTTAATGATCGCCATCCCGACTAGGGGATTCACCGTAGCCCGCCCACCTTGTTCGACCAGGACGTCCGTCGGACTTTCGCTCAGGAGCTGGCCACCGCTTTGTACGAGATACAGCTTCGGATCGTTAATTGAGAAACGGCGAGGAAGTGTCCGAAGCGTGTTGACGATGGCAATGTCGTCTGAGAAAACGACCGCCGTACCCTGTGGATTCGTGATGGCATACAGAGTGACGCCTCCCGAGTTGACATGGAAACCATCCGTCTCGAGGAGCACATCAGAGACCTGATTGCATCTGGCATCCGACAATCCCGAACCGAAATGATATTGGAACTTGGTCAGGCCTTGCAGACCAGTGCCCCTCAATTGGAGCTTGCGGTTGGGGAACTGACCGACGAATCCCCATTCGGTCACAATGGGGGCAGAGGTCGCGGCGTGCCGGGGATTTTCGGTGGGCGAGATCGATGTGAAAGTCGTTGGCGTCGAATCACCAGGAGAGACGTCTGAGGGCGTATTGACAGGGTTGCCTCGTGGAATCGATCCGCCCTGTCCCGGGCCGCGTTGGTCGAACCGAGAGCGAATCTCATCGGCGGGATTGAAGTGCTGCTGATGAACCGGACTCGGCGAAGTACTGGAGTACGAATTATTTGGTCGAGATCCCCAGGAACCTCCGGCCACGCTCCACCCCGTCGCCGACGGACGGAGCACCAGCAGGCTGCTCAATCCGGCGACCACTATCAGTACAAGGATTGCGATCCCCACGCCCTTGAACCATTGCAGGTCTTTCGCATTCGTGTCCTCATCAGGAGGGACATAAACGGTGACCTCGAACTTGGTCCCACAGTAGCGACACGTCGCGGATTCCCCCAATCGCTCATCCGGCCAGCGATACTGTCGCCCGCAGATATCACAGGCGGCGTCAATGAGGTCCGACATGACGTTGAGGTTTTTCGTAGCGTGGGAAGCGGCGGATCTGGCCGACGGGAATTGGGCTGGTGACGGATAGACATACACCGTCGTTATGTATAGCTGAGGACGGGGAGTTGTTCAAGGTGTGTCGATCGTTCAACGTTGGTTGACCCCGGATGGGGTCACAGAGAGTAGCCGGTGGTTGAGCGCAGCGACACCACCGGATAATGGCTACTCGTCTACTCGTCTTCTTCTACTTCTTCGTTGAGAGCTTCGAGTCGTTCCCAGTTCTCTCGCTCGGCTCGTTGATTTTCGAGGAAGCGATCGATCCGCGCACGGGAGTCCTCGCGCGAGCATTTCATTCCGATGTATACATAGTAGTGCCTCAGAATCTCAACTGTCCGATCGATGTGAATCTGCGGCACACCGAAGGGGCCAGGGACATCGAGGAGCGGATAAAACGCGAGAGACAAGTCTTCCATCAGCAACAGGTGCCGAGGCCTCCACGCTCGTAAGGCATACTCGACATGCTCCGGCCCGACGATCTCAAAAATTTCAACGGCTTCGCCGGGTGATGTGACATGCTCCGACATAATGGCGGTGCGCACCATGTACTCTCGTTTAAAGCCCCCCAACTCAATCTCACCGAACTGGAGGTGCTCGGGAAGTTGGTTGTCGTGCCAGGGACGCAACAGATCAGCGACCAGATAAAAAATTCTGCGGACTCCGGAACGAACGCTCATTGATCCGACTCCACTGGACGGCTTTTACTGACGATCTTTCGTCTCTCAGACATTCCAGCGCATGACAAAACCGCACGCCCTCGCTGAGGAATCGTGCGGTTTTTGTGCTTCTCAGGACGACTGGCGAATTACGCCAAGCTGACTTCCTTCTTCAGGCAGCGCCCAATCTGGCGAATCGCCTGGCGGAGACGGTGTTCGTTTTCGACGATCGCCAGCCGCAGATAGCCTTCGCCTTCTTCGCCGAATCCGCGGCCCGGGCTGACGGCGACGCCGCCTTCGTCGAGGAGCTTCATCGAGAAATCGATCGAGCCCATTTCGCTCCACGGTTCGGGGATCTTGGCCCACACGAACATGCCGGCTTTCGGCTTCTGCACGTC
The DNA here is from genome assembly GCA_021732415.1 of Planctomycetaceae bacterium. Lineage (GTDB taxonomy): Bacteria > Planctomycetota > Planctomycetia > Planctomycetales > Planctomycetaceae > JAKFVC01. Next base: position 6,404 of record JAKFVC010000256.1, read on the forward strand.
CCAGCCCAGGCGCTGCAGTCCGTCGCACAGGACGTTGCGGCGGCCTTCGTATTCTTTGGCGATTTGCTCGACGGCCGATTCGCAATGTCGCATGGCGACGATTGCGGCGATCTGCGACGCCTGGAAAATGCCGTAGTCGTAGTAGCCCTTGATGGTGGCCAGGGCCCGGACCATTTCGGAATTGCCGCAGCAGAAGCCGATACGCCAGCCCGCCATGCTGAAGCCTTTGCTCATCGTGGTCATTTCGACGCCGATGTCCTTCGCACCCGGGGTGGAGAGGAAGCTGGGGGCCATGTAGCCGTCGAAGCAGATGTCGGCGTAGGCGAAGTCGCTGATCACCAGCAAGTTGTGTTGCTTGGCGATCTTGACCAGATCGACATAGAAGCTTTGTTCGATCGTCGTGCCGCTGGGATTGTGCGGGAAGTTGACGATTACCAGCTTCGGTTTCGGAAACAGGTGCTGGCAGGTGTAAGAGATATTGCTCAGGAACTGGTCAGGCTTGGTGACGTCAAACGCCAGCACGTTGCCCGAGGCCAGCATCACCGAATAGGCGTGAATGGGGAACGTCGGGGCCGGGACCAGGGCCGTGTCGCCGGGACCCATCAGCGCCAGGCACAGGTGGGAAAAGCCCTCTTTGGAACCCAGGCAGGCGATGACTTCATCGTCCGGATTGAGATTGACGCCGTAGCGTTTGAAGTACCGGGCGGCCACTTCGCGGCGCAGGTTCGAGATGCCGTTGGCCACCGAATAGCGGTGGTTGCGGGAATCTTCGACCGCTTCCTTCAGCTTCTCGGTGATCATCGGGTGCGGGGCGTCGGTCGGGTTGCCCATCCCCAGGTCGATCACGTCGATTCCGGCGACGCGTTTCTGGTATTTCAGCTTATTGATTTTCCCGAACAAGTACGGCGGCAGACGCTTCAGGCGGTCGGCCACAGGAATTGTGAAGGGATTGTCTGTTTGAGGACGTTCGGATTCGTTACGCATCGCTCATTTGGCCTGGTGACGCTTGAAGATGTCTGAAAAACTCTCTGGACCGCTGGTGGAGTATGCCGCGGAACTCTTACGAGATTCCGCTACCCCAGCAACTCGGCATTCCCTAACTATTGGTTCGGCAACTGACCAGAGTCAACTCCTACTGATTCTACCATTTGGGCCGATTTTGAATAGGTGTGGCGAGTGAGACGGCGAAGAATGGGGACCACAGCGAAGCTTTGCGATTCGACTTTGTCCTGACGTACAGGCGAAATGGTGGTTCCGGGGAACTATCGGCGTGGGTTTGGTCCTGATACGTTGACACTTTGTGGGAGGATGAGGTTCGGTAGTACGTGTCGTGGGACGGGTCTCCAGGCCCGTCCGAGCCCGTAACACCCGATCTCACCAAGAATAATCCCTCGCGAGCTTCGCGGAGCGCACGACTGGCATGAATCAATACGGCCAATTAGCTCACCAAACTCAGAATTCTGGGTGCCACTGGCTGTGCCAGTGCTTTGCCGGATCGGGTGTCGAAAGACCACCGGCACTGGCACAGCCAGTGGCACCCAGATTTGGGCCATACTGAAGCACACGGACTTCGCTAAGGAAATCGAGCCATGCGCTCCGCGAAGCTCGCGAGGGTCTTAATGTGTGCTGAGTCGGTTGCTACGGGCTCGGACGGGCCTGGAGACCCGTCCTACGGATGCATTGGACTCGTTTTTCGGAAGGCACGTCATGCGGCGGTTGATTATTGGTTGTGGATATCTCGGAACGCGGGTCGCGGCACGCTGGTTGGCTGCGGGGGATTCCGTTTCGGCTCTCACTCGTTCGGCGGAAAATGCGGCCGGCCTCAGTTCGCAGGGAATTTCGCCCATCCTGGGGGATGTCATGCGGCCGGAGACCCTGGCTGCTCTGCCCGAGGTCGACACTGTGTTATGGGCGGTCGGCTGGGATCGGACGAGTGGCGTTTCGCAGCGGGACGTTTATGTGTCCGGCTTGCACAATGTCATGCAGCAGATCTCGCGGCGAGCCGAACGCTTGATCTACATTTCCAGCACCAGCGTCTACGGTCAGTCGAATGGCGAATGGATCGACGAAGCGTCCGTTTGCGAACCGTCGCAGCCGAACGGTCAGGCCTGCCGCGATGCCGAACTGTCGTTGGGCGAGTGGCGTCCGTTTGGAATCGATTCGCCGCTGACGACGGCCTTGCGGTTGTCGGGCATTTACGGCCCGGCTCGCTTGTTGTCTCGCGTTGCAGCTTTGAAAAGCGGTGAACCTCTGGCCGGAAATCCCGATGCCTGGCTGAACTTGATTCATGTGGACGATGCCGCCGATGCCGTGGTGCTCAGTGCCGACCGCAAGGTGCCGTCGCCGTTGTTTCTCATCAGCGACAATGAACCGGTGGTACGGCGGGCCTATTATTCGGCCTTGGCGGAACTCGTCGGGGCTCCGCCGCCGCGCTTTGCAGAAGAGGATCCGTCTCCGGCAATTTCTGCAGGGACGACGCGGACCGTGGGATTAAACAAACGCTGCCGCAATGCGTACGCTCGCCGGATGTTGAATTGGACGCCTCAGTTTCCAACATATCGAGAAGGACTGGTGCATGCGGTGGGCGAAACCGTGTGAATTCCAAGTGGGATGGGTCTCCGACCCGTCTGAGCCTGTAACATTTGGCGCGAAACAAGTTCATCCCTCGCGAGTGTCGCGCAGCGCACGGCGCAATTTCTCTAGCGATGTCCGCGCGCTTCAATACGGCCAAATTCGGGCGCCACTGGCTATGCCAGTGCTGATAGTCTTTCGACATCCGGTCCGGCAAAGCACTGGCACAGCCAGTGGCACCCGGAGTCCTGGGTTTTGTGAGATAATTGGCCGTATTGATTGATGCGAGTCGTGCTCTGCGCGAAGCTCGCGAGGGATTGGCCTTTGTTAAATCGGTTGTTACGGGCTCAGACGGGTCGGAGACCCGTCCCACGGTGACTCGCACGGGGTACGGTCGTTATGCTATGAATCGGCTGCGACACGTCGCCCAATAAAAACCACTCACGAAAACACAATCACCGATTGAAGCTATGTCATACGCCTCCAGCCTGTCTACCAGTTCCGATACCATCACCGCCGTCGACACCGTTTGCCGTAAGGTTCGCGCCGGGTTGAATGTCGATACCCCCAATCTGGCGTTCCTCTTTATGACGCATTCCCACGCGGCCGGTTTTGACCAGGCGGCCGCTCGCGTGCAGGAAGCTCTGGGCTGCCGCGTGCTGGTGGGCTGTGCGGCCGAATCGATTGCCGGCGATGGAGAAGAAATCGAAGGCCAGCCGGGGGTCAGCCTGTGGGCGGCTCATCTTCCTGGAGCCGTTCTGGAACCGTTTCAACTGCAGTTTCGATCGACGGCCGATGGTCTCGTGTGCGACGGTTTCCCCGAATTTGCCCCGGCTGAAGCGGCGGAAATCCGGGCCGTCTTGCTGCTGGGCGAACCTTACTCGTGTGCGGTCGATTTCATCATCGAACAGTTGCAGGATATGGCTCCGGGAGTGCCTTTACTCGGAGGAATGGCCAGCGGCGGACATGGTCCCGGGCAGAATCGGCTGTTCTTTCAGGGGGACTGCATCGATCACGGCGCGGTCGGCGTCATCATCCGTGGCGGGCCGCAGATCAAGTCGATCGTGTCGCAAGGCTGCCGCCAGATTGGCCACACGTTTGTCGTCACGAAGGCCGACCGCAACGTGATCCTCGAACTGGGAGGCAAACCGGCCCTCGACCGCTTGCAGGAGATCTGGCAGGAGATCTCAGGCGACGATCAGCGGCTGGTCCAGCAGGGTTTGCACGTGGGAATCGTCATGAACGAGTATAAGGACTCGTTCCATAGCGGCGATTTTCTGGTGGGGAATGTGCTGGGAGCCGATCAGGAATCGCGCGCGATTGCGATCGGCAATCATGTACGGACTGGCCAGACCATCCAGTTCCATGTCCGGGACGCTCGGTCTGCGGATGAAGAATTGCGGCAGATGCTGGTGCGAGAAACTGAGAACAAAAAAGTGGAAGCCGCCCTGCTCTTCTCGTGCAACGGCCGCGGGACTCGCTTGTTTTCCCAGCCGCACCATGACGCAGCCACGATCCAGGAAACGTGCGGCCCGATCCCCTTGGCAGGGTTCTTCGCCCAGGGAGAACTGGGGCCGGTCGGGCCGAAGAACTACATGCACGGCTTTACGGCCAGCGTGGTGTTGTTCGAGGGAGCGTGAACGTTCTGGATTGGATTTCACCACGGAGACACGGAGAACACGGAGTTAAGAAGGGGGAGTTTTTAGCCACAGAAGGACACAGAAGAAACACAGAAATTAGGAATAGAATTCGCTTTCTGATTCCTAACTCTTCAGCCTTATGGAGTCGCGAGAGCTCTCTCTTTAAAATCATTGATTTGATCAGGAATTGAAACGTCGTTCATTGACCCCGGAGGGGTCGCAGAGAGTAGCCGGTGGTTGAGCGCAGCGACACCACCGGAAAGGTAAGACGAATGCATTCCGACCCTGGAGGGGTCGCAGATCAACGATTCTGCGACCACTCCAGGGTCGAAAAAGATTGAATGCTTGTAACCGGTGGTGTCGCTGCTGCGCTCAACCACCGGCTACTCTCTTTAATCCCTCCGGGATAAGTATCAATAAGCAATCTCGTGCCATCCTGCTAACGTCTTCTCCTAATTTCTGTGTTTCTTCTGTGTCCTTCTGTGGCTCAAAACTTCCTCTTCTTAAATCTCCGTGTTCTCCGTGTCTCCGTGGTGCACTCCTCCCACTCCGAAAACTAGCGATCAACGAAACTCATCAACCCTTCAGCAGCGAATCCGCCAGGCGGTTCGTTGGCTCATCGTCATGGTCGCGTAGGTCTCGGAATCGTTGCTGATTTCTCCGCATGGCCGTTTTGAGGTAGAACAGACCGGTATCCCATTCGCGGGTCCGTTCTTCGGCGGTCAGTTGGCGATTGTCGGGAAGAGCCGACAGGCGGGCGTAGACGCAGCTCGCGGTGAAGAGTTCAATCGCGATGTCGCCCAGCCGCGACTGAATGTATTCGCGGTCGAGAATGCCTTCACGTAGCGTAATCAGCGCTCCCTGGCAGGCATTGGCGAAGTGGCGGATCTGCTTGCCCAACTGGGTGGCCGGTTCCACCAGCAGTGTATGCGCGACCCGAATGTGGGGAGCCCGCAGATGGAGCAGTTTGCCGGCCGTCCACGGTTTTTTGAGGACGCTCTTTAGTTGCTCGCCGACGCCCCGCAGGCCCACCATCGCAACGAAGCACCGCAGGACTTCATTGGCCCCTTCGCCGATCAGGTTAATCCGGGCATCTCGCAGCATCCGTTCGAGCGGCATGTTCGAAAAATAGCCGGCCCCGCCGTGAATCTGCAGGGCATCGTTGACGATCCGCCACAGGCCGTCGCTGGCAAACACCTTCAACATGGCCGTCTCGAGCATGTAGTCTTCGGCCCCGCTGTCGATGAGGGCGGCCGTGTGATACGTGGCGGCCTCCATTGCATAGGTGTCGGCGGCCATCAGGGCCAGCTTCTGCTTGATGAGCTCGAATTCGCCGAGTGATTTGCCGAACTGACGCCGTTTGCGGGCATGTTCCAGCGACAGTTGCAGGCAGACTTTGGCGGCGCCGGTGCAACTGGCTCCGAAGGTCGTGCGGCCGAAATCGAGTACCGTGAGGGCCACTTTGAGACCCTTCCCGACCTGGCCGAGAACGTTCTCTTTCGGAACGTACATATCGTGAAAGGCCAAGCGAGCAGTCGCCGTCCCTTTGATCCCGCACTTCGGCATCCGCGCTTCGACGACCTCAAAACCGGGCATGTCGGGAGTCACCAGGAACGCAGTGATTTTTCCGTCGGGATCGCGAGCATCCGGCGTACGAGCCATGACGGTCAGCATCTGGGAGATCGCACCGTTCGTGATGTAACGCTTGGTTCCGTTGAGAACATATCCCTTCCCATCGGCCGAAGGAGTGGCCTTGGTCTGCACGTTACTGGCATCCGATCCGGCTTCGGGTTCGGTCAGGGCGAAGGCGGCGATTTGTTTGCCCTCGGCGAGCGGATGCATCCAGCGCTGCTTTTGCTCGGGTGTTCCGAACAAGGCCAGCCCGCGCAGGCCGATCGAATGGTGGGCGTTGACGAAGACGGCCGTCGACGCGCAGTGCCCGCCGATGACTTCCATCACGCGGCAATAATTCTGTTGCGAGAACCCTCGTCCCCCATTTTCCGGCGAGACAGTCATCCCCAAGACCCCCAGCCGCGAGAGCCCCTGGAACACGTCGGCGGGAATGTCGCAGTCTTGGTCGATCTTCGCCGCGTCCAGGTGGTGATCGACGAAATCGCGGACTTCTGCGACCGCTTTCGAACCGATTTCATATTCCGCGGGAGAAAGCTGAGGGTACGGGAGCATGGCCGGGCCGAGAAACCGCCCGAAGAACAATTCCTTGGCAAATCCCGCCTTCTGAGGGCCGGAAAACAGCAGCTCCTCGGCCTGCTGCAGTTGCTTCTGTTGTAATTCCGCAGTAGTCGGTGACATCGTGGTGCCTTCTGAGCAGAATTGGCGAACGGGGTCATCATCTTCCTGGACGAATTATACGCAGTTGAGCCGACGTTCCGCACCGCAACATGGTTACGATAGCGTAGTTATTGTCGGACGGGTTGACGTTCGTTGTTCACTGGAGAGCCGTATTGAGACGACTAATCTCGTTTCGTCTTTATTTAGTGCAGAAGGCGGCTACGTCTCTATTAAGATTCTGTGTGGGACAATTTCCGAAATTCTTGCCAGATTCTTGTGAAAAGGATTGACATCGTGTCCTTAAATCCCCATTATTACGCATATCACACGCGACTTATTTGTGCGTTGAGCAAGGGAGTTTTTTAAGGCCACAGTTTTCATCGCCCTGCCGACGCATTTAAACGCCTCTATCGGTCACCATGCCGATAGAGGCTTATTTTTTGCGCGGATGATCCCGGGCGTGTCCCAATTCGTGAGCGGCACGGCGCTAGTACCGCAGATTAGAAATCTGTCCGCACCAAGAGGAAATAATTCCCAGTCTTCGCCAGCCACCCAGTTGGTGATGTCAAAATTGCTCTTCCAAGGTCTGATGAGGAATCTCACCTCACACACC
>JAKFVC010000157.1 GCA_021732415.1 Planctomycetaceae bacterium
GCAACGTCGAGGGTTGATCGTGCCCCTCACCCCCAGCCCCTCTCCCCGGAGTACCAGGGCGAGGGGAGCCAGAGTCGTTCTCATATTGCTCGCTGATGAACTCAACCATCTGACCAACGCGCTCTACTTGAGAGGCACGCCGTCCACCGGCTTGCCGTTGGTGGTCAACACTTGGATCTCATGGGCCTTGTGCTTACCGGTGTAGGTCCAGACGAGTTTCTTTTCCGGCGTGACTTCGAGCACCTTGACCGGTCCGGTGGCTCCGTAACTGGCGATGACGGTGTTACCATTCGGCAGGCGCTGGGCACCGCACGGATCGGCCAGGGGCTTGTCCTTGAAGTCGTCATTGGAGATGCTCCAGACGACCTCGCCTTTATCGGAGAATTCGACCACTTTGTTCGAGTGCGTCAGCGTGACGAGCGTCCGGCCGTTCGGCAAGCGAATCGCCGTGAAGGGCCACGCTTCTGCTGCCCGGCCGCCCAGATCGGGTGTATCCGTGACGAAGGCCTGCACGACCTTGCCTTGTGGTGTGTACTCTTTGACTTTGAATGCCAGCAAGTGCGGGACGAGATAGTTGCCGCTCGGTAACTTGCGGGCCATCCGCGTCTGCATGTGCGCGTTATCGGTTTCCGGCAGCAGGGGGAACTCCATTACGATCTCGGCTTTGTCCGAGAGTTCCATCAGACGCGGCTTGCTACCGAGTTCCGTGACCAATGTGCGACCGTCTGCGAGTCGCTGCACGGTGCCAATCTCGCGGTTGTCGGCCGACTTGCGGTAATGAAAGACGACCTTTTTCTCGGGAGTGAACTCTTTGATTTCGTCGCCCCAGGCGATCAGGATGTTGCCGTTCGGCAGAACATAGCCATCGCGCGCCGCGGGCCGTCCAGAATCCCAGGTCTCCTTACCATCCTCGTCGATGATGCCGGTGAACGACGGCCCGGCCACGAAGAACGAATGGCGAATGGCGGGAGCATCTGCTGGCTCTGCAGCATTGGCAGAGACGCCTACTGCCAAGAGTACAAATGCGGAGACAACGAACGATCTGGTGAGCGACATAGGATTGCTCCGCGATGAAAGTCAGGGGTGATGGAAGCCGATCACGGTGCCTGAGGGCGGTCTCGTTCGTGATCGACAATGCAGAAGAATCCGAATGGTTCAGTCGATTCATTGCGGAGCTGATGCACATGCAACGGCGGGACGTAGGCCACGTCCATCGCCTTCAATTGGACGACTTCATCTCCGACCGCCAGCGTTCCCTGTCCGCGGACGCAAATCACCGCGTGCGTGTGGACATGTTTCTCGAGGCTGCTGAAGCCGCCGGGGGCGATCTCAAAATAGCGCAGGTCGAAATCGGTTTGTTCGCCAAATGGGCCGATCAGTTCGTGCCGCACGACATCGCGGAACGGGAGACTCTGGCCGGCCTTATAGACGGCCACCGGTCGTCCCTCCCACGTGCCTGTGGCCGGACTGTGCGAAAGATGGGTCAGGACAACGGGTGAGGTACTCGACGGAGCACCCGATCGCGGAACTTCGCACGCTGAGGCCAATCCGATCTCTGGTTCGACCAGACGAGGAGTGAACTGCGATTCGATCCGCTTCAAGAATTCTCGCGTGCTGTTTTTCAGGCTGCCCGAGTGTGCCAGCAACGCTCCACCAATGAGGAAGATCGCGTCGGCACCATACTGCCGAGCCATCTGCGGCAGATTGTCAATCCGCATGCCACCCGCCGGAGCCGGCCAGGCGGTTTGCAGTTGTCCCAATGGCGCGCGCAAGTGGCGGGTAATGCTTTGGCAATCAGCCTGGCTGAACGAGAACCGCCCGCCGTAGTTCGGGAAGATCGAGATATCGGCCCCGATCAAGCGGAAGAGTTTGCCCAGCAGCAGGCCCGTTTCGATCCCCTGCTTGGGTTCGACGCAATAGCCTCCCGCAAATGTCGGATGGGCCATGACCAGCATGGAATACCGTTCGGCCAGCGAGCGGACCACATCCAACCCGGCGATGAACGGCGAGACCAACACGCCGCGAATGCCGAGTGACAACGCGTACTTGAGATAGCGCTCAATCTGCTCCACCGGCACCATCAAATTCGGCAAGTAGAGAGTATTGCGGCCAGTCTGGGCGTTGGCTCGACAAACGCCTTCGTGGCAGCGAGCAATCCGTTCCTGAAACGCACCGAAATTTGCGTCGTGCAGGTTATGATCGTCCTTCACAAGGTCACCGCCACCAAGGGCAAACTCGTGCGCCAACGCTGCCAACTCAGGGATACTTAGCCCCACTGGCTTCAACGCAGTCGCCAGCAGCGGTCGACCATGGACTCCCAGCAGACGACGCAGGCCCTCGACGCCAAACTGCGGGCCGCGGAAATTGCGCAGGATCTCATCCGGAAAATCGACGTCCGAGAGGCTGACGTTCTTCTGCAGTGACGTATTGCCGAAGAGCAGATTCAACGTTTGCGGCAACTGCCCGCCAGCCAGGAGATGGTCGTAACTGATGCGGGCTTCGAACCCGTCGTGCTGGCCGGGGATCGGCTGAATCGAGTCGATCCGTCCGACCCAGCGGCGAACCCGGTCATCGGCCTCGGCGAGTGCGGGCGGGACCTCGACGGTTTGCTCGTACGCGATATTCTGGCAGACCTGTTCGACCGCGCCGGGTGCGCAGCGGATGCGATAAACGGCAGTGATCGGGGTCATTTCGGGAGCCGCCGAAGCGGTTGCCTCGGTGGAGTCGGCAGTGTCGGTGGCCAAAGTGGGGTTCACGGCATCCAAACCGGCTGGGTGATAGTTCAATCTGCAGTCGGCGACCGTACGCACTCCGTTGAGTCCAGTCAGGCCGCAAATTCCCTGCAGAGTCAGTTCGCCATTCCGAGCCGCATCGAGTCGTCGCAAGTCACCAGTGGGTAACCTGTTGGGGTAAATCCCCTACACCTCGAAGCGGCTGTGATCAATCTTATAAGGTACTCATTCCCATTGGGGTTGTATAGCCTCACGAACTTTCGTCGTGGGATGGGTCTCCTGGCCCGTCTGAGGCCCGTAACATTCGACGTGATCCGATTTCGATTCTCGGGAGCTTCGCGCAGCGCACGAGTTGCTCAGCGGAATGCGGGGTGGATTTTTCTACGTCGAAATTGTGAGGCGACTCGTGCGCTGCGCGAAGCTCCCAAAGGGTTGATCGTTTATGGCGTCGGTTGTTACGGACTCGGACGGGCCTGGAGACCCGTCCTACGACGCACCACGACGCTTCGCCTACGGCTGCGCGATGTCGTGTTTCGCAAACCAATCCAGCACGCGCTGGAGCACGTCTTCCATATGAGGCAGCTGTTTGATGGGATGTCCTTCGTCCGGATAGATGACCATCTCGGTTTCGACGCCACTCGATTTCAGGGCGCGATAGTACATGAGACCCATCGGCAGCGGACAACGCCGGTCATTGGCCGCGTGCAGGATCAGCGTGGGAGTCTTGACCTTGGAGGCAAACGTCAGCGGACTGTGATCCCGCATCGCTTGCGAGACCTCCCACGGCCGGCCGCCGAATTCCCATTCGGTCCAGCTTTGGATGTCGGTCAGGCCCCACATCGTCTGCAGGTCGGTCACGGCATTCTGCGGAATGGCGGCTCGAAACTGGTTCGTTTGACCAATCAGCCAACTCGTCGTAAATCCGCCATAACTGCTCCCGTAGATGAATTGGCGACGAGCATCCACCACGCCGGTCTGAACCAGGTGCTCGATGCCCGTCAGGATATCCTCCATGTCGCGGCCACCGAGATCAAAGCGATCTCCGTTGATAAACTTCTGGCCGTAGCCGGCGCTGCCGCGAAAGTTCGGTTGAAAGACCGCGTAGCCATTCGCCGCCAGCACTTGCACGGTCATGTCGAATCCCATCGCGGACCGGCCATGCGGCCCCCCATGCGGATGGACGACCGTCTTGAAGGGAGGCTTGCTCCCCGGCAGCGTCGGTCGAGTCAGGATCCCTTCGATCACGAGACCATCGCGACTTTTCCAGGTGACGACCTCACCCTGCGCGACGACACGTTCCTGCAGAAACGGGTCCGCCACCGGCAGCAGCTTTTTACGAGCTGCGGCCTGTTTCGCGAATTCGGCACTGTGCACATCAGGCAGGCGATCGGGGAGTGCCGCGGGGCCCACCCGGAGATCGACGCTCTCGGTTCGATTGACGGTCTTGTCGGCAACGTTGAAATAGACCTTGTCTCCCGACAGCCAGCAATCGCGCGGCAAGGGAAAGGCCGGAGGCAAGTGCGGCGGCTTTTCACCGTCCGGACTGTGCTGATCGAAGACGATATGCGGTACCGCCCCCGTGCTCACCAGATCGTTGACCGTCAGATTGAAAACATCCATGTGCGAGCCCCGGCGCGGAATGCTCAGATACAACAATTTCCGCCCGTCGGCCGAAATGCGGGGCGAGATTTCCGGACCGGGACCAGTCGTCAACTGATGCACGCTGTTGTCGGCGAGATCGATTCGCCACAAGTCATAATTCTGATTGATGCTGTACCGCACAGATTCTCGTTGAGCCGACCGATTGGCGTGCACGATCAGCGACTTTCCATCGGGTGTCCATTGCGGATCGCCATACCAGTGCTCATCGTCCGTGGCTCGGATGACGCGCGATGCGGCGACCGCGGTTGGTGGAACCTGCAGGTCGGCAATCCAGACCTGTGCTGGCCGGTAACCTTCATACCCTTCACCCTGGTCTTCGCGAACGACCCGCACGTTATTGCGGATTTCCGCGGGAGTGCGGATATCGCGCCCATCGTCGGCGACGAATGCCACGCGCTTGCCATCCGGAGAAAAACTGACATTCCCATAGAATGGATCGCTGAAGACTCGCCCGTAAGGCTTCTTGAGACCCGCAAGCGGAATCGCTTTACCACCGGACGTGGAGATGATCCACAGGTCCGTGGCAGGATCGCTGTAGGGCGGGACCGGCGCGACTGCTGTGCCATCCGCTAGTGGCCGCGTGGATTGAAAAACAATCCATTTCCCATCAGGCGAAAGCAGCGGATTGCGGCCGTCGGGTTCACCCTCTTCGAGCGGCTGCTTCTGGGTGCCTTCTCGATCGACTCGCCACAGACTGAATCGCACGCTGCGCGATGCCCGGTCCGACCAGCGGCGGGCATACACCACTCCACCATCATCTGGCAAGACGATCGGCGTCATGGGCGAATCCAGTCGATACAGATCGTCGACGCTGATCAACTTGGGCTCTGCGGCGGTTGCGATGGAGACGAGCAGCAGGCAAATGCTCAGCGACGCGAAAGCTCGGAGCAGAATGCGAATGGACAGAATCGCCGAGACGTTGAAATCGGTAAGCATGGCAGGCTGATCCACAGGTTGGTGGTTGCACAATGAGCAAAGCGACCGGGACTGTGGATTTTAGACCAGATTGCTTTCGTCGTGCCAGTGCGTGGGCCAACGTGGAAGTTAAACGACCGCGCTGATCGCTCAGCGTGCGATCAGCGCGGTCGTCCAGAGGGTTGGATGCAGTCCTCCGATTAAACGAATTTCAAGCATCCACACGCATTAGAAATGCATATCTTATCAACCCGACGCGATCAGACTCGGCTGGCGACTTCGCTACCGGTCTCATTAAAGATCGCCGCGGCGTTCGCAAGTTTTCCGGCCGCATCATCGCCGTGGCAAGTGACCGCGACCAGAATCTTCCCGCGTTGCAGGTCATCGTGGTAGAGATCCAGGAAGTCGTTTTCGACTTCCTTAGACAGCATGGCTCCCAGGAAGCCGCCCATCGTACTGCCGCCAGCGATGCCCGCTGCACCTGCAATGACCAACGGGACTGCGCCACTCGCAATTCCCAGCGAAACCGCGGCCACGCCGCCTAAAGTCGCCCCGATCGCCGCACCTGTCGCCACTTCGCCCGTGTGGGTTGAGCCAACTTTATGGTCCCTCCGATACTCGAGGAAGTGCTCGTTGAATGTTTCATTCGTACACGCGACGTTGATCTGATCCTTGGTAAATCCGGCCGCCAGCAGCTTGGTGACCGCGTTGTCGGCACTGGTGATATTCGAATAAATGCCCACGCAAAAAGTTCGTTGCCAATTGTCTTCGGAATTCATTTCAGCACCCACTTTCGTGAAAACCGCCACGAGCCCGCAGCGTTGCTCCGAGCGGTCGTGGCGCACAATCCCTGTTCTCTCGGAACGACGCCTTGTGGGGCACCCGTTCCATATGCCGGAAAATTTCGCGGCGGACCTTCACGAGGTCAGACTCCGCTGGATTAGTGACGCAAGAATGGTGCCGGTGCTGGTAACTGTGCGGGGAATCACGATTTAGATAGGAATTAACTTCCCGGATGTGGCACTAGCGTAGAGCCGCTGGAGTTTCTGAAGTCGAATTCGATTTCTGGGCTGCGGAACGCAAAGCGGCGACGATTTTCTGGACGTCCTGTGGCGCGAGCTTTTTCTCCGTCGCGAGCTTACGCTCCAATTCATCAATGTGCGCGGTGACGGTCTGGCTCTCGACCATCTGCAATTTGTGGACGACATCTTCCGCGATTCTTTCCAGCGAGAACGGATTACCGCCCGGGCCGTCACTGGAGGAGCGGCCTTGCTCGCCGGAAGAGGTTGTGCCTTCCGTTTTCCGCGCGATGCTATTGACCGACAGATAGCGGTCTACGAGTTCCTGTTGAATGATGTCCTGGGTATACGGCATCTCCTCCAGACGTGCTTGGGACTGATCCTTGGGCTGTTCAGCACAGCCGGATAACGCCAGAGTGCCAGCGATCAGTAAGACAAAGTTGCTGAAGCGAAGTGATTGTGCGTGATGCATGTTGTCTCCTGCAGACCGCCGGCCCAACAATGAAAGGCGAGGGTCGCATACAGGAACCCTCGCCTGCGCTATTCGTGATTCAAGTCGACGGCCGGGGCGGCCATCCACCATGCGGTACTTGGACGCCATTTAGAAGTCGCCGAGCAGTTCGCCTTCGGCCTTGGTGCCAATCGCCCACCAGATATTCAGATCGATATTGTTCGAGACGAATCGGACCGAACCATCCATCAGGGCCAGGTGGACGCCACCCGTGTGGTCACTGCTCGGGGTAATCGCGCCGTCCCCTTCGTGGCAGCGAAACGTGTCACTGGCATAGGCGGCAATACTGACCGTATTTGGCGGAAAGACGTGGCCATAGACGTGCTTCTGCCACGAATCGGAATACATCCACGAGTGGCCTTTGTATTGTGACCAATCGCCCCAATTCAGGAAGTTGGCCAGGCCGTCTCGAACGACATTGTCGATGTTGACATCATACTGCTCGATCATGGCCGAGTTCGTATAACCCAGATTGCGGCGACGGTCCTTATTGTTCATGCTGCTGCTGACCAGGGACTCGGACAGCATGCCGGTGTTCGACGCTCCATCGGTGACATCCCGCATCCGAAATGCCGCGTTGGTGGTTTGCCGCCAGTTGCTGCTGTAGGGGCCGCCGGGAGTCATCCGGGACATGGAAATGATCCCCTTGCTGGCCGGCGGAGCCGCGCCACCCGTGCTGGGTTGGCCAGGTTTCAACAAATTTCGCGGTCGCCCGGCGTTGGCCACATAGTTGAAGTTCGCGGCGTTAATTCCGGCGACCGTGTTCACCATGGATTCGGAAGGGCACTTGAAGGTCGGTATCTGGACACGGCTCATCTGCATGCTGACCGAAGTCCCTGCCGTGAAAGCCGCCCAGCCTTCCCCATTCGAGAAATCGATATTGTTATAGACCGTGGCCTGATCAATAAAGGGCAAGATTCCGCAGTACCAGGACTTGCCCCCCGCCGCACCGTTGCCACCGGAATAGTCTGAAGCAATCCGATGCTGATGCAACGGAGTGGTCTGGAAGGCATCGATGTAATTGTGGAATGCCAGGCCGATTTGCTTGAGGTTATTCCGACATTGCGATCTCCGCGCCGCTTCGCGCGCTTGTTGAACAGCGGGCAGCAACAGCGAGATCAACACCCCGATGATGGCGATGACGACCAGCAACTCGATCAGGGTAAAGCCACGTCGGGGCCGGGATTTGCGGGCTGGTTTGGAGCACTCAGTGGCCTCGGTCTGGTGGGTCAATTCGAATTCGTTCGAACCGGGCTGAAATAACATAGAACCCTTTCTGCGATAAGGACAACCGCCGCAACCGACGAAAGTTTGGTTAAAACATATCGCGAGATATGTTAAGACAAAGTGAAAGTGGATCGCTCAACTGGTCTCTCTGGCGACGGTCAGAGAAACCGGCGTCCCACATCGCCGGAATGCTAAGCGGAAATTATGAAGACAGTACGAATGCACTCGGAAGATCGCGCAAAAGTACAGATCGAGGCTGCACCTGGATGAAGAAGGCGTTAAGGCGGACAGGAGATTCGATCCGCGCGACTTGCGCCGTTTCGCGAAACATCCCTGACACGCCAGTTTGGCGCAGTTCGCTAAATAGAACATCAGAATAAATTGCGCTGGTGAGCCCCGTCCCGTAACGGCTAGTTGATTTAATCAAGTCCCAATCGCGTATTTTCGTTTTCGCGGCAGTTGCTACCCGTTGAACATAGGTTTGAACGCTTAAACCGGATCACCGTTCACATTAAGCATACTGAAATTATGTTTACATATCGATTAAATCAACAGCCCGTTACGGGAAGGGGCTCACCAAGCCTGCACAGTAATTTCTGCCCAACTCCTTAGAAGGCATTGCCGTCTAACGCTTCACCACCGGCCCGCGTCGTCAATGCATCGTAGACAGCGTAGTTGATGTTCTGCGAGATGAACTTGACGCTGCCGTCACCGAACAGATGGAGGGCTCCTCCGGTGTGGACACTCGACGGACCCCACAGGCAATCGATCCCCTGACCGGCCGCCGGATAGTAGGGGTAGAAGTTCAGCGAAATCTGGTTGGCAGCGTAGCTGGGGGGATTGCTGTCATCATACCTGCGCGATGTCAGTGCCGCAGTGCCGCCATCGATCCAGACTGACGCGTTTTGATCGCGTGTTTCGGTGACGAACAGCGTGGATGAGGTGCCGTCGGTAATATCTGCCATCCGGGTTCGCGACATGCCGTAGAAGACGCCGTCCGGATCCTTCCATAACTTGCCGACTGTCGTCGCGCCCATGGCGACATAGTTGCGAATTGCGAACTTCGGGGACAGTGCGGTATAGAGGGGATCCTGGGAGTAATCGCCTCCACTGAACGAGGCACACCGATAGGCGGCAATCCGCTGCGATGCGGTCGCATAGTTGATCGGATCGAGAGCCGACACATTGTAGTTGATTCGATTGTAGACCGCCGATTGATCGAGGTTCGGCAGAATGAGGCTCGCCCAACTGTGGAGATGATATTGCGCCGGGTTGGAGCTCCAGATTCCGTAATCGATCATGCTGGTGCTGCCCGGTGGGAATGTCGTGAATGAACCCTCGTAGTTATGCAGGGCCAGACCGATTTGTTTCAGGCTGTTACGGCAGGAGGCACGGCGGGCCGATTCGCGGGCCTGCTGGACCGCAGGCAGCAGCAGTGCAATCAACACGGCGATGATCGCAATCACCACCAGCAGTTCGATCAGAGTGAAGCCTCGGAGGTACGAGGGCCGTCGATGGATACCGGACACATGCATGATGAATCCTTGCCCAGAAGTGCCGCCGAGGGAAGAAAAAACTCGGCGAAGAATGATCATTGCATAATATCCACGTCCATGTCGAGAGTCTATATGCCACCGTCGTCGATCGGTTAGAAAGTACCGTAGGACGGGTCTCCTGGCTTGTCCGAGCCTGTCATATTCGACGCGATAAAAGATTCACCCTGGCGATCATCGCGGAGCGTACGGCTCCCCTGAGCTAACCGAGTCCCAAATGCTTCAATAAACCCAATTCGGGTGCCACTGGCTGTGCCAGTGTTCTGCCGGACAGCGAGTCGAAAGACATTCGGCACTGGCATAGCCAGTGGCACCCGAGGAGAGGCGTATTGAAGACTCGTGCCGTATGGATTTTTGCGAGTCGGCGCTCCGCGAAGATCGCGAGGCGTTTGGGGTGTACTACGTCGAATGCTACGGGCTCAGACGGGCCAGGAGACCCGTCCTACGACACACTTTACGACACACTCAGCGGGCAATGGTCACTCCCGGCAGCTTCCCCTTTAATTCCGCGGCTCCTGCGGCCGTGACTTTTGTCTCCTGCAAGTTCAGCGTCTTCAAGCTCTTCAGCTCGGTCAATTGCTTCAGGCCGGCGTCGGTCACCCCGGTCACGTTCAGGCTGAGGGTTTTCAGATGGATCGCGCCTCGCAGATGTTCCAAACCTGCGTCGGTAATTCCCGTCTTGCCCAGGAAGAGATTCTGTAGACTCTTGAGGTGTTCGAGATGCGCCAGATCGGCATCCTTGACGGGCGTGCTGTGCAGATAGACCTTGATGACCGGTTTGTCGGGCTGCTGCTCGTCGAGCTCGACGCGTCCGCCCAGCTTTTGGATGGCGGCGATGGCGGCAGCCTCACCCGGATTCCCGGCGGGCTTCTGGCAGCCCATGGCGAGCAGTGCGATCAGCGTCAATGGTGCGACGAACAGTTGCCGATTCATGCAGGGGTCCTTCTGAGTTTACAGCCGCCCCCGTGGCAGACGCTGCTAGCGTCTGCGTTCCGACGCTGGCAGCGTCGGCCACGGGAGCAACACCTATTTCGCCGGGCCCAGGACACCGACTCGTAGCGACGTCGGATGCTCTGCCGATCGCAGCACTCGATGCGTGGCCTTTTGATAGTCTTCCGGTTTCGCGAAAAAGATATTCGGCACATATTTTTGTGGATTGCGGTCCACCAACGGGAACCAGGTGCTCTGGATTTGAATCATCAACCGATGCCCTTTGGTGAAGCGGTGCAGAACATCTAGCAATTCAATGCGGACCTTGGCCGGTTGATTGGGAACGAACGGTTCGGGTTTTTCAAAGCTGTTGCGAAAGCGTCCGCGGAAGACTTCGCTGCGGACCAGCATCTGGTAGCCGGGCTGCAAGGCCGGGTCGGTGCCATCGGGAAAGACGTCGATCAGCTTCACGATGAAGTCCGCATCGGTACCGGTGGTCGTGACCCACAGATCGACATCGATCGCTCCCGCCAGCGTCAGATCCTCGGTCATCGCGGCCGTTTGATACACCAGCACATCGGGACGCTTCCCGGCAAACCGCTGGTCATCCACCATGTATTCGTTAGTCATCCGCGGCGTGATGGTTTCGGTGAAGGGCACCGGCTTGGCCGGATCACTGACGTATTCATCGAAGCCCTCTTTCACCGTGGGCGCCGTGAATTCGAGCTGTCCTTTGTCCTTCAAGTACAACTGCCGCGCCTGCGTGTTCTTGGGAGGCCAGGCGTCGAACGTCCGCCACACATTCGAGCCCGTTTCAAACACCGTGGCTTCGGCAGGTGCGGGATGCTTGCCATCCTTCAGGTAGCGTTCGAAGAAGGGAAATTCAATTTCCGCACGATAGAAAGCGGCCGTCTTCGATCCGAAGTTGATCGGCCCCAAACGATCTCCATCACCACCACCCCAGCCGCCATGAGCCCACGGCCCGACGACGAGGACATTGTTCGATTTGGGATTCTGAGCCTCAATGGCCCGATACGATTTGAATGAGCCATAGAGATCTTCGGCATCGTACCAGCCGGTGACCACCATCACAGCCGGGGCGACATTCTTCAAGTGCGGCAGGATGGCGCGCTGCTGCCAGAAGGCATCGCGGTTGGGGTGAGCCATCATCTCGGTCCAGAACGGCAGCGGCTCCTTCAATTGCAGCTTGCCGATGGCTTCCATGTTGCCCGCTTCCAGGAACAACCGGTAACCGTCCAGACTGGGGTATTCGACCGGCTTCGATTTGTCCGACGAGGGCGTCGACCGTTCGCTGGCATTGTTGCCGATCCAGCGGTAAGCGTGAGCCAGAAAGAAGGCCCCATTGTGCAGAAAATCATCAAAGTACCAGTCACCGACCGGGGCCTGTGGCGAGACTGCTTTCAATGCCGGATGGGCATCAATCATCCCCGCCGAGGCATAGAATCCGGGATAGGAGATGCCGTACATGCCGACCCGGCCGTTATGACCCGGGATGTTTTTCAACAGCCAGTCGATGGTGTCGTAGGCATCGGTGCTTTCATCGATATCGGTCGGCTTCACCTTCTTCGTGAGATGCGGCCGAACCTGCATGAACTCGCCCTCTGAGAGGAATCGCCCGCGCACATCCTGGTTGACGAAGATGTACCCCGCTCGCATGCATTGCTCGCTGGGGCCGAGCGACGCGGGGAATTTGTCGACCCCATACGGAGCAACCGAGTACGGCGTCCGCTTCATCAGCAGGGGATAGGTCTGCGTGGTATCGCGCGGCAGGTAGACGGCTGTCAGCAGCTTCACACCATCGCGCATCGGCACGAGGTGTTCCTGCTTGGTGTAGTGCAGGCGGATGTAACTCTCGAGAGGGTTCACCTCCTGCCCGTACCCGAGCTGTGCTCCACAACACACGGCCACCAATAACACCAAGCGAACAACTCGACGCATGACGTGTTTCCTTGCTTCGGTTTCGATGCGCATCACAATTCTTCTGGATACTCCGCGGTATAGGCATCCAACTCAAGGCATTCGTCGATTTTCTTCCAATCGACAACCTGTGACACTGCGGGCCAGACTTGGATTGTGATGCGGAAATGGCTCACGTCGCGCAGGATGACACCAAGTCCCATTCCCAGTGCCAGCCCAGCCAGAAGTAGGTCCTTCGTCATGAAATAATTCAGCGCGGCAGGGACAAAAAAGAGCAGCATGATGATGAAGTGACGCACAAACGACCTGGCGAACAGTCGCCCCAGCGTGGGGGGCGAGGCGTGAAACTCGCGATAAAATTCCAGCGTTCGTCGTTGCAGTGATGTCAACCGCATTTTTCAATTCCACCTTGTTTCATCTATGCGACCAATGCCGACCCGTAGGAGTTACTGACGGATCATCAGGCCGGGGTGCCATCCGGACGAACTTTGCAGATCGGGCAACGGATATTCGACTCTGGCCAACTGCGATCGCATTGCGGGCATTTCCAGGACGCGGTCAATTGCGGCGGCGTGTATTCCAAAACCTCGTCGTCAAAAGCGTTCTTGCAAGTGCAGCATTGGACGCCATCACGACTCTCCGACAACGGAATCAGTGGGATAAAGAACAGATGGAAGTAGGTGCTCCGGAGGCATTCCGCATAGGTCGACGAGACGCGGCACTGCGGGCAATAGAACTGCCCATGTCGAGCCGTCGGTTTGATCCGAGTCGTCCATCCGAAGATGATCCACATGGTAGGCCTGAACGAGAGACGGGAAGTGGACGCTGCAACCGCCGACGGGCGCTTCTGGCATGTCAGGGCCATTTAGAAATGTCACATCGCGAGCCATTTAGAAATGTCACAATGGTGACGTTTCTGAGGGACCGATGGGCAAACTGCGTCTGAGTCAGAAAGAGCGTCGAAGGTTGGAAGTGTTCCG
>JAKFVC010000286.1 GCA_021732415.1 Planctomycetaceae bacterium
CTCACCCCCAACTCCTCTCCCCGGAGTACCAGGGCGAGGGGAGAAATTGTCGCTACGCTCCCATGTATGAGCTGATCGCGCCGATAGCCCACCGGAACAACAATGTCGCAGGTCTCCGCTGAACGAATCGCCGCTGGATATGCTCGCGTTCGAGACCTGCTTTTGTCTCAACGTGTGCCTGCGGGACATTGGGTGGGAGAATTGTCGACCTCGGCTCTCTCCACGGCCACGGCGGTCATGGCCCTCGAGCAAGTCCGCCGGGCGGCTCCGAGCGCCACTGCGATCCCGTCGCTGCCGCGGTTCAACGACTTGATTGCCGGTGGCCTGCGCTGGCTGGTGGATCATCAAAACGGGGACGGCGGATGGGGCGATACGACTGCGAGCTTCAGTAATATCTCGACCACGATGCTGTGCCACGCGGTGTTCCATGCCACAAAAACGGTGGAGCAATATTCGGCGGTTGTGGCCAGGGCGAAAGAGTATGTTGATCATGCTGGTGGTGTCCCAGCGTTGCGTCGCCGTTATGGACGTGACAAGACTTTTTCGATCCCGATTTTGACGCATTGTGCTCTGGCTGGTCTGGTGGAATGGCGCGAGGTCTCCGCGTTGCCGTTCGAACTCGCGTGTATTCCGCATCAGTTCTACAAGTGGGTGCAACTGCCCGTCGTCAGCTATGCGCTGCCCGCCCTGATTGCGATTGGCCAATGCCGGTTCTATCACCGTCGCACTTGGAACCCGCTGCTGAGAATGATTCGTAAGGCTGCAATCGCCCCCAGTCTGCGGTTGTTACAGAAAATCCAGCCCACCACCGGCGGTTTTTTAGAGGCGGCCCCGCTGACCAGTTTTGTCACCATGAGCCTCGCCAGTATCGGCCAGGCCGAACATCCCGTGGTCCAGCAGGGGATTCGTTTTCTGGTCGATTCCGTGCGGCCCGATGGAAGTTGGCCGATTGACACCAACCTCGCCACGTGGGTCACCTCGTTATCAATCAACGCGCTGGGACCGGACCTGCCGGAGGATTCGCGTGAGGCATTGAGCGGCTTCCTGTCGCGGCAGCAATACCGCACCGTCCATCCTTATACTCAGGCAGAGCCCGGAGGGTGGGCATGGACCGACCTCAGCGGCGGTGTCCCGGATGCAGACGATACTCCAGGAGCGCTGTTGGCCACGATGAGCCTGGCAGGAAAGAACTCACCTACAGCGTCAGACAATTTCCCCGCGGAATTGGATGAGAGCTTACGAAATGGCATTCGCTGGCTGCTGGATCTTCAAAACAGAGATGGCGGCTGGCCAACGTTTTGCCGAGGCTGGGGGACACTCCCCTTCGACCGCAGCGCCCCAGACCTGACTGCCCACGCGATCCGGGCCATTTTCGCCTGGCAGGGACGTGCTTCGACGGCCGCCGCGGATCAGGCGTTGAGGCCTCGAAGTGACAAAGCGGTCGCCGCAGGGTTTCGCTATCTTTCCAAAACACAGCGGCCAGATGGTTCGTGGCTGCCGCTCTGGTTTGGAAATCAACATGCCCGCGATGATGAAAACGCCACCTACGGAACAGCCCGAGTCCTCGCCGCCTACCGCGATACTGACCATAGGCACGATCGGGAATACCAACGCGGGCTGAAATGGCTGCTCGAAAATCAAAATGACGACGGCAGCTGGAGCGGCTCGAAAGGACTGCCGCCCAGCATCGAAGAGACGGCTCTCGCCTTGGAAATCATCGTGTCGGCCAATCCTGACTCACATGCGGCACTGCACGGTCTGGATTGGCTGCTGACACGGATTGAGACCGGAACCGTGCATCAACAGTCGCCGATCGGTTTCTATTTTGCGAAATTGTGGTATTCTGAGAGGCTCTACCCGCTGTGCTTTGCCACCCAGGCGATGCGCCGAGCAGTCGAGGCAGGTAGGGCGTTTTGATGTAAGAATTGCGCAGTGGCGGTGTATGAGAGTATGAGAGTACGAGTGTATGAGAGTAGGGGGGAATCCGAATTGGGAAATTCTCCGTAACTCTCACACCCTCATACTCTCACACTGAATGCAAATAGCACAGGCTGACGGAAATGAGCAGACCAGCACCTGTAACTGTTGGAAAGTTCCGGCCACTGATGTTAACTGCTTACGGCCATTGCGTCTCGGAGGCCAGGCAGCTGCGAGTTAGTCGGAATCTGGGTTGAGTTTGGTAGTGGAGCGAAATAACTTGGTATTTGTCACTCAACTTGGCCTTTGACACCTTGTCAAACAGGGGCTAACCCCCCATGATTCGATCCGTATCGTCGGGCTCCTATTCCCTGGCGATCTTGGAATAACGCTGAAATACAGCAGAAGGAACTCACCTTGTCCCTGACTGCGAGCGAACGAGACGAAGACGACATCGCCACGGTGACCGATACTGCAGTTGCGGAGGACGACGAAGCACCCCTTCGCCGCCGTGAACGACGTAGTACCAGTCATCTCAAAGCGGTGCCCGAAACGTTGCCCCAGCGCGAACAATTCAAAGTCGCTGCCGAACGTTACGCCATCAGCATCGACAAGTCGAAACCGTTCACCAAGGACCAGCTCGAAGGGCATGGCCGCCGGTTGCTGGCCGACATGAACCAGCCCGAGAAATTTCTCGGCTTCGCGATGGTGTTGGTCGGTAACTTCTTCTGGAAGCAGCAATTCATTGCGATTCCGTTCGAACGCCGGATGCTGCTCTTGCCGCACTGTCTGAAGCATGCGGAAGGCTGTCCCGCCGACTACGATGAATTCGGACTCGATTGCGAAAAATGTGGTGCTTGCTCAATCGCCGACTACAAGGTCCGGGCTGAGCAATTGGGCTACAAGGTATTGGTCGCGGAAGGCTCGCCGATTGTCTTGAAGATCATTGTCTCGGGACACATCGACGGCATTCTGGGCGTGTCCTGCCTGAATGTCCTCGAAAAAGCCATCGACAAGGTCTTGATCGCCGGCGTTCCATCGTATGCCATTCCGCTCCACACGAGCGACTGTAAGAATACCTCGCTGGACGAGTCCTGGGTCTGGGACGTGCTGGAAAAATACGAGCCACTGCCCGATCCGGCCACGTCCAGCTATGTGCCGCTGATGCGATCATCGAACGAACTCTTCGACAAGCATTTTGCCGAGCTGCTCCCACCGATTCGGACGAAGAATCTGGGATCTCAGCCCCCTTCGCCCCTCGCCTCGACCGAAGCTGCCGGTTATGACTGGATGGCACACGGCGGGAAACGGTTCCGTCCGTTTATCACGCTGGCGGCCTACGATGCAGTGACCGGTGCCGTCGGTCTGCAAGGCGGCCCGAGTGGTGAAGTGCTCCGCTTTTCCAATGGAGTCAGCCGTGTCGCGATGGCCATTGAGGCCTTCCACAAAGCTTCCCTGGTTCACGACGATATCCAAGATGGCGACATGTATCGCTACGGTCGCGAGACCCTGCACCGGCAGCACGGTGTCGGTCAGGCGATCAACATCGGGGACTATCTCATTGGCTTGGGTTATCGCCTGGTGACGTCCGCCCGCAGCGATATTGGGGCGGACGCCGCTGCCGATATCGTCGACCGCATGGCCGCCGCACACCTCAAGCTGTGCGATGGCCAAGGTGCCGAGATGGCCTGGCTGGCGGCTCCGCAACAGCATCTGACTCCGTTGGATGCCCTGCAGATCTACGCCTTGAAAACGTCGCCGGCCTTCGAAGCGGCATTGTACGCCGGACTCCGCATGGCGGGGCCCGTGGCCGCCTACGAAGAGATGGTGCCGCAGTTCTGCCGCCAGTTGGGAGTCGGTTTCCAGATCCTCAACGATCTGCATGACTGGAACGGCGACGACAACAACAAGATGATTGCCGGACAGGATGCCCTGTCGATGCGGCCCACGTTGTTGCTGGCGTTGGCGTTTGAAGCAGCGAACGAATCCGAACGAGGCGAGCTGCACGACATTCTGACGAATACCGCCGAGCCCGCCGCCATCCGACTGCGACGGCTGCGACGGATCTATGACGCGTGCGGAGTCTTCAAGAGGGCCGAGACGCTGGTTGAAAAATCGCGAGCCCGGGCCGAGGCTCTGGCTGACGAGGTGCAACCTGAAGCACTCCGCCAATTGCTCTATTTCCTGGTCGATACGGTCCTCGCCGAGGAAGAGGCACCGCACCCGGTGATGGCTTCGCCCTTCACGCTGGAATTGCCCATCGTATCGCGATAGCCAAGGCGAGCGTCCGGCGTAAGCCGGATGGTTTTTGGCGACTTGCTAGTACCGGGTGACTTCATCTAAACAATTAGACTCGATCTGCGATGATTTCAACGTTGTCACGCCGATGACCGGTGTATTAAGAGTTTAGATCAACTTGTTTGGATATTCGAAAGTCGCTAAAAACCATCCGCCTTACGCCGGACGCTTGCCTTTTCAAGGATAAATCATGTCAGACTCGCAACCCTTGGCCGGTCAGCGCGTGTTGATGTTCGTCGATGACATCTACGAAGACCTCGAGCTCTGGTATCCCAAACTGCGGTTGATTGAAGCGGGGGCCGAAGTCGTCGTCGCCGGTCCCGAAGCCAATCAAACCTATAAGGGCAAGCACAGCTACCCCTGCAAGTCAGACGCCCGCATCGCCGACATGCAATCGGCGACATTTGACGGGTTGGTCGTCCCGGGTGGCTTCATGCCGGACAAGTTGCGGCGCGATCCCAAGGTGCTCTCACTGGTTTCAGAATTCGCCCAGGCCGGCAAGCTGGTGGCTGCCATCTGTCACGGCGGTTGGATCCCGATTTCAGCCAAAGTCTACAAAGGCGTACGAGTCACCGGATCGCCCGGAATCAAGGACGACTTGATCAACGCGGGCGCCATCTGGGAAGACGCCGCGGTGGTTGTCGACCGCCACTTCGTCTCCAGCCGCAAGCCGGATGATCTGCCCGACTTCTGCCAGGCGATCCTGCAAGTCATGACCAAGAAGTAGGACACGCCGCGTCGTGGGACGGGTCTCCAGGCCCGTCCGTCCGCAGTCATGTGTGCAGTTCGATCAAATCACTGAGCGATTTCGAGCCATTCAGGCAGACTTGCCACGGTCCAATGTGAGACCAACTGGCTTGATGCACCCCAAGTCCGCGCCAACTTCTTAAGAGCGGCGGCTTATCGAAGCCATGAACAGGCCAGTCGCACCCAGCATTCAATTCTCCACAACTTAATAATGCTGCATGAGATAGAGTCGATCGAATCCGCTGCGGGGAATTGCGGTTTGGAAACTGCGAAGGATTCGAGAGCCAGTTCCGAAACCCAACACCCTGAAAGGTATAGGGTTTGCTGACTAGTATGCTTCAAAGTCACTCCGCGAAACCGCACTCACGCCGATCAAGGAACATGCCATGGACGCCAACGATCTCGTAGAAGTTTACTCCACGACGATGGAAGTCGAAGCCGAAGTTGTCCGCAATCGGCTCGAAGCGGATGGGATTGATTCGCAAGTCTCGGGGGCGAATCAAGGCGGGTTCGCCGGGGCCCTGGAAGTGAAGGTCTACGTGAAGGCCATTGATGCCGCGAAGGCACGCGAAATAGTCGGCAACCACTAGGACCGGTTAAGTAGTGGAATCTCGTAAGAGTTCCGCCACGCAGTCGAGAGAACTACCGCGGAACTCATAGGAGATTCCGCTACAACGGTGGGATGAATCACCGCAGTCCAAATCTTCTATCTCTAAAAAGTGTCGTGCCTCTCCAGCACCATCTGACTCGCCGCCAGTTTTTGGCGTTTCGCGAGTCCTTGGCAATTTTTGTTGCCAAAACTCGACACTTAACACAAAAGTGATGTAAACTACAGGTATTGCACACTCTACGTGAAGTGTGATGTTTTTGCCGATTGTGCGGAACTATGACCGTTGCCCACGAACGATTCACACAGTCTTAACGATTGTGCAGATCTGAGCGGCGACTGCGGGCTAACGCTTTTGGAGAACTCAATGCCTCAGAACTGCGCTGCGCTACTGCTGACGATTTTTTTGAGCGGGGTGCTCGGTCAGAGCACTGCTGAAGCTCAAACCCCCGCTACCACCGCCTCGCCACCTCAAAAATCCAAATTTGAGATGATGACTGAAGGCGCCAAGCCGGTCCAGGGCATGTGGAACATGTACCTGAAAGAACAGAACCTGATGGCTGATATTCAGCCCGGGAATCTCAACAAGAACTATCTGATCCTGGTCTCGATCGCCAAGGGCATCAGCCACAACATGGTGCTGGGGGGCATGACCTGGGGTGGTGGCGGCGACGACGTGATCTGGCAGTTCCGCAAGTCGGGCGACAAGATCCTCGTCGTGCAACGCAATGTGCGATTCAAGGCAAACCCGGGCACTCCGGAAGGGACTGCTGTCAACCTGGCATACAGCGACAGCGTGCTCTACGCCCTGCCGATTCTGTCTCCCACGCCGACCGGTGGTTCGCTGGTCGATCTGACCCGCATCTTCTTCAGTGACGATCAACACGTCGGCCAGGCCATCGGCCCGGGCTTCTTCTTCGCCTCGGATCGTTCGACGTGGGCCAAGGCGAAAGCCTTCGAACACAACGTCGAATTGGAAGTCTCCGCGGTCTATTCCGGCGGGATGCCGATCGAAACGGTGGCCGATTCACGCGGTGTGCAGGTCAACATCCACTACAGCATCAGCGAACTCCCCTCGACCGGTTACCGTCCCCGCAAGGCCGATGACCGCGTGGGTTACTTCTTGACCGTCACGAAGGATTTTTCCGACAAGCAGGACGATCAGCAGTTCGTTCGTTACATCAATCGCTGGGACCTGCGCAAGAAGGACACTCTTGCGTCACTGTCGCCTCCGGAAAAGCGCATCGAGTTCTACATCGAGAAGACCGTACCTGTGCATCTGCGACCGATCGTCCGGTCGGGCATTCTGGAATGGAACAAGGCTTTTGAAAAACTCGGTTACGACAATGCGATCGTCGTGCATGATCAGGCTGACGATGACACCGATCACGATCCCGAAGACGTGCGTTACAACTTCTTCCGCTGGATCACGGCGGATGCCGGATTCGCCATGGGCCCATCCCGCGTGAATCCGCTGACTGGCCAGATCCTGGATGCCGACATCATTTTCGATGCCGGTTTCCTGCAGCACTGGTCGACCGAATGGGAAACCCTGGGGCAAGCTCCCCAGATGGCAGCCTTGATGGGGGGCGAGGGGACCGAGTTGTCGCATCTGCGCCACCAGCATGAAGTCAGTCAGCTCGCCAAGCCCGGCAAAGACGTACCGCCGCACTTCCATCTGCCCGGTGCCGAATGTTCGTTGTGTATCGGCATGAAACAGCAGATGGCCTTCGCCGGTGCGTTGCTCTATGCCCGTGGTGAAACAGACGCGACGGGCAAGCTGCCCGAAGCGTTCATCAAGCAAGCGTTGAAAGAAGTCGTGATGCACGAAGTCGGCCACACGCTGGGCCTGCGTCACAATTTCAAGGCCAGTACGTGGAAGACTCTCGCCGAAATTTCGGATCCGGCCAAGGCTGGTGAACCGACCGTGGCGAGTGTCATGGATTACAGCCCGACAAACATTGCCGCCAAGGGTGCCCCCCAAGGTGCGTTTTACACGTCGACCATCGGCCCCTACGACCATTGGGCGATTGAATACGGCTACAAGAATCTCGGCGACGAAGACAAGGAATTGCTGAAGATCGCGTCACGGGCTTCTGAGCCCGGCCTCGATTACGGCACGGATGAAGACACACGCGGCACGATCGATTCCGACCCGTTGGCCAATCGGTTCGATCTGGGCAATGACGCCAACGAATTCGCCCGCCGCCAGATGGCCCTCTCGCAAGAATTGATGCCCGAACTCGTCAAGCGTTCGGTGCAAGATGGTCAAGGCTATCAGCGGGCTCGCCAGGCGTTCGGCATGTTGCTGAGCGAATACTGGCGCACCGCGTTGTTCGCCGCACGTCAACCGGGTGGCATTTACGTCGCCCGCGATCACAAGGGTGATCCGAATGCTCGTGCTCCGTTCCGTCTGGTGGAGCCCGAGAAGCAACGTGCTGCGATGAAGTTGCTGACCGAAACCGCGTTCAATCCGCCGGCCATTCCGCCCGATATCCTGAACTTCCTCGCAGCCACGCGTTGGAGTCACTGGGGTATCACCGAACCGCGACGACTTGATTATCCGATTCACACTACGATTCTGAGTATGCAGAGCCGGGTGCTCGGGCAGTTGGTCAATGTCAATACGCTGAATCGGTTGTACGACAGCGAATTGAAGGCGCCGCCCGAGGCCGATGTCTACACGTTGGCCGAACACATCCGGTTGATCGTGGACGGCATCTACACCGAATGGAAGGCTCCAGTTAAGGGAGAGTACACCGTTCGCAAGCCGTTGATCGGCAGCTACCGCCGCAACCTGCAGCGGATCATGTTGAAGGAATTCGCCTTCTATGTGAACTCGCCGTTCGCTGGTGTTCCCGAAGAGACTCGTACCCTGTCGCGATTCCATCTGAAGGAATTGGATGCTCAGATTACGGCCGCCTTGGGGAATGCGGAAATCAAGCTGGATGATTATTCCAAAGCTCACTTGATCGATTGCCAGGAACGCATCCGGAAGGCCTTGGGTGCCCAGGTGTCGATGCCTAGCATTGATTGATCTGTGCGAGTTCTGAGCGACTGAATTGAGCCCGGCTTCGTAAGAAGCCGGGCTCTTTTTGTAGCCTGACAACGTGTTTGAATGGGAGGGCGAGGCTCCTGCCGAGCCTAAGACGAGCTTTAGCTCGGCGACCGCCGGAGGCATCGCACGGGGCCTCCGGCGGTCGCCGACCGGCGGTCGTCCTAGGCTCGGCGGGAGCCTCGCCCTCCCAACCCGACTCAGAGAGTCGGGCTTCGGCGTCGTGCTCCCGCACGACCGCAGATTCCATACCTGCGATACAGACCGCCCAATCTCCGCGCGCTCTGTTCACAAAATGCCACACGCCGCTAATTTCTGCACAAGTCGCCCAATCCCAAACCTATGTTGAAAGTGCACAAGCCCGCGTACCACACAGGTAAATCCGTTGATTGTCGGAACCCCTCCCGATTCGGACTGCCGGGCCACAAGGATTGATTCGCGATGAATCTGCTCAAATACCTCGGACTGTCGAGTTCCCGCTCCAAAGACGGCGATCCTCTGGCTCATATGACTTGGGCTTCGAAGAGCATTTCACGGACGATGTCCCGCACCGGAGTGTTTCTCAAGAAGCAGATCTGGATCTGGCCGGTCATCGCGACCGTTCTGTTGTCAGTCCTGGCGTTTGGCGTGCGCAATGCCATCGAAACCACGATGAAGGCCAATCTCAAATCACAGCTGCAGACACTGCTGTCAGTAGAAGTCGCGATGTTGGACAACTGGTTTCACACTCAGATGTCGAATGTCACTTCGGCGGCTAACAGCCTCCCCATCCGAGAGACTGTCTATGAGATGCTGGCAACCGAGGAGACGCCTCCGCCCGCAATCACCAAACCCATCCAGGAACTCCACCAGCAGCTACGCAAACAACTTGGTCCGGTCATGTCCGCACATGATTACGTCGGCTATTTTGTCGCCACTAAAACGAAACGCATTATCAGCTCATCCAACGACGAGATGATCGGTAAGAACGACTTACCCGAGTACGACGCGTTCATCACAAAAGCCTTGCAAGGCGAAGTATCCACTTGCCCTCCATTCCCCAGCCGGGTACCGATGAAGGATGAGTTCGGTGTCGTCCGCACAGGAGTGCCCACGATGTTCGTGTGCGCTCCAGTCCGCGATGCCAGCTTTGAAGTTGTGGGGGTGTTGGCGCTCCGGATCCGCCCGGAACTGGAAATGACCCGGATTCTGCAACTGGGGCAAATCGGCGAGTCGGGCGAAACTTACGCCTTCGACAAAGCGGGGTGGATGGTCTCGAACAGCCGCTTCGACGATCAACTGATCCTGTTGGGAATTCTGCCAGATGAAAAGAACGCACAGTCGATTTTGAAGGTGCAGGTCAAGGACCCAGGCGGCAACCTGCAAGACGGCTATCGCCCCAAAAAACGTCGCTCCGACATGCAACCCACAGAGATCGTGGCCGCCGCGTTGACCGGAGTTCCCGGCGTGAATGTTACCGGATACCGCGACTATCGTGGTGTGGATGTCGTCGGTGCCTGGCAATGGTTACCCAAGTACGACATGGGAATTGCCACAGAACTGGATTTCGCGGAAGCGTATCGCCCATTGACGATTTTGCAGTGGACGTTCTGGGCTCTGTACGGCTTGTTGGGCGTGAGTGCAGTGGCGATCTTCATCTTTACCATTGTCGTGGCCCGATTGCGGCGTGAGGCGCAAAAAGCCTCGATCGAAGCCCGCCAACTGGGACAGTACAAGCTCGAAAGCAAGCTGGGAGCGGGCGCTATGGGAGTGGTCTATCTCGGCCATCACGCGATGTTGCGCCGTCCTACGGCTATCAAGCTGCTGGATGTGGATAAGGTCAACGATTCTTCGATTCAACGCTTCGAGCGTGAAGTCCAGATCACCTGCCAGTTGAACCACCCCAACACGGTTGCCATTTTTGATTATGGGCGCACTCCCGAAGGAGTGTTCTACTATGCCATGGAGTACCTCGACGGCATCAATCTGCAGTCGATGGTGGAGAAATACGGCCCCCAGTCCGAAGGCCGCGTGATCCGGATCTTGCTGCAGCTTTGCGGTTCGCTGTTCGAAGCGCATTCCCTCGGCCTGGTGCATCGTGACATCAAGCCGGCCAACCTGATGCTCAACCGGCGAGGCTGCGAATCGGATGTTTTAAAAGTTCTCGACTTTGGACTGGTGAAAGCGGTCGATGAGGCCAAACAGGCGAACATGACCTCGTCCAATTCGTTGACCGGGACGCCGTTGTATATGGCCCCCGAAGCCATTCAGTCACCGAACTCAGTCGATTCCCGCAGCGACTTGTACGCCGTGGGTGCCGTCGGCTACTTCCTGCTGACTGGCCAGCCGGTGTTTGCCGCGACCGGCCTGATGGAGCTCTGCCAGCAACACATTGACGCGATCCCGGTTCCGCCCTCCACGCGGCTCGGCAAGATCGTCTCACCCGAATTGGAAACCGCTCTCCTGTCCTGCCTGGAAAAATCTCGATCCAAGCGTCCGGCGACGGCACGCGATCTGGCTCACTTGTTATTGCGTTGTCCGACCGCGAACGATTGGACGCTGGACGATGCGGACGCCTGGTGGGGGCGACATGAACGCGGCATCGCCAATCCGGGAAATTCGTCGGGAAGTACCCTCGCGGGCAGCGGCAATGCCACCATCGCCCCTAAAGCATTTGAGCGGACGATGATTTCGGATGACGACGAGTAGGTTGAGTTAGATCCAACCCTAATTCGAATTCATCAAACATTGCTCACGCGAGCCGGGCGGCGTAAGCCCGCGGATTCCGCTCCATTCAGATTTGGAAACGCAGAGACACAGAGTAAGGCAATTCCTCTGTGTCTCTGGGTTTTATTTCTTCGTGTCCTTAGTGATCTTCTGTTAAAACCTAGATCTTCAAACAGAGTGCCGCGAGAATCCCGGGGCTTACGCCACGGGGCTCGCCTAGGCAATTCCTAGTGCCGGAAATGCCGGCGGCCGGTAAACACCAGCGCGATCCCGTGTTCGTTACACGCCGCGATCACTTCATCGTCGCGTTTCGATCCCCCCGGTTCAATCGCAGCCGTGATACCGGCCTTGGCCGATTCGTCGATTCCATCGCGAAACGGGAAGAAGGCATCCGAAGCCACGCTACCACCACGGCTCCGTTCGCCCGCTTTGTAGGCGGCCATGTGACACGAATCGAGCCGGCTCATCTGGCCCGCTCCGACGCCCACAACCATGCCCCCCTTGACGAAGACGATCGCATTCGACTTAACGTGCTTGCTGACGCGCCAGCCGAACTTAAGATCGATCCATTCGGCGACTGTCGGCTGCCGTTGCGAAACGACCTTCCATTCACTTTCCACTGAGGGAACTTCATCGCGTTCCTGAACCAGCAAGCCACCGGTCACGCGACGATAATCGAACTCGACCCCGCGCGATGAAGTCAGCGTGGGACAGTGCAGCAACCGCACGTTGGCCTTCCATTTGGGCTTCGTCGTCAGGATCTGAAAGGCCTCGGCCGAGTATCCCGGCGCGATGATGGCCTCGACGAACCGGTCCGGTACGCACAGTTCTTCGGCCGTCGCCGCATCGACTTCGCGGTTGAATCCGAGGATCGACCCGAACGCACTGACAGGATCGCCAGCGTAGGCATTACGGAACGCTTCCGCCAAATTCGAGGCGACCGCGGCACCACACGGATTGTTGTGCTTCAAGACAACGGCTGCCGGGTCCGAGAATTCTCGCACCAGCGACAAGGCCGAATCCAAATCGAGCAGATTGTTGTAGGACAACTCTTTGCCGTGCAGTTGTTCCGATGCCGCCAAGGTGGCGACCGGCGCGGGCGATTCGACGTAAAAGGCGGCCGACTGATGTGGGTTCTCGCCGTATCGCAGCTCTTGCTTGCGCTGCAGGCGGATGGAGAACTCCGGCGGCAGTCGCGGCGCGGTGGCGGTCTCGGCCGGGGTGTTGATCTTGTCGAAGTAGTCGGCAATGGCCCGGTCGTATTGGGCGGTCATTTCGAACGCGGCCCCGGCCAGCTTGCGGCGGAGCTCCAACGTCAGCTTGCCAACTTCCAGTTCGGCGAGGACCTGCGCGAACTGGCTGTGATGCGTGATCACCCCGACGTAGGCATGATTCTTCGATGCCGAGCGAATCATGCTCGGGCCGCCGATATCGATATTCTCAATAGCCTCGGCGAGCGTGACGCCGGGCTTGGCCACCGTCTGTTGAAACGGGTAGAGGTTCACCACGACCAACTCGAAGGGAATGATCCCATGAGCTTGAATGGCGGCTGCATCTTCGGGCAGGTCGGGGCGACCGAGCAGGCCACCGTGGACTTTCGGGTGAAGCGTCTTGACGCGACCGTCCATGATTTCCGGGAAGCCGGTGTAATCGGCGACATCCAGCACAGGGATGCCGTTATCGGCGAGGTGCCGCTTGGTGCCTCCCGTCGAGACGATCTCAAATTTCAACTCAACCAAGCGTTGGACGAACGGCACGAGACCCGTTTTGTCACTGACGCTGACCAGCGCCCGGCGCGGAAAGCCCGACATGTACTTACTTCTTCCGAAATCGATGATTTTTTTAAGGAAATCTGGCGGCACGCGCTCGCGAGATGAATTCCAATGGAGATGCTAACGCCGCGGGCGCAAGTGCGTCAAATGGTAAGTACCAAGACCAGGCGAGCCCGGCGGCGTAACGGCGTGTCGATTTAGTTTACCCTTCTCTTGCCCAGTTTGAAGCCGTGCGCTAGATTGCGGACCAAAGGAGCCGCAGATATGGGTTGGGCCAGTGCACCACAGAAGCGTGATCAGATGGTGTTGTTC
>JAKFVC010000094.1 GCA_021732415.1 Planctomycetaceae bacterium
CCTCTCCCCGGAGTACCAGGGCGAGGGGAGCCAGATTCATTCTTATGATTGTTGGTAAATTACTCACCCTCATGCTTCACGTAACTCGCAAACGTTTCGGCAACTTTCCCCTGAGCGGCATCGCCGTCATGAATGTAGATGGCATAACGCAACCGAATCGAGGTCTCCGCCGGCTGGACCAGGTCATCTGCCGGCATCATCCCATTTGTGTAGGACTTCTGCCCGAACGGGCTGACCGTAAACAGGCCATAATCACGCACATGATAGCGTGATCGGCGGAAATTCTTGGGATGCTCGAAGATTGCAGCCCCGTGCATCTTGCCTTCCACGAGACCCGAATAATCGACCCACTTCGAGATCTTGCCCCAGCACTCGGCAGTCGTCTTCATGCCATCCGCGTTAATGACCTGGCCGGGGGGATTCGCCGGGGCGGTCGGCTTTTCGCGGACCGTGTCGGCGACCCGAATGCCAAACAGGCCTTCTTTCGTGTCGGCCCACGTGACTGTCTTTTTGCCTGCCGTGAACTGGATATCGTAGGTCATCAGCCGATTGGCGTAGATCTTGATGAGGGTCGTTTCGGTGACGACAGGTGCATTATCCGGCCCCAGCCAGAGATTGGTGACCTTCATTTCCGCCGGGTTGCCCTCGGCCTTCACGAGTTCCACCTTCGCATTTTGAATCGTGGCTTTTTCGGCCCAGAACTTGTTTTCATTCACTTCATCGACCGCCACCCAGATCCCCTTGTGGTGCGGGTGATCCTTGGACTCGGCCGATTCCAGACCGCGGGTAATGATCGTTCCGGCGGACGTCTTCACGGGAGAAAAGAAGGGCTTCTTCCACTTGGGATCGGTGTGGTAGGTCGTGAAATCCTTGCCGTCGATGGTCACCGCAATCTCGTGATCCACTTTGGTCAACTTCACGACCGGCTCAGCGGCGTGAGCGGTAAGAGCCAGATTCAAGCTGACGAACGTCAGGCACCAGGTGGTCAATCCGAACAACTGTTTCACGCCAAACTCCTTGGAATTGCAGGTCAGTCAACAGAAGACGCGTCCGCGAAGAACAAAACATTTCGTTTCGTTGATGTTTCATGGTACCGTCTGCAAAAAATTCGTCGAGTGTCCCGCCGAAAAGAACCCGAACAATGCGCGAGGTTTGACTCGCCAATGCGCAACCGCTACGTTGCCCTTGCGGGGCGCATATCGGTTCGCTGGGAGGGCGAGGCTCCTGCCGAGCCGAACACGAGCTTTAGCTCGGCGACCGCCGGAGGCATCGCATGGGGCCTCCGGCGGACGCCGACCTGCGGTCGTGTTAGGCTCGGCAGGAGCCTCGCCCTCCCATCAATCGCCATGATGTTTTCGGCCTGTCGTCGGAATCTCCAGACGCCATAAATTAACTGCTACAGCAAGACGGCAAAACCATCGTGAAACCCGGTCCTTCCCCACAGCGATTCCACAACCCCGATAAAGAACCTCAGCAGCCGTGGGAACTCATCCTGGCGGGAGATTTGACCGACAAAGGCGGGGAGCTCATGGAACGGCTGGTCGAAGTCCCCTTCGGTAGCCCCGGCCTGATTTTCTTCGATTCTGGAGGGGGCAGTGCCTACGCGGGCCTCGCGCTGGCTGCCGTGATTCGTCTGCGCGGGCTTCAGGCCACCGGCATCGTGGCGGGAGAATGTTCCTCGGCCGCATTGATCCCGTTCGCCGCCTGTACCCAGCGAGTCGTCACGCCGCACGCCACCTTGTTATTCCATCCGGTCCGCTGGCAAAGTGATGACGAAATGCAGTTGGAAGAAGCCGCCGAATGGGCGCGGCACTTTCAAATCCTGGAACGCAGCCTGGACGACTTGTTGAGCAAGCTCTTCGACATCCCGGTTGAACGCATCACAAGTTGGACTCGTCCGGGCCGATTCGTGACAGGTCCCGAATTCGCCGCGACGGGCCTGGCCCAGATGGTCGACCTGTTTTCCGGTGACCTGCGATCGCAACTGAAAAAGCTCGCTGCTGACGCGAAATCCTAATGTCTAATGTCTAATGTCTAATGTCTAATGTCTAATGTCTAAATGGATTATCCTGGTTACAGGCATTCAGCGATGCCCACGGACAACTGACAAAGGACGACGGACCAAGGACCAATCTCACCCCATGCTAATCCTCGCACTAGAAACCTCCGGCTTCGGCGGCTCACTCGCCCTGCTGGATGATGAGCGGGTCTTGGGCGAACGCATCCTGGATGCTCAGCGTCGTCACGCGCAAACGTTGGTCCCAGAGATCCAGTCACTCCTGCAGGAAAACAACCGCAAACCGGCCGAATGCGAGTTGATCGCCGTGAGCACCGGACCAGGCAGCTTTACCGGCTTGCGAGTCGGCATCACCTGCGTCAAGACGATGGCCTACGCGACGGGAGCCAAAGTCGCCGCGGTCCCCACGTTTCCGTGCCTCGCCGCCGGTTGCCCGGACGATGTGGACCGAGTCCAAGTCATCATGAACGCCCAACGACAAGAATTGTTTGTAGGGCGATTCCAGAGAGAGAACGCCCTCGAATGGCGTGAAACCCAGTCGTTGTGCATCGAAAAAGCCACTGCCTGGCAAGAACAACTCAGCGCCATGGATGCCGTGACCGGGCCTGGTCTCGAAGGTATTTCGGATACGGTCTCGCCTCGCTGCCGAGTCCTCGCTCCGGAATTCTGGCAACCTCAGGCTCGGTGGGTTGGCAGGCTGGGGCTAAAACAACTGCAGGCGGGCCAGGGAGTCTCGTGCTGGGATCTGCAACCACTCTACGTCCGCAAGAGCGCCGCCGAAGAGAAATGGGATGCGACACATTCATCCGCCGCGCCATGAATTGCAAGAAATCATGATCCACAGATGACGCAGATTTCGCAGATAAGAATTAGGAATTAGGGAATTGAGTAAGACCTTGGCGCGTATGGCGCGGCACAAGCATTCTCTTCTACAAATCGTTGATTTGATCAGGGGATGAGATGTCATTCCTCGACCCCGGAGGGGTCACAGAGAGTAGCCGGTGGTTGAGCGCAGCGACACCACCGGAAAGCATTAAACGAAGGATTCCGACCCTGAAGGGGTCGCAGAGCAACGTTTCTGCGACCCCTCCAGGGTCGAAATGCCAGGGTAACCGTGTTCCGGTGGTGTCGCTGCGCTCAACCACCGGCTACTCTCTTTAATCCCTCCGGGATAGAGGCGAATAAGTGTTCTCGGGTTGCTCCGGGTAGGTGTTGCAGAATTGATTGAATTCCATCTGCGTCATCTGCGAAATCTGTGGATTGATTCTTCCGATCCAGTTCATCGCTATTCCTTCTTGGAATCTACCAGCTTCGCTTTCTGAATGACAAATTCCAGGATGGCCGTGCTGTCCTCCAGGTTTGTCGAATGGCCCCCTTGATCGCGATGCAGGATCAACACATCGCGTTCCAGCAGCTTCAAAACGGCCGCCAATCGACGGCAGCTATCAGGCGGCACGAGCGTATCCAACCCACCAGTCGCCATCGCCACCGGCATCA
The DNA here is from genome assembly GCA_021732415.1 of Planctomycetaceae bacterium. Taxonomy (GTDB): domain Bacteria; phylum Planctomycetota; class Planctomycetia; order Planctomycetales; family Planctomycetaceae; genus JAKFVC01. The sequence goes on from JAKFVC010000094.1 coordinate 3,515, forward strand.
CGAGGCGTTCCGGCCAGTACTCGCTGCTGCGTTTCTTGTATTCTTCGGGGATCGCTTTTTTGTGACCGCCGTACGACTCGATAAATGCCTCTTGAAAATTGCCATACTCCAGGACATTCGCCGTCCCGTTCATCGCCGCCACGCCGTCGATGAGTTCAGGATGCAACGCGGCAAACGTCAGGGCCGAGGTGCCTCCCATCGAGCCCCCGCAGATAAACACCCGGCCGATCCGGTACTTCTTCTTGAGATCACCAATGATCTGCACGACATCCGCCTCGGCCTTCGGGCCCATCCAGGATGTCTTGGCTCGATAGTCGGGCGAAACATACAGCATCGAGTACTTGGCCGCGATATTCCGCGCCGCCTGACCTTCCGCCAAAAGATGTTTGGCAAACTGCCAGCGATCAGAACCGTGGCCATGCAGTGCTATTAGGATGTCATGGCGTCCTTCCGATTTGAACCCGGCCGGCAGTTTCAAGATGTAGCGTTGCTCGGTCCCGTCAATCTGAGCCATGAAGCTGACGTCTGACCCGGCGGGATCAGTCTCTTCCGCGTAAATCACAGGAACCAGTGCCAGGCAAGCGAGAAGACTCAGTCGGGTGATCCAACTTCGTAGCATGAGAGGTGTTCTCCGGAGATTTCGTCGTTGAATAGACTTAGGCGAGCCGGGCGGCGCAAGCTCCCGGATTCTTCATCGTAGGATAGGCATCCTGCCTGTCTTTTGTCATCTCAAGTGACAAACCCGCAGTCCATTCATCACACGATCGCGGCATTGATTGGTGTCGTCTGTTGGTTTACCGCGTTGTCGCTGCGCGATGGACAGGCAGGATGCCTATCCTACGGAGGATCCATCAGCGATCTCCTGTGCAAAGTCCAATTGTTTGCTACGATGTGCCGGCATACGACCCTGGTTGTTAGCTGAGATATTGAAAAAATTGAAAACATTGTGAACTGACGATTTTCAAACTGAGGAGATTGTTCGATGCCGGTCATCACTGCGGAGAAGCTGCAGGCGTTCGCGAAAGAGTTGTTTGTGGCGGGTGGTTCGGCACCGGAAGATGCCGGGATTGTCGCCACCAGTCTGGTCGAGTCCAACTTGCGAGGCCACGATTCACACGGTGTGATGCGCATCCCGTTTTACATCGCCAAGGTGCAAGAGGGGGCCCTGAACGCCAACGGCCGGTTGCAGGTCGTTCACGAAACTCCTGCCGTCCTTGTCTGTGACGGCGAATGGGGTTTCGGCCAAATTCTCTCGCAAGACCTGATGCGCCGCTTGATCACCAAGGCCGGCACCATTGGATTGGCCTGTGGCACGCTGCGTCGCTCGGCCCACATTGGACGTCTGGGGGAATATGCCGAAATGGCGACAGCCGCTGGTATGGCCGCCATCATCACCGCCAACACCCACGGTGCCGCACCCCGCGTGGCTCCTGTCGGTGGCAAACGACCGCGACTGGGTACCAATCCGTTGTGCATGGGAATGCCCGGCGGCAAGGATGGCCCGTTCGTTCTCGATTTCGGCACCAGTGCCACGGCTGAAGGCAAAGTTCGAGTCAAAAAGATTGCCGGGCAGCCGGTACCGCTGGGCTGGATCCTGGATCCGGAAGGCAAGCCGACGACCGATCCCAACCAGTTGTACGGAGATCCCCCGGGCACCATTCTGCCGATGGGCGGTGACCAGGCCTACAAGGGCTTCGGGCTGTCCTACATGGTCGAATTGCTGTCGGGTGGTCTGTCGGGCGGACCGTGTGCTCATCCCAACCCGCCGCCCCCCATGGGCAACTGTGCGACCTTCCTGGTCTTGGATCCCCAGCATTTTGCCGGGGCCGAGCACATGCTCAAGGAAGCCGCTCAATTGGAAACTTATGTTCGCGGAGTGCCCCTGATTGACGGCGTCAAGCAGGTCTACCTGCCAGGTGATCCCGAACGTTCCACCTTGAGTGGCCGTCAAGTGGCGGGCATTCCGCTGGATGATGGCAACTGGAATGCGTTGTTGAAATTGGCCACGGAACTCAAGGTCACGCCGCCGGCGGTCTAAGTGCCCAATTTCAGGATGCGGTCGATGGGAGGGTGAGGCTCCTGCCGAACCGGATACTCTGGCGACGTTCGATAGACGCTTGCGGTTCGGAGGGTCCCTCACCCTCCCAGCGACTTTTCTGGCAAAGCAAGAGATTTGCGATATGAAACAGCGACACGGATGGTGGCTGGCCGCGGGAGTGGCAGCAGCAGTCTGGGCAAATTCCGCGACACTGTTCGCGGCCGATGCGCAAGCTCCCGCGCATGTCGTTCCGAAGCTCGACCCCGTCGAAATGATCAAGGCGGGGGGGGCGATCGGCTATGTGATCATGGGGCTCAGCGTGGCCATGATCGCGTTGATTATCGAGCATTTCCTCAGCATCCGCCGCAACGCCCTCATGCCGCCCGGTCTGGCCGAAGAGGTTCATCGCCTGATCGGGCAGGGCCAATTCAAGCAGGCCGAGCAACATTGCAAAGAGCACCCCAGTTTTCTGGCCTATGTGCTGGGATCGGCCCTGGCGGAAGTCCAGATGGGATACGCGGCTGTCGAGAAAGCCCTGGAAGACGCCAGCACGCAGCAGGCCGCCCGCTTGTTTCGCAAGATTGAGTTTCTCTCGGTAATCGGCACCATCGCCCCCATGCTGGGGCTGCTGGGGACGGTCTGGGGAATGATTCTGGCCTTCATGGAATTCGAAGCCAAAGCCAACCCGCAAGTCTCCGAACTGGCCCCCGGCATCTATCACGCCCTCGTGACGACACTGCAAGGCCTGTCGGTCGCGATCCCCGCCATCGCCGCCTATTCGTTCTTCCGAAACCGCGTCGACGAACTGGTCGCCCAGACCGCCCTGATGGCCGAACACGTTTTTTCCGGCTACAAGCGATCAATCGCGCTCAAAGCAGCCGCCAGAGAAGCCGGCAAGAAAACAGAACCACACGCCTGATTATCCCCAATCCCATTGGTCCCATAAGTCCCATCCGTCCCATAAGTCCCATCGAATTCATGGGACTTATGGGACGGATGGGACTTATGAAACACCCTGCCCGCAATCGGATTTCTTCCCAAAACAACCGAAATCGAAGTTGAGGTCTCTCCCGAAAGCCGATAGAATCACGCATAAGCACTTGTTGTTAAGTCGCTCGGACGTGACGACAATCTGAAAGGGAAAGCCTCCATGGGTGCATCAAAGGGTTCTCACGCGCGCGAACATCAGCAGGGAAATGCGGGTTTCAGTTGTTCCAACCAAACGGGTCCCGGCCTGTTGCGGGTCGGTTCACGGCGCTGGTTTCTGCAAGTCGGCGCGGCCGGCCTGGCGGGCATGGGTGCGTTGCCTGGTCTGGCTGCCGAATCGCTGACGCCTGGTGGTGACAAGAAATCGGTCATCCTGATCTGGTTGTCGGGCGGTCCCAGCCATATTGATATGTGGGATCCGAAGCCCGATGCTCCGGCGGAAATTCGCGGGCCGTTCAACGCGATTGAGACCAAGATTCCCGGTGTCTATTTCGGCGAGCATCTCCCCCTGCAGGCTTCGATCGCAGACAAGCTGTCGATCGTCCGAGCCGTCGACTGCACCAGCAGCAATCACACGCCGATCACGATGCAGGCCGGTAATCCATTGGCCCGCCGTACGGACAACATGAAGGATGGCGACGGATATCCCTCAATGGGTTCGGTCGCTGCCAAGTTCCGCGGCCCGAACGATCCTGACATGCCGGCGTTCGTCGGGTTGGCCGCATCCTGGAAAGCGGACGTGTGGGAGGCCGGCCATATGGGCAGTGCCTACGCACCGGTCAATGGTGGTGCATTGGCCGGCAAATTCGCCCTGCCAGAAGGGATCCAATTGGACCGGCTGCAGGATCGATCCGGCTTGCGGCAACAGTTCGATCGCCTGCGACGCGACCTCGATTTGGGAGCAACTCTGGAACGTAGCGACCGCTACACGCAACAGGCCTACAACATGGTTGTCTCGGGCAAGGTCGAAAAGGCCTTCCGCCTGAGCGAAGAACCTGATTCCGTCCGCGATTTGTACTCGCGCGACAGCGTTGGTGAGAAGGTTTTGATGGCCCGCCGCCTGGTCGAGGCGGGAGTCACTTTCGTGACGGTCAGCCATCGTTGGGGCTACTTCGACAATCACGGCGATCAGGTCCCGCCGTGGGGTGGTATCGAGAAGGGTCTGAAGCCAATTCTGCCAACCATCGATCGAGCGATGCATGCCTTGATCACCGATCTCGATCAACGCGGGCTGCTGGATTCGACTCTGGTGATGATGATGGGTGAATTCGGCCGCACGCCCGTGATGAGCGCCGACGCAGGCCGCGGACATTGGACCAATGTGATGTCCATGCTGATGGCTGGCGGCAAATTCAAGCACGGTCAGGTCGTCGGCAGCACTGACGCTCGCGGCTATGGGCCGAAGGACGGAGTCGTCCGACCGCAGGATCTCGCGGCCACGACGTTCCGCCACCTGGGCATCGACCTGGGTGCTCACTGGATGAGCCCGCAAGGCCGTCCGACCCCCATCGTCGTCGAAGGCGGCCGACCGATTCCCGAGATGATTTAAAGGAATCGCCAGCGAAAGGGCAACTGGGAGGGCGAGGCTCCTGCCGAGCCTAAAGCGAGCTTTAGCTCGGCGTCCGCCGGAGGCTGGATTTAATGCCTCCGGCGGACGCCGACCTGCGGTCGTGTTAGGCTCGGCGGGAGCCTCGCCCTCCCAGCCGCATCTATTCGCCGGGGCCTTCACCGCGATGGCGTCGAGGTCCCGTTGCCTGCACCCTGGCCTGCAAACGTGAAGGTGAAGACATCGGTGATCGCCGAGAACACCGGATTCAAATTCAGTCGAACATAGCGGCGATCGGCCGAGACCACCGCGGTCGCCGTCGCCTGAACCCCTTCGGGAATCACCTGAATCACCGGTTGAACGGCCGCTCGCAAGCCGCCCAGGTTCTGGAATAAGATGTCTCGCTGGCGAACATATTCCGCCTGCTGATCTTTCGCCTCTGCGGAATGCACGACCTGCAAAATTTCCGTCGTGGATGGCTGAGGTGCCCTTCCCGGCCGCCGGAGATCCGTCACTTGATCGGGGATGACCGGCCCCAAGTCGGTTCGCCGGCCAGCCTTCAATGACACCCTGACCACCGTCTCTTCGCCCGCGATGGCAACCGATTGACTGGTCGTGGTTTCGTCCGGGGTTCCCTGGTGCCGAATGATCGTCAACTTGGCTTGTTTGGCAACGACGTTCCCGAAGAGATAGCGGACCGTGATCCGATAATCCCCCGTCGAGGCCACCGGACACACATAAAGCTCGTATGTATCCTTGGGCTTCGGACCCACACCGTCATGGACAAGCACACCGCCACCGCGTGAATACTTACTCTGACGCGAACAGACCGTTCCCAGCGGTTCCTCGACACTCAGGTCCAGATCGGCGTCGCCGTTCCAGGTCAGCTTCAACACCAGATCGCGTTGTCGGGCCGACTTGATCTGATCATGAAACTGCTTTAGACGCTCGGCATTGCCTTTCTTCTGAAACAACTCCTCGGCCTCGGCGACCGCTTCGTCGGCCTGGTGATGCAGAGACTCGTGGTCCTTGTTCCACGCCTGGGTGAGGATCCCGGTCGCGGCCCATTCCAGGGCTTCGGGATCTTTGGCTTCCCGCGCCAGCTTCAATCCCAGGACATACGGTTCTGGTCGCCAGGGCGCGAGGCTCGACGCTTGCCGGTAGATTTGGAGAGCCCGTGCTCGCAGCCCGTAGCGAGTCAAATAGGCTGCCGAAAACAGCATATTCGGGACATCGACAGCTGTGAAATCGACCCCCGACAACAGCACGCGTTCGATATCGGCCTGCGGACGTCCGGTAACTTGCATGGCCCCGGCCAGGACTTCGTACATCCACGTCTGGGACTGTCCGCCCAGAATCGCGGCCTCGATCACCGCGATGACTTCGGTATCCCGCTTGGCTTCGTGCAGCTTGACGACCAGACGGGTCACTTGCTCGGGCTTGGGCGTGTTCTCGCGAAAGTAAGCACGCCACGCCTGCTTGGGATCACCGGACCGCGGTGACAGGGGAATGTCCCCCGGCAGGTCCTGCGTCGCGGGAGCCGGCACCCCGGAATTGCGGGGCGGCAGCTTATCCTTCTTCGCGGCCTTCAGTGCGGCGGCGGCCTCTTGCTCAACCTGATCGACCGTGTCTGCCTGCTTTGCCGGGCTCGCCTGTTTAGCCGACTTCGGCGTTTCCTCTACTGTTTTTTTTTGCGGTTCTTCAGAGTGGCACCGTTCAACGTCGAACCCTTCGGCTCTTGAGCTTGAGCGAACGCCTCTCCGGCCGCCGCGGGCTGGACCGCCGTCTGCGCGTCGTCAGCTGCTGGAGCTCGCAAGTACTTAGCCGGAATCTTAAACGGCGGAATGCAGAAGACACCGCCGCCAATACCGTTGGCACCGCCACCGAAACCGCCGCCCATGCCACCGCCGCCGCCGCCCATACCACCACCCTGTTGACCCCCATTGAACTGACCACCGCCACCGGTCTGGCCGCCCGACCGGCTGCCGCCCATACCGAACAACGGATTGATCGGCATAACGAGGTCACCGACGTTGTAAACCCGCAACGGTCGCTTGGCGATCCCGTCAGTCTTGGTCGTGATCTTCATGACTTCGTTTTCGATGACGTAGGTCAGGTTCTTCGAATCCAGCAACAATTTGAGAGCGTTCTTTAACGAGATTTCGCTCACCTTCAACGTGATGTCAGTGGCGTCGGTCGCGACGCTTTCTTCTTCCAGCTTCACCTTGTCGATGACGATGTCGAAGCCATGCCGCTCCACAATCGTATCTCGGACGCCTTCCAAGGATTCATCGGTGAAGTCGAATGTCGTCGGCTTATCGAGTTCCCGGACGATCTTTTCTTCTTTCTTGCTGTAGCTCTTCAGATCGACCGATTTCCACTTGCGGCGGTTCTCGGTGATCCACTGCCAGCGTTCCGGGCTCGGCCACACGATCGGCGGCTCATCGGGGAACGGGACGTGAGACAGTTCCACCTGATACAACAGAGCCAGCAACTTATCCTGGCGTTCGCTCCGCAACCGGCGGGCCTTATCCAAGTGTCCGGCCGCTTCGGAATTGAACACGTCGAGGTTCGGCACACCCAGGTAGGGGTCCAACTCCACAGCCACGCGAGACACCGCTTCGGCATCTTCGAAGGCTTGCGGGTTCCCCTTGTAACCACGAATCAACAACGCTCGCACGCGGTCGATCAACTGTTCCATCTTCTCTTCGTCGCGTTGAGTCTGGTCCATCAGCTTCTTCATCGCTTCCTGCTGCGACAACTGACGATCTAAAGCGGCCCTTTTTTGCTCGAACGATTCGCTCTCGTTCTGCAACTGCTGGATGGCATTCTCGACTCGCTTCCGCAAGGCTTGACGCACATCGGCCGAAATATCAGTCGCCGCGATGACCGTATCGAGCTGCCGTTTCAGAATGTCGTAGGCATCCGGGAAGCTGTCGCGAGCACCAGCCTGTGCGTCTTGAATCGCCACATTCACATCAATGGTGATCTGCTCTTCGCGAACCTTACGGCGGGCTTCCAGATCTTCCAGCAACGAACCCGACTTCGGATTCGACTTGTCTTCCGTATCATTCAACTGATCCACCGCAGCGGTGGGTTTTTCCTCGACGCCAACTTCGGGAGCAGGCTTCTCTTCCCCTGCGGGCTTCTCAGTGGTCGGTTTTTCTTCTGCAGGCTCTTCGGTCGCGGCCGGCTTCTCAGTCGCTGGCTTTTCTTCGGCATCTGGCTTCTCTTCAGCCTGGGCCAGGACGAGTTGCTGTTTGACCGGTTTGGCCTGCAATCGACGCGAAGCCTTCAACAAATCCGCCGCGTCGCGACTATTCGCATCGAGCTGTTGCAGCGTCTTGGCGATCTCTTCGACTTGTCGGACGTTCTTGGCGTTGAGTGATCGGACTCCGGCCTGTGCTAAGGCATCCAAATGAGCGTCAAAGGCCTGTTGCGCCTGGTTCATCAACTTGCGACCGGCCCAGGGCATCGCCAAGCCGTTCGAACCTTCCGCCAACGCCCAAGCCTGACCGACGAATCCGGCCGAACCTGAAACGGCTTCGCTGGCAACCGTCCAGGAATACTCTTTCGCTTGACCGTTCAACGTGCCCGTCAGTTTGACTTGCAGTTTGCTGGTCGTCAGATCCTTGCCGAGCAGCACCGTTTCGCGGTCGAAGCGCACGGGCGGCAATGTTTGCGGGTAGAACGTGGAGATTTTGGGAGACGTGGCAATTCGTTCCGGATAGAACACCGGAGCCACCAGTGCTCGGGAAATCTCCCGGGCAGTCTCGGTCAATGCGGGGGGCTGATTACTGCCATCAGCCACCAGCGTGGGCTCATCGATCACGACGACGCCACCGGTGTGTTGGGCGAGTGTCCCGAGCAGAATCAGATCGATCCGGGGGCCGACAGCAAAGCTATTCACGGTAACGGCCGCCGCACGCATATCGGCGAGCAACTTGCCCATCGCGGTCGACTGAATCAACTGAGCCGCGCTGTAACCGTCACCCACGTACAAGACCGATCGGGCCCGTGTCCCGGAAAAACTCTGCAAAGCGGTCCGCAGGGCCACTTCCATATTGGTCGAACCCAGGGGGACTCGGTCTTCCAGCTTGTCGAAGCCGGCCTGCAACTGGCGACTGCCGACCAGCACAAAGCCGTCAGTCAGGCTGGAGGCAGTCACATCGGCGGCAATCAATCGCACGCGATCACCCGCGGGCAACGCGCGACAGACGGCTCCGGCCATGGCGATCGAACGGCTGCGAAAATCGCCCGATTGGCTGGCCGAGGTGTCAATCAACACCACATGGTCGTGAGGAGTCGCGGCCACACTTGGAGCAGCAGGCGCGGGCAGCACGACAGCCGCATAGCTGACGCCCTCGGGGGTCTGATATTGGACCAGCCCGGAGGTCACCGCTGGTGATGCGGGTTTGACGGGTTCTGCAGCGGAGGCCGCAGAGATCAGAAGAGTACTTCCCACCAGGGCTAAGCCCAGGCGCCAGTCAGGCATCTTGAAAACGTTCATGTCGCGGACTTCCTCGAATAATGAGGCCATACGTGGGTTGTGTCTGGCTGTCGCTGCAATCTGGGGCGCCCAGACCTGGGATTGCAGTTTGTCACCGGAACCGGCGAGACTGACAGTCTTCTGCAGAATACCACACCCCGACTAGAAGTGGGAAGCAAAATCTGCGCGGGACGAGTCAAATCGAGCCTGTGAAGTTCTGATTTAGGGAACGACCGCGACGCACCAATCGGGCAAACTCTGCCGCTTTCGGGGCCCCCGTGGGAGACGCTGCTAGCGTCTCAATTCCGACGCTAGCAGCGTCGGCAACCGGACGCAGACGCACCTTCGGAGACGGGGAAATCCCCACCTCCGCGGGTTGGATCGGCATTTTGCCGGAGTTCGCTCCGTCGATTCTGACGAGAGCTCCCCAATGCGAGCAAGATCCTGGCTGCGGCAACAGTTGGAGAAAATCCCCACGTGATGTCACCATACCGGTTTACACCGATTGTGCGCATGGAAGCGGTTTATCGGCCCACGAACAAGGATGAAACAAGGCGAGCGTCCGGCGTAAGCCGGATGGTTTTTAGCGAGTTGCACATTGTCCAAAGACAAGCTTCTTCAATAAAGTCCTGTTTGGGTGCCACTGGCTGTGCCCAATACCGTCCGGAAATTTGTCGGTACGCGTCTGGGCGGTCGTATTCTCGGGGGAAAAAGATCACCGCGAGTGGGGCGATCTGGTTGAGTGTCGTTGATTTCGCGTTAAAAACTTCGCTCGGCA
>JAKFVC010000218.1 GCA_021732415.1 Planctomycetaceae bacterium
GAGGGGCTCTGCGAGCGTCATTCGGCTGGCAATTAGATCGAGCTTTTTTCCTGCAAAAGCTGGACTCTACGTCGCTCGTTGATCGTGCCCCTCACCCCCAACCACTCTCCCCGGAGTACTAGGGCGAGGGGAGATATTGTCGCTACGCTCCGTCATTCTTGATCCGCGCGTGCAGCAACTTTCCGCCCTACTTCTTTTCATCTTTCCCTTCGTCCATGCCTAACTGCCGCATTTTTCGGTAGAGATTAGAACGGTGCAGTCCCAGCACTTTTGCCGCTTCGCTCATGTTTTCGCTGACGCGTTCGATGGCTTTGCGAATGTATTCCCGCTGGAATTCGTCGGTCGCGTCGCTCAGGGGCGAATTCGACATCATCGACGATTCGGACTCCTTTTCGGGGCTCAGCATAAAGGCGAGGTCTTCGACTTCGACCCGTTCCCCTGCACACAGGAAGGCAATGCGTTCCATTAGATTCCGCAATTCGCGAATGTTTCCCGGCCAGTTATGAGCCTGCAATCGCTGCCGAGCCTCGGCCGACATCAGCAACGGTTTGCGGTTGGCTTGACGGCAGAATGATTGCAGGAAGTGGTCGGCGAGGAGCAGGATGTCCTCGGGGCGATCGCGCAACGGGGGGAGATTCAGCTTGACGACATTCAGGCGATAGAACAGATCTTCGCGGAATTTCTTGGCCTTAATGGCTTCGTGCAGATTGGCATTGGTGGCGGCGACCACGCGAACGTTGACGGCAATATTCTGCGTGCCGCCGACTCGCGTAATGACCTTTTGCTCGAGCACGCGCAGCAGTTTTGCCTGCCCGTTGGGGCTCATGTCGCCGATTTCGTCCAGGAACAGCGTCCCGCCGTTCGCGGCTTCGAACTTCCCGTGCCGAGTTTCTCGGGCATCGGTAAATGCACCCCGCTCGTGGCCGAACAGCTCACTTTCCAGTAGCGAATCGGGCATCGCCGCGCAGTTCACGGCGATAAATGGTTGCTCGCGACGCGAACCCTGGTAGTGCAGAGATTGGGCGACGACTTCCTTGCCGGTACCACTTTCGCCGACGATCAGCACGGCGAGGTCGTTCGTCGCCAAGCGGCCGATCGTGTCGCGGATGGCTCGAATGGCCTGGCTTTCTCCCACGATCCGCACGCCTTGAGTCACCTGATCTGTCAGTTGCCGATGGCGTCGTGAGAGATGCTCCCGCTCTTGAGTATTCTGAAGCGCGATCGCTGCCTGGATCCCTAATTCTCGGAGAGTCTCATCATCATCGTCGTTGAAATCGCCCTCTGTGCGGTTGATGACCTCAAAGGCGCCGATTCGCTGCTCCTTGCCGTCGAGCAACGGCACGCACAACAGATTGCGGGTCTTGTAGCCCGTCTTGACGTCGACTTCTTTATTGAACCGACTGTCGTTATAGGCATCATCGACGCGGATCGCTCGGCCAGTCTGGACGACCTCGCCGACGATTCCCAAGTGATCGGGGAGACGCAGTTCGCCCCCTTCGACACCCAATGCCGGACAGGCCACCAGCTCCTTCTGCTCCTTGTCCCAGATGAAGATACTGGCACGATCGGTTCCGAGCAGTCGCGTGGCCTCGTGAGCGATTTGTTCCAGCAACGTACGTGAATCGGGCGCCGTGGCGAAGTGCGACGCAATTCGCAATGTGGCCTTGAGTTGCGACACGCGTTGTGAACCACGGGCACGTTCTTGAGTGGCACGCAATCCGGTGGAGAGGACACGTCCGACGACGACCGCGTGCGGCAGCAACTCCGCGTGCAACGACTTTCCGACCAGGACGAGGGCCTGTCCCGGAGTGCCCGATTTGGGCAGCGGAATCGCCATCAATGTATTGCCGACCGATTCGATCACCTGCAGACCCGTCGCGTCGCGGTCCAGCGATTCAGACAGAAATTGATAGGGAAGTTCCGGAATCGACCGCCGGCCGAATTCTGCGACCACTTTCCATTCCGGCGTGCGCTTCATGATGCCCGCCCACTGCACCGAAAATTCGTTGGCAATGTCGGGGAGTTCGTCACGTAGAAAGAGGGCGGAATTCTCGGCGGTGAGCGCCAGTTCCAGCAGTCGGTCGCACAGTCGCAGCAGCGAGCTGCTCAGTTCTGAGCGTGACAACCAGGGAACTTGTTCCCATTTCATCCAAGTCGTTTGGTTCATCGCAAAATCATCCTCATCAGCGAGTCACTCGCGAGTGTTGTCAACATGATAACAGGTCGCGATGAGGTTTCCAGTCACTCGGATCGTGGCATCTCGAAGCCATGTGCTGAGCCGACGACAGATCAGCGTAACTCGAATCGAGTATGAATCTTAAACGAAAAATCGGGCTGCTTGACTCTGTAGAGTCAGGGGCCTAAACTGGGTTGTTCCGAATCTGTTTGAGGATGCCCAGACGTTGGATATTCAAGTCACGATCAATGGCGAACAGCGGTCTGTTCCTCAGGGAACAACTGTCGCGGAGTTATTGCGCGCCTTGGGCAAGGAACCTCGGTATCTGGCGGTTGAGCGGAATCTGGAACTGATTCCTCGTTCACGCCATGCGGAGTGTGTCCTTTTGTCGCAAGACGAAATCGAAATCGTGACACTTGTCGGGGGAGGATAAATCTCGATGGCGACAACCCACTCCTCCGATATTCCCTTGCAGCTCGGCTCGCATACTTTGACTTCGCGGCTGATTGTCGGCACCGGCAAGTACGCGACGTACGAACTGATGCAGCAATGCCTGGCCGTCAGTGAAGCCGAAGTGATTACCGTGGCCATTCGCCGCGAACGGCTGCTCGATAGAAACGGCCGTAATATCCTGGATTTTATCGACTTATCGCGATTTACGATCCTGCCGAATACCGCCGGCTGCTTTACCGCGGACGAAGCGGTCCGTGTCGCTCGCCTGGGGCGCGAAATCCTGGAAGGGCTGGAGAATCCCGGGGCGAACTGGGTGAAGCTGGAAGTCCTGGGAGATACGCGGACCTTGCTGCCCGATCCGATCGCCACATTGCAGGCGACTGAGAAGTTGGTGGCGGACGGCTTCCAAGTCTTGTGTTACACGACCGACGATCCGATGACCGCTCGACGGTTGAAGCAGGCGGGGGCGACCTCCGTCATGCCAGCTGGCAGCCCGATTGGCAGCGGACAGGGGATTCTCAATCCGAACAATATTCGCATTTGTCTGGAGTATTTGAAGGAAGACGATCCGACTTACCCGGTGATTGTGGATGCGGGTGTCGGGACAGCCAGCGATGTGGCCGTCGCGATGGAACTGGGCTGTGACGGAGTGCTGTTGAACACGGGGATCGCGGGTGCTCGAGACCCCCTGTTGATGGCTCAGGCGATGCGAGATGGCGTTCGTGCGGGTCGCTCAGCCTTTCGCGCTGGACGAATTCCCCGTAAGTTATATGCCACGGCGTCCAGTCCGGAAACCGGTGTGGTCGGTTCCACTGTCCCCCAATGAAGTCGCACGACGAGTGCTGCCATTTGCAGAGCCCGTCGCTGAGATAGAGAGAGTCGCACGTGTCAGACACGCACCAGATGATCGCGGCGCTGGAAGCCAATATTGGCCGCGTCCTGCTCGGAAAATCGGATCCGATTCGCTTGGCGTTGGTCGCACTTCTGGCGCAGGGACATTTGCTGATTGAAGATGCCCCTGGGGTCGGTAAAACTGTGCTGGCGAAGGCCCTCTCTAAATGTCTTAATTGCGGTTTCCAACGGCTTCAGTTCACACCTGATCTATTGCCTAGCGATATCCTCGGGTCGAGCGTCTATCTGCCGAATCGGGGTGAGTTTGAATTCCGGCCGGGCCCCATCTTCACGAATGTACTGCTGGCTGACGAAATCAACCGGACGACGCCGCGGACGCAGAGTGCTCTGCTGGAAGCCATGAGTGAAGGCCAGGTCTCGATTGAAGGCCGGACCCATAAACTGGATGCCCCCTTCTTCGTGCTGGCGACGCAGAATCCGTTCGAATACGAGGGGACCTATCCCCTGCCTGAGAATCAGCTCGATCGTTTCATGCTGTGCATTGAGATCGGCTATCCGGAACGGTCAGTCGAGAAGCAAGTCCTGGTGAGCCATCGCGAAGGCGAGCCGGTAGATAATCTGCAAACAGTGCTGTCTGTGGAGCAAGTGCGTGAGTTGCAGGCGTCGGCGCGGCAGGTGCGAGTCGATGATTCCTTGAACGAATATCTGCTGGATATCGTGACGGCGACTCGCAAGAACGAGGAGTTGGAACTCGGAGTCAGTACTCGCGGGGCCCTGACCTTTTACCGGGCCGTCCAGGGATTGGCATTGGTGGAAGGTCGGAACTATGTGATTCCGGACGACATCAAGCGACTGTCGGTTCCCGTACTGGCGCACCGCGTGATCTGTAAAGGCCTGGTGCGGGAAGGCCAGCGTGTGCGAGCCCAGGGGATCATCAGGCGGATCCTGCAGGCGATTCCAGCTCCGCGGTAGCCATCGCCCGACTCTCTGAGTCGGGTGTCTGCAGCGTTCCAATATTCCCGACTCAGAGAGTCGGGCGACGCTAATGCAGATCGCGCCCGGTCAGCATCTTTTCTACGGCATCACTGCGTGTTGCCATTTCATGGACACTGCGCCGGATCTCTTCGACATCCACCGTGCTGCGGGGATAGGAATCCAGCATCACGAAATGGTCGCGACCTTCCACGTTGCGAATCGCCAAGCCGCCGTGGGCGATCTCGGAATTCAATCGCAACGCAAATTCATAGTAGGCGGGGTCACTCGGGCAGCAGATGCTGTAGATCAACAGCAAACGCTCGGCCGTGCTGTGTTTGCTCGGTTCGACGAACACCGTTTGATGGCGGCCGTCCGCGAACTTCAGGCGGACTCGATAGCAGCCGTTTTCGGATTCCCAGCTCACCCGGGGATCCTTGCCAAAGGCCTCACGCAATAACCAGTCGACATCTTGCAACTCGCCGAGAATCGCGCTCAATAACTGAGCGGCGGCAACTCCGTTCTGCGGACGTTGGTCGGGGGAATAGGCCATCAGCATGTTGACGCATTCGGCCATTTCCAGCGGGATCTCGGGCTGCAATTTCCGCAGATTCGGGATGGGATCGTGCAGTACGGAGTTCATCAGCGAATTGAGCGTCTTGCCGTGGAAGGGATACATTCCGGTGAGCATCAGGAAGTAAGTCACACCGAGAGCATAGACGTCGCTGGCTGGCCCGGCGGCTTCGCCACGGAATAACTCGGGAGCCATGAAATGGGGCGTGCCCATTAAGCCTGCGGGAGCACCCTGCAGTCCTGCCAGACGTTTGGCCAGTCCGAAGTCCGCCAGCTTGGGAAACCCCTGATGTGACATCAGAATGTTATCGGGCTTCAAGTCTTGATGAATCATGCCGTTGGCATGAGCCAGCGACAACCCTTCAGAGATTTGATAGCCGATTCGAGTGGCGCGAATCGGCTCCAGTCGCTTTTCGGCTCGAATCAGGTTGTGCAGCGATTGACCGGGCAGAAACTCCATTTCGAGGAAGTGATAACCGTTTGCTTCGCCGATCGCGTGTACGGTGACAATATGGGGATGGACCAATGAGGCTGCCGCGCGACCTTCGTTCTGGAATCTCAGAACGTAGTCGCTGTTTTCCAGCGCGACTTGGGGAGCTAGGATCTTCAACGCGACCGGGCGATGCAGATCTCGATGTTGAGCGAGGTAAACCCGGCCCATCGCTCCGCGGCCGAGAAACGTGCGGATGTCGTACACGTCCAGTGGCTTGCCGAGAAGTTCGTCCAGGGCATGCGGTGCGGAATCCGCCTGCAATCCACCTTGTGGCGGATCGACCAGCAGCATTGTGTGTTCTTGAAAGAGTTCGGTGTCAGTCACGTGTTACCACCAGTCGTAATCCCGCGCAAGTTGCCTGTTCGCTAGACAATCCAGTTTACATCGCCGGAGCGGACTTCACATCGTCATTCGCTGGCAGGAGGGAAATCTTGAGACTGACGAAGTCCGTGGGATGGGTCTCCGACCCGTCTGAGCCTGTAACAATCGACTTTGCAAAGGTTTAAGCCCTCGCGAACTTCGCGCAGCGCACAGCCCCCATTCTTTAGCGAGGTCCACACGCTTCAATAAGGCAAAAATCGGGTGCCACTGTCTGTGCCAGTGCTCGTAGTCTATCGATCCCCGATCCGACAAAGCACTGGCACAGCCAGTGGCACCCGGAATCCTGGGTTTTGTGAGATAAGAAGCCGTATTGAAGCGTGCGGACCTCGCTAAAGAATGGGGCTGTGCGCTGCGCGAAGCTCGCGAGGGCTGGCGTCTTTTGCCAGTCGAATGTTACGGGCTCAGACGGGTCAGAGACCCGTCCCACGTCAATGCATCGATCAATCGGCCGATTTCCGTCGCTCGTGAGCGCTGCGTTCCGGCACGGTGAGAAATCCCCAATTGAGGGCTTCGTCCTGGCGATATTGCTTACCGACCGTCAGGGCCGTGACCGCTTTGGCCATTTCGTATCCCAGGTAGAAGGCGTGCGAAGCATCCAGTTCGGTCGGTAACTGATCGAAGATCTCAAACGGGTCGGTGCCGTGCCAGTAGCCGTCGCGGTTCAGGATGTGGAGTTCGCCCCGCTCGACAAAGATGCGGAAGTTGGAGTCCTTGATGTGGGCTGCCAGATCGGCGAGTGCCTCGGGGCCCATGTCGCTCAGCCGGACATCACGCAGCATCACCAGGCTGGAGTCGACGTGTTTCGGCAGGACATGATGCTCGACGCTGTGGCGGACCAGCTTGCGGGCGAGATCGAATTCCTTCACGGCAGAACGACACCAGTTGATGACTTCTGTCGTGAGAATGCTGCCGATCTGTTGTTCCTGGCAGAAGCCGGCGAGCAGCAAGTTGATGCCGGTGGAATCGGATTCACTGAGCTCTGTCAGATTGCCGACACCCATCATCATCGGGATGTCGGGGTACTCGCGGCGGATCGTGAGGTAGCGGCCGAGGGACTCGGCGAATCCAAAACCGATGGGTTCGAGCACCGGGTCGAGGCGGAAGCGACACCCGGCGGACTGCAGGTTGGTCACGGTCTCGCGTAACGTTGACAGGTCGTGCGGATCGTCGGGGATGACGACCAGCTCCGTCCCCAGATGCTGAGCCCATGCCACATTGGTGCTGTTGCAACTCAGCACAAGCTCGGCCCCCGCGTTGACTGCGGCTTCGACCTCGGCTTGCTCGAAGCTGTCGATCGAGACTCGAAAACCTTCAGACCGCAAACGACGAGTGACCTCACCCGCGCGCGCCCATGATTCACCGGGAACACAGCCCAAGTCGATCAGATCGGCACCGCTCCGACGATAGGATTCGGCCTGCGACATGAGCTGCACATCGCTCAGGCGCGGAGCGTGATTGATCTCGGCGAGGATATCGATGTCGTAGCGTCCATAGTCCACAGGAGCCGTCTTCCGTTTTCCAAACAGGTCGGGGAGATCGTGTAAGTCTTTGGGACCAAGTTGCACGGGAGTGGCGTATTTTTCCTGTAGGATCTGCAGATCGCCGCGACACCAGCCGGGCAGGATGACTCGATCAAATCCGGGCCGCACCTGCAGTTTTCGCAGCACCCAGTCGGCGTGCATCAAGGCCGCCACGCTGATGCCCAGGACTTCGACCTCATAGTCGAAATGTGCCTTTTCGCTGAGCGATTCCAGGATCCGCCGCAGGGAGAACTCTGCCAGCCGCCCGGTCACGAAGAGGATTTTCTCTCGCGGTTTGGGCTCTGCAGTGATGGTCGGCGGGGAGGTCAAGCGCGGGCTTTCAACTAGGCTGGGGTTACTGGGAACATGTTGACTGCAATTCTCCCCTCTCCCCGGAGTACCAGGGCGAGGGGAGTGATTGTCGCTGCGCATCCTTCGCTAACTTCATACTACAGTTTACTGAATCCACTTCTTGGGGAACCCCGTCAGTGCATGTCCGGCGGGTGGCTTCCAGAGCACGACTTCTTCGATGCGATGGGCCAGTTCGATGTCTTTCGCGGTCAGACCGTGGACTTTATGCGTTTGCAGCTTCACAGTGACTTGGGCATATCCCACGACCAAATCAGGATGATGCCAGCCCGCTTCGGCGACTAACGCAATGGTGTTGACGAGCAATATCGAATGCGTCCAGCCGGGCGTGGCAAATGTCCGGCGCAGCCAGCCGTCGCGGATTTCCCAGCCCGTTAACGATTTCAAAGCCGTTGCCAGGTCGGCCTCGGTCAGCACAACATCTTCGGTTTCGGACATGGCTTGTGATCCATCGGGGAATGACTGAAAATGACTTGCTCCAACTGTGATTCTACAGTGTGTTCAGCCACCGGGTAGAGTGTTCCTGTTTGCCTGATCGAGGATCCGAAATCGGTCGGATGTGGGAATGCTGTCCTGATCGTCGAAAGGCAGGTTTGGGAATGAAGTCTTTCGTACGACTCAGTCACGGGTGGACCGTGTGCTTGATGCTCCTCCTGTGCGTCAGCGACCTCATGTCAGATACCCCGAGTCTGGAATCCCCTAAACAAACTTTGTGGGACAAGCTCAAGGCTGCGGAGGAAAAGCAGCAACCGGTGATCCAGGGAGGCTTGAATCCCGAGAGCAAGCGACCCTGGTTGTTCTTTACCGCCGAACTGAGATCAGCATTCAGCGGCCCGTTCTGGGGCGACAAAGCCGCTGCCGCGAGTCGTTCGTCCAATCCGAAGTTCGCCGATCCGCTGCCGCCCATTCGCGATTTTCATAAGCAGCTCAAACAAGCGGGTATCGAACTGTGGATCGTGCCAGTGCCCGCAAAGGTCGCTGTCTATCCCCGACAGTGCGCTCCAAAGTTGCCACCGATGCCACTCGGTACACCCGATCCAGGACGGACTAAATCCAGAATCGACCAATCCCACGCAGACTTCTACAAGCTGCTTGGAAATGAGGGCATTACCGTCATCGATTTGACTGACGAGTTTCGTGGGCCCCAAGGGGATGTGAACAATTTGCCACGCTTTTGTCTCACCGATTCCCATTGGTCAGGAGCGGGAGTGCGTCTGGCTGCCACGACCATCGGGGGGAAGGTGAAGAAGGCTGACTGGTACCTCACCATTCCAAAGCTGAAATTTCAGACGGAACCATTGTCGGTCGAGATCACCGGTGATCTGGCGACTCTCTTCAACGAGAAGAATCCCCCGCGCGAGAAGCTGGATTTGACTCGCGTGTTTCAGATGGTGGATGGGAAGCCCGTGTCAGTTGCGGACGACCCCAACAGCCCGATTTTGCTGCTCGGGGACAGCCACACGCTCGTCTTCCACGATCCTACAATGTACGCGGAGGGCTGCGGCCTCGCAGATCATCTCGCAGAACAATTGGGATTTGCGATGGATGTGATCGGCGTTCGCGGATCGGGGGCCAATGCGGCGCGGTTGAACTGGCGACGACGGGAAGATCCGCTGATCGGGAAGAAGTTGGTGATCTGGTGTTTTTCGATGCGTGAATTCACTGAAAACACCGACGGCTGGCGCGCAATTCCGATCGCGAAACGCTGAAGTTCCATCAGTCCAATTCGAATTGATGGGACTTATGAACGCGGTTTCACGCGGACAATCGCGGAAATGTCCTCCATCGGGAACGGTCCTTCTGATGTCGTGCGGCCTCCCGAAGGGTCGCGGCAGAGGATCACCAACTGGCCTTGTTCGCTTTGCCGAGCATCCGGGAATCCAGTGACTTGGCGGCCGTTCTTGAGCGTCACCGTTACGGCTGATGATTCATCGATGCCGTTCAGTTCGGGATGCACCAAGTCGGGAAAGCGTCCCCAGGCCCAGGCCCAGAGCGACTTTTCGGGGGAGACTCGGCCGGCGATGTCGTTCCATTCGAGCTCAGCGAGACGCAACGCGGTGCGGGGTGCTGCCTGACACCACGGTTTTAAGACGTCTGCAATCCACGCCTTACGCGAAGCAACCAATGCGTCAAAATCGGGCGGGATCGGAGAGGCTGACATAAGATATTGATTCTAAAACGAGTCGAAAGCAGCGGCACGAGTTGAGTCGCACCCACACTGTCTGGGATGGCGTTGAGAACACCATCGGCTAGAAAGACGAGTTGACGATAGCCCGAGTCGAGTTCGCCTTCCAGCTTACCCGTTTGCATGAATTTCGCGAGTCCATTAGTAGCCGAACTCGTCGGAATTTCCCGCGATCCTGGGACGCAAGTATTCTCACGAATTCTTCTACGAGTGAATCTCAGGCTGCCGGTGCGGCTGCGGCCGGGGGCATGTCGGCTTTGAATTCCCATGTCGCCAGCTTGCCGTGGCCCGCCAGATACAGCGTGTCGGCAGCCTCGTTCAGGACGAACGAGTGAATGTGCGTGGAGAATTTTTCCTGTTTAACAAGCTTTCCGTCGGCCAGCGTATAGAAATTGATGAAGCCGCTGTGATCTCCGCCTGCTCCCAGAATCCACTGCCCCTGGGGATCAAACGCCAGGCGTTCGATCAGCCCCTTCAGCTTGTCGTCCTGGATTTCGTGGACCTTCTTGTTTTCTCGCCAGTCGAAGATCTCTAACCGTGTGGGGCCGTCGAGGTGGTCGATATTTCCAATCTTGCCGATTCCGCCGGCCGCCACGAGTTTATTGTCAGGTGAAAAGGCCACGCTGCGGATCCCGCCGATTGAATGGCGGCGCTGTTGGGGATCCCAAGTATAGAGACCAGGAGCTTCAACCGATCCCAGTTTTTTGCCGGTCGCCAATTCCCAGATCACGACGTGCCCGACCTTGTCCCCGGTGACCAGCAGCGTGCTGTCGGCCGACGTATTGCAGGCGAACAACATGCTGGGGTAGTGGTTGGGGGTCAGCGGTTGATGGTCGCTCAGCGTGTGCAGCAAGTCGCCGGTTTCTGTGTTCCAGACTTTGGCCAGCATGTCATCGGCCACGCTGATGACATACTTGCCGTCGGCGGTCGCCGTGACGTTGCGGATCCACTTGGAGTGGGCGTTTTCGACCGTTTTGACGATCTGCCGGGTTTCAGCATCCCACCAGATCAGCTTGCAGTCGTAACCGCCGGAAATCAGCCGTTTGCCCGCCAGGGCGACGCCGGACACATAACTCGTGTGCCCATCCATCGCTTGCGATTGAGGCTTTTCCTCGGCGAAATCGACGTGGTAGACCTTGCCGTCTGACGCTCCGTAGAACACGCGGCTGGTTTGCGGTACGCGAGCCAGCGAGAAACAGATCTCGGGCCGTCCTAATTCCTTCACCAGCTTCAACTTTTGTGGATCTGCGGACATGCGGATTTCCTTGAGCGGAAAGTCTTCGGTAGGTCAGGATTTCCTGATTCGCGGCGGGTCAAACTCCGGCGTTGAACTCGATAATAGCAAATCCGTGGGCTGATTTCGACGTCTGTTTATGGGATAGCGGAAAAGTCACGCAAGATGGCCGCAATGCTTTCCAGAAGTCCCATTGGATTTATCCGTCCCATAAGTCCCATTGATTTTGATGGGACACATAGGACGTATGACTTATGGGATTTGCAGCTGCGGTGGATTTCTTTCGTGACGCGAATTCGGATAGAATCGCAGTTTAGGGACTTCATCGAAAGTCCAATTACCGAGCGGCAGGGCTTTGAACAGTGTGTTCATGGCGTTGGGCCGCCAATCTTTTTCTGCCAGTGGGTGACTTTGGCAACGGTGGTGAGTGTGCTCGCACTCCTTTCGTGTCAGACCATTCCGAGGCCTATGCACGATTTGTTGGAGTTCGACAATGCCTTTGGTTCCGATGCGACTGGTTCTGGATCACGCTGCTGCCAACAACTATGGTGTGGCCGCGTTGAATGTCAACAACATGGAACAGATCCAGGCCATCATGGAAGCGGCCCGGGAGACCGATTCGCCCGTCATCATTCAAGCCTCACGCGGAGCTCGGAGTTACGCTCAGGAAAACTACCTGCGGCATCTGATGCTGGCCGCCGCGGAACTCTACCCCGAACTGCCAGTCGTGATGCACCAGGATCACGGCAACTCACCGGCGACTTGCTTTAGCGCCATTCGCAATGGGTTCACATCGGTCATGATGGACGGATCATTGCTGGAAGATGCGAAGTCTCCCGCCCCTTACGAATATAACGTCAAGGTGTCGCGTGAAGTCGTGCAGGTCGCGCATGCCCTGAATGTGTCGGTCGAAGGCGAAGTCGGTTGCCTGGGGACCGTTGGTCAGGCCAAGTCCGACGCCCCGAAGGCTGTGAGCACCGAACCGCACGACGCCGACCTCGAGCAAGAACCCGAGCCGGAAATGGCTCACCTGACCGATCCGGACGAAGCCGAACGCTTCGTCGCCGAGACCAAGGTCGATGCTCTGGCCGTCGCGATCGGGACCAGCCACGGTGCCTATAAGTTTACCGCTCAGCCGACCGGTGAAGTTTTGAAGATGTCGTTGATCGAAGAAATTCACCGTCGCCTGCCGAACACGCACCTCGTCATGCACGGTAGCTCGTCGGTTCCGCAAGAATTGCAGGACATCATCAACAAGAACGGCGGCAAGATTAATCAGACGTGGGGCGTGCCGGTTGAAGAGATTCAGCGCGGGATCAAGCACGGCGTGCGTAAGATTAACGTTGATACCGACAATCGTCTGGCGATGACGGCCGCGATTCGCGAAGTGTTTATGAAGTCTCCGGAGAAGTTTGATCCGCGCGACTACATGAAACCGGCTCGCGAAGCCATGAAGAAGATTTGTATTGCTCGCATGGTGTCGTTTGGCCAGGCTGGCAATGCCAGCAAGATGCGTGCAGCGAAGTTGTTCTAGAACATACTTTGGAGTGCGTTCGCAATAACGGAGCGCAGCGACAATCGCTCCCCTCGCCTCGGTACCCCGGGGAGAGGGGTCGGGGGTGAGGG
>JAKFVC010000268.1 GCA_021732415.1 Planctomycetaceae bacterium
CGTGACCTTATACTTAAGTATCATGGATATCCCTTTCCAAGCTATCGGATCGACCTCCGCGATCCAGTGGAAAGGGAAATTCTCACATTCATTCAATCCCGTCAATCGACGATTGATGGGATACTAGGTGGATTCCTTGGTATCACCCCTATTTTCGGCAGACATCAACAGGCTCTGTCTGGCATTCGACTGATGTCAAGTGGCCCAACTGATTTGACGCTGCGGTGCTTCCGCTTAGAGGAAATAGGCAATGCAGGTTGCTGCTGACACACTGTCGTAATTATCCTTGTTCAGCAGGCCGCGTCGTCATGTCGATACGGAACAACAGTTGTTCCAGCTCATGACGTAATTTGCCGCACGGTTGCTTCAGCCGTGAAGTGCTGTGCTTCACAAGCGAAGCTTTAGATTCACCAGGAATTGAAATATGTTGCACAAGTGGCGGCCGAAAACGAACGGTATCGCGCGCCAGCCACGTGCAACGATAAGACCCTGCTCTCAGTTAGGATTCGAAAAGCTGGAAGACCGGCTGTTGCTGTCAGGAAATGGTTTCATTGAAAATGGAGTGCCAGTCGCAGGGGCCTTCGCACCCACTCCCCAGACCGGGCACCTGTTTACGGTGACAGACGTCATCGGTGACAGCGATAACAATGGAATCGTCAATGATCCAAACCTGACCCTGGTCATTAGCCTGACTGGTCCGCCTGGTCCTTTCCACCAGGATAGTTTCATTGAGCTCAGCGATAACGGCCAACTGCTGGCCATTGTCGACAGCGACACCATCAATGCGGGATTTATCAACGGGACGACATCGGTCTTTCCCGTCGCCGTGCAGTTGCGCGGCGCTGATGGTCCTCATGAAATCGGCTTTACGGTCATCAGGACCACTCCAGGAATGAGCGGATCTTTGCTGGTCTTACAGCGAGACAATCCGAATGCGGCCTTGCTGGGGCGATTTTTTGTCGACACAGAGCCACCCACTGCACCTGCAGCGCCTGTTCTGACACCGGCCACTGACCCCAATGACGATCATATCATCAAAGATATGACCCCCACGTTCGAGGTCACAGATGTTGAGTCGGGGGCGAGCGCACAACTCTACCGGAACGGGGTGCCTGTCGGACTGCCAGTGGTTAACGAATCGCCTGATGCAGGGTCGGCCTTACTCACGGATACCTCGGCGTTTCCCGGTGATGGCTTTTATCTTTACACCGTGCGTCTCTCCGATGCTGCCGGGAACACGGGGCCAGATAGCCTGCCAGTCGAGGTGACGTTTGACACACAGATCAACGTACCTGTCGCCCCGGAATTGACGATCGAAAGCGACACCGGACTGAATCGTTCCGATCGAGTCACCTACGATTCCAGTCCGACACTGATCGCACGCGGGGCCGAAACGGGTGACACCGTGGAATTGTTGCGGAACGGCGTCGTTGTTCCCTCTAATGCGGTCACGTTTGACGACCGTATTGAAGTCACCGATCGGCACGCCCCGAATGGCACGTTTGTGTATGCGATACGGTTGACGGATGCGGCAGGCAACTCGGCCACGAGTCCAGGCACGTCGGTCACCATTGATACCTCTGTCGGCGATCCCACCCCAGGCGCTCCTGGCACGCCCATTTTCTCAACTCAGTACGTGTTGACTCCGGCGAATATCGATGACAGCCACTTGAAACCGGGGATGCTTGCGCTGCAGCCCTGGACGACGACTTTTGATCGCTCGACTCAGACCACATGGTTCACGGTCGAGCAGGGATCTTACCTGGGGCATTTTGATCCCGCGACGGGATCGCTGGAGTTATACGACGTCTCCCTGGGGAAGACTCTGACAACCGACCCGCATGGAACATTTTTCGATTTTAACACGCATATTACGCCGCGAGTCTGGTTCACCCATCGCAATGAGGAACATGGCGCGATTCCAGAGTTGTCGTATCTGGACCTCGAGCGCAACGTCCTGGTCACCTACAACTTCGAGGACCTCCTGGGGAGCGTCATCGGACAGAGCGACGAGATCGGCCTGCATGCTGTGGAAGTCGATAGCCGCGGACACGTTTGGGTCAGCGGTGAAGATGCCAATGTGATACTGGAGTTGACGTTTTCCGCGCCGGACGTCTTTGGCAACGTTGATCCCAGTTCCGAGATGGGCCGGGTGATCGTGCATCGTAAACTGGCCTCGACGACCTCGGAAGAAACCGACGATCATGACTCTGGTGGCGGTGACGGAAGTGGCGCCGGCGATGGGAGCGGCGGTGGCGGTGGCGGTACGACGGCAGCTCATGATGATGACGACGGACTCACGCATCCGCATGGCTTGACTGTTTCGGTGAGCGAAGTGACGGGTGAGGCATTCGTCTGGATCACCGAACTCATGACCGGCCGGGTTGTGCTGCTGCGACCGGGATCCGGCCCGGCTGGCGAGGACCAATGGGCCGAGTTTGATGTGGACGACTTTCTTGATGCGGAGGTCGGCGATCCGGCGGTCCTGGACGGAGTCTTGCGCTCCGGACATGCGCTGTTCGTGGCCATCGATAACAATGAAACTCCCGGCACTCCAGAAGATGACAAGATCATCGTGTCAGATCCCGGAGACCGGCGGAATGCACTTTCGCAGGCCAACGGTTTGCGCGGCGTGATTCGCGTATTGGATCCCAGCAGATTTCTGTCGAGCCCCGACACCGTGACCACGGCAACGATTCGCAGCTGGTCCGTTCCAGGGATCCCCGGCGAGTCCGCCACGGAGAATTTTGCCGGCACGAATCAGTCCTTTCTGGACCGCGAAGGGACTCTGTTTTTCATTGACCGTACGAGTGGTGTCGGTCGGTTTGATCCTGCGGAAGATTCAGCGATCGTTACGGAACGCACAGTCGCCATCAATCAATACTCGTCTCTGCCGAGCGCTGCGATTCCGCTGGCACAGCCCGCAGTTCGGAATTCAGCCGACATTCGCACCGACTATGTGCTGACACCGGAGCCTGTTATCGCGCAACATGTCGCGGACAACACGCTGGATCAATCGCCCATCACCGGTCTGGATCAGTATGAGGTCGCGACCCCGGGATTTCGGCGGCCGGAAGATCAGTCCGCGTTTCGCGGTGCCTTGAATGCGGGTGGCGTCTTGTATGGATCCGGGGCGCAAAGCGATACCCTGACGACGACCGTGTTCGCCGAGACTGCCCGTCGACAAGTCGCGGCCTTGTCCCTGGGGGACGGGGCTCGAATGGCCTTTCAGGTCTATCGTAACGGCAGTGTCATTCTGACCCAGCGCGAGCCTGGTTCCCTGGTTGATCAACAGGTGAATTTGACCGCACAGCTGGCTGGCGTCATGGGTGTTGATCCACTTTCACTGGGCGTCGACGGTGACGTTTCGGCGATCCTGGGTCCGGACGGGTCAGTACATGCCTTCGGTAAGTGCCAATCCGGAGGGCTGATTGAGTACCGGTATGATATCACCCTGCAGACCTGGTCAATCCACACGTATGCCCAGCCCAACGGCATTGTCTTCGCTGGTGAGCCCCGAACGTTCGTGGAATCCTCGGGCGCTGTCGACATCTTTATCACAACCTCTGCCGGGCACCTGCTCCTGTATCGCCCGGGAGCCGTATCGCCGACCGACATCACCTCGCTCAGTAATGACCCCGACACCGCCCGGGTGTATGCATCGGTCGGCGTTGTCGAAGATGCCGGTCGCATCTATATCTATGGAGGAAATCAGACGGGTACGGTCGTGGAATACAGTTATGCTCCACTGGCATCCATTTCTTCCAGCTTGACCACGCGTCTCGTCACCGTCAGCAGCCGGCCCTCGGGACAAGTACCGCGCGATACCTGGATCTTTCAGAACGTCGAGGCCGTCGTTACGAACGGCGTCCGACAGGTGTTTGGAGTGGACGGCAACAGTCGCCTGGTGCAGCTGATTGTCAGCGGTCCGGACAGTGGCTTTGCGCAGAACATTTCACAATCGATTGCCGACACGTTTTCGGACAACGTGGATGGAGTGGACGTGCTCGGCAACGATCTGGCGACTGGCTATTTCCCGTTTCAGCAGCCCTATGTAGCCCGAGTGCTCTCAGAATTATTAGTGCTGAAAGATCCTCGCGACGGCAAGATCTACGTTTATGGCACGAATTCCGGTGACTTGGTCATGTTTTCTCAAACGACCGGACACAATTGGCTGGCCGCCAATCTGACCCAAGATATTACTTCGGGAAGAAGTGATCGGACACCCGCGAATTTCGTGTTCGGTGCTCCCGGCGGATACTCCCTTCCCAATGGCGATCGTTGTGTGATGCAGATTAACGCCGACGGGGAAATTGTCGAGTACTACCTCGATCAGCGAGTCGGCATCCCGACAACACAGAACGTCAATTTTGCTCGTGGAAATCGGGTGACCGAACTCTCTTCGTTCACCGCCGATCCGCAAATCGATCTGGGTGCGCCGACGGCCACTTACCTTGAACAATCCCCCCCGGTGGTGGTGGCGACTGCGGCAACACTGACCGATGCGGACTCTGCGAATTTTGCGGGTGGAGTCCTGACGGTGCGACTCGTCACGCACGGATCGATAGCGGATCTACTGCAAGTTCGCAATCAGGGAACAACGGCCGGTCAAATCGGAGTGAACGGCGACACGATAACCTATCGGAGGGCTGGCGGCGGTGGAGGGACTGGTAATGGTACGGGTGGCGGAACTGGTGGACTCCGAGTAATCGGTACATTCAGTGGTGGCGCTGGTCTCGATCCATTGACAATTACGTTGACCGAGAATGCCACGCTCGAAGCCGTGCAGGCGCTGCTCAGGAATATTACTTTCCAGTCCCCGGCACCACGCCCTGATCCTGCACCACGAACTGTTGAATTTGTCATCACTGACGGGGACGGCGGGCGCAGTATGCCGGTCACGACGACGGTTCAGATCAAATTGATCAACCTGCCGACCGTGCTGACACTGCCGGGGGACACGGTGGTCAGCGTGCAGGGTGGAGCTGTCCTGGTCAGTCCTTCGGCCACTGTAACTGATCCTGACCGCGCCGTGCTGAATGGTGCGACATTAGTAGTAACGTTACTGGACGGAGCGGATCCGCAAGATGTCTTGGCGATTCGCAAACAAGGGAATCGAACCGGTCAAATGAACGTCAGGCAAGACCAGTTACGAATCGGCAGTACGGTCATCGGTAAATTTGAAGGCGGCCGCAATGGCGATCCGCTGGTATTGACCTTTAATCAGAATGCCAGCCTGGCATCGGTCCGAAGTGCCATCCGTCAGATCCAGTTTAGTTCTCGATCGCGCACAGCGGGCACCCGTGCAGTGGGATTTGTGCTGACAGATGGTGCAGGGATATCGGCGGGACCCGTCACCAAGAATCTCATACTCAGTGTGGGACGACGCAGGCGAAACTAATCCCGGCGAATTCTGCTAGTTTGGGATCTCTAAGTAGGTGCGCAAAAAATGTGCTGCCGTAAGATGAGCACTCCTGCCCGTCTGCATTGGTACTTTAAACTCGGAGACGGGCAAGAGTGCCCATCCTACGGACACGCCGCTTAGTTTGTTCTAAGTTCCTATCGAAGTTGCAATCTGCTTAATCCGGTACCCCGATCAAGATGAATGCGGCCCAGTAGGAAGGGTGCTCAAACGGATGATCGACATGATGTCCGGTGGCGACGTCTTCTTGAGTAGAGGTGGGAATCTGCGTATTCGAGTTCTGCGCCGTCACCAATCTGGCAACCTGGTCTGGCGTCAGCTTTTGCAGCCAGAGTTTGGCTTCGTGCAACGCCGCCGCCTTGGAGAGCGGCCCCGTCATACCGGGGCGCGTTCCCAGGATATTCTCATAGAAACGAGCCATGAGCAGCGACGTCGCAGTATCGTCCACTTTCCAGAGTGAAAGCAACAAACTCCGTGCTCCGGAGAGCAGCAGGGCTTGAGCGAAACCTAAATACCCCTCGCCTGAAGCGTATTGCCCGAGACCCGATTGACACGCGGAAAGGCTGACGAGATCGGCGTTCAACTTCCATTCATTCAGCACTTGTTCTGCGGTCAATTCTCCGCGAAACACGGGCTTGCCGGACAGCAATTGCTGTCGTGGATCGGGAAGGTTGTTGCGCGACAAGATGATCCGCGATCGCATCGGCCGCTCGGAGTCCGGAACACCATGCGTTGCAAAGTGGAGAAATCGATACGTTCGCAACTGGTCTGTCGCAGCCAATTCGGTCAGACGTTCTTCGCTTGCATTGGTCCCCAGCAAGACCTGCGTGGTCAATTTCGCGGCCGAAAATGTCTTGGAGATCGCCTGCACTTCGAGTCGGGTGCCCGGCAACTGCTGGAACGATTCTCGAGTGGCCCGAGTGGACTGTTCGCTGCTACGGCGGCCGCGCAAAATTTCGGGTGCCGACTCCGCCAGAAATCCCACTCCCAACTTACCTGCCGGCATCTCCATCTGCATCGTTTCACCCTGGCGCCAGAAGACGACTGGAACCGGCTTGTTGCGATCAACAACAGCCGCCAGAGCGCTGCGTAAATCTTCGGATGTGTTTAATCGCTTCTCTGCATAGGAGAGCAGGACATCGCCACTCCTCAATCCAGCCTGTTTGGCGAGTCCTCCGTCGTTCACGGTATTCAGAAAGACTCCGCTTTCCGGGATGGGGTGCTGTTCGAAGATTGGATCGCCCACCGCCAGCAGCCCCGCTGGACGCGACTTCGCATTGGCTCCGCCAGCTCGTTGTTGCTCGGTCAACCAAGCGAGCAAAGTCGCGGAGGGAGCGTAACTCACTGTGAATTGATTCGCGACGAGTAACTCAACAGGCACGGCGCGCATAGCTGGAGCAGGAAGAATGACCAGCCGAGTGATTGGCGGTAGATCGCCGCCGGCCGCGAAGTACGGCTGGAGTGGCGTAATCCGTTGAGCTTTCAGTTCCGCGATCAGTTGGCGAATCTGCCCTGCCGTGTGTCTTAATGGTCGATTCGCGGGATTGGCAAGGACCCCCGCCAATTGTTGACCCAACTGGTCATCGTCGGGAGTCCATGCCGCTTCATCCCCTGTCCCGGGAAGCTTGACCCACACGGGGAGACCCTTCTTTCGGATGAGGATACCCCAATGCTCACCCTGGGGATCAGCAGCACGCGGGTTGCCTGCGATATCCAGCCAAGAAATCAGAGCCGTGTCCGGACTCAGGGATTCCTGGATCCGCGCCAAGTCATAATTTTGACCTTGAGCCACTCCATAGGTATTCACCAGATCCTGCTCAAAATCACTCAACTTGGCCTGCAGCGCTAATTGTTCGGTATGCAGAATCTCCAACTGCTGTTGGCGGTCCCTGGTGGTGTCTCGCGATTGCAGATTGAGCACCGCTCGGACCACTTCCAGCCTGCGAAGTTCGGCGCGAATATCCTGTTCTCGCTCCCGGTCTGCCGGCGACAATTTGCCAGCGGGGCGAGCGGCCAGATCGTCGAGCAAGCCGCGCGCCAGGCTGCTCTCCCAGCGCTCCCAGGCTGGCTGAAACGCACCTTGCCGGGCATTGATCGCCGCCAGGAACAACAGCGGTGATTGCTCGCCCGTTTTGACGGCGCGATCCAATCCCGAGAGTGCAATGAGCAACCGGACCCGCTCAAAGCTATCGGCGGCTTTGGTCCACAATTCGGTCGCCGCCTTAACGTTCCCCTGATAATTCAGGCTCAGCGCCAGTTCATGATAAGCCTGAGCCGTATCGGGGTGGAATTCACCGAAGACTTTCCGCCGAACTCCGAGCGATTGTTCCAGGTATTTCTGGGCCTCGAGAAACTGTCCTCGATGTTCGAGATTTCCGGCGAGTTTTAAGAAGCCAATTGCGGTATCGGCATGCTCGTCGGTCAACTGCTCGCGGAAGATCGCGAGAGCCTGTTCGAAATGGGGCTGCGCTTCGTCGAATCGTTCCTGATCACTCAAGTTGACCGCGAAGTTGTAGTGGCTTTGGCCGGTGTCAGCATGCTTGGGACCTAAGATCTTGCTCCGCAGTGCCAGGGCCTTTTCGAAGTGGGGTTGAGCTTCTAAGTGTCGGCCTTGAACGCGGAGAATGGTGCCCAGGTTATTGCAGGAGGTCGCCGTATCTCGATTCTCGGGATTCTTCTGCAGCAGGAAGATGGCCAGCGCCTTTTCAAACAGGGGCAGCGCATCGGCGTAGCGTCCCTGGGCACTTAAATTCGCAGCCAGGTTACTATAGGCTGTGGCCGTGTCACGATGATTGACTCCACGAGCCTGGCGTAAAACGACCAGGGCATTCTCATACAGCGGTCGTGCGGCGGCAAACCGGCCTTGCCCGGCCAGGCACAATGCTAAACTGTTCGTCGCCGTAGCGGTCTCCGGAGCTGCTGCACCGCGCGCTTTTTCTTGAATGAGCACGGCCTTCTCGAACAGCTCTTGCGCCCGTTGATATTGCCCCTGAGCTCGCAGATTCTCTCCGCAGTTCTGGAAACTGGCTGCCGTCTCAGGATGGTCCTCGCCCAACACTCGACGCCGCAAAGCCAGCGCCACGTCGAAGAATTGTTCAGCGTTCGCGAATTGAGCCTGCAGGTAGAGATTCAACCCCGAATTGCTGAAGCTCTGGGCTAGACTCGCCGGATCCTGCGTTTGAGGATCCTCATTCAGGTCTTCGAAGTAGTCCACGACCTCCGTGAATAGTGGCTGAGCTGCGTCATATTTCCCCTGGCTATTGAGTTCAAAGGCCTGTCTCTCTTTGCCTCGAATTGCCTGCAAAGCTGACTTCTGCGCAGCAGTCCATTTGGAAATTCGAGACAGAGATTCCACTTTGCGGCGAGCATCTTGAACCTCCCATGGCTTAGCTTTGCCCCACTTCTCAAATAGAGTGGAGAAGGCCTTTGCAGATTCCAGCGCTTTGGTAAAGTCGCCCGCGACTTCCGCTTCCGAAATGCGATTCGATATGGTGCGCAGTTCCTCCAGTATGGCATCCTGACTGCCAGTCGCTGCACTCGTGGCAGGTTGTTGGCCGGCTAGATCCAGCGGTGCCACTAGGATCGAAATGATCACCAACACTGCGCTGCAAATGACGCCGAGTCGCAAGTCGAGCTGCGCACGCATGTTGTTTCTTCTAATGGTCAGTGATAGACTGGGGAACGCTCACCAAGAATCTTGTTCCATCAGGGCAGCAATAGCAAGTTCAACTCGGCATCGCAGAATTCGAGCGACGCGGAGTCGCCGGTCAGTAGAACAATGATTGTCGCAGATTCCGAAAAATCGTGGGGCAGCAATTGATGTGGGGCCGGACCTTTTGGCGTAAGCCTGCCTGTCGCGGGGCATTTGTAGGAATTGTCTGTGCGCTGATTTGCTGGTGGATGAATCAGTCCGTCATCGTCCGTTCCATGGAGAACTGGGCACTCGACAACTGCTTCGTGTTTCGTGAGAAACGTCCCACAAACGCCAAAATCGTGATCCTTGCCATCGATGATGTGTCACTCGACCGGCTGGGCAAGCCCCTGGCCTTCATCAGTCCGCAACTCGGTAAAGCTGTATCTTATTTGAAGGCCCAACAAGCGGCGGCCGTCGGCGTCGACATGATCGTTCCCGAATGGGTTGAGGGCTCGGAGTATTACCGACCGGGTGGGCCAGGTGACGCTGACGTCATGGGAACGGCAGTGATGGACGCGAAGCGGGTCGTCCTCTCGGAATGGCGCGTCAACGGAAAATGGCTGCGTCCGATCTATCAATGGCTGACCAAGCACGATCTGGAACCGGCGTGGACAGATCTGGGTTTTTCAAATCTCACCATCGATGAAGATACTTATCTCCGACGTCAACAATTGCGAGTCCAGGGCGATGGCGATCGGGCCCAACCGCAATTCGGGTTAGCGGTGTTTGGTTTGATGCACCAACTGCCGGAGTCCTGGTTTACAGAGACCCCGCTGCGTCTCGATGGCCAGGCCATTCCCCTGGACGCTGAGGACCGGCTGCTGATTAACTTTGTCGGTCCGCCGGGAACGTTTCCGCAAGTTCCCTTCCACGAAGTCCTGGATGCTGCCGAGGGACGGAAGACCCCGACCCGTGACTGGAAAAATACGACGGTCCTGATCGGAGTGACAGCCGGCTCACAACCCGACTGGCACGCGACCTCCTACGCCAACCAATCCGTCGTGCGCATGCTGCACGCTTTCGGGCAGACACGCAAAGCGGAACGCATGGCCGGTGTCGAGATTCACGCGAACCTGATTGCGACTTTGGTCGACCGCGCATTCATCTTGACGCCCTGGTGGCTGTCGACGCCTTTGCTCCTGATTCTGACAGGCGCGGCTATGGGGGCCGCCTTGTCGCGGATGAGCCTGGAGTGGGGCTTGCTCCTGGCGTTCGTCCACCATTGGTTGTGGAAACTGTTCTGTATGCTGGCCTTTTCTTATGGCCATTGGCGCGTCGAAATGGTCGCCGTGTTGTTCCTGGGAGTCCTGGTCTATTCGGCGATCTTCGGACTTCGCTGGCGGCTGATCCGTCGGATGATGGGGATGGTCAAATCCGAGGCCGTCGCTCGGGCTCTGGAATCGCATCCAGGCCGAATCGAAAATATGAGCGAAGAGCGCCAGGTCACCGTGATGTTTACAGACATTCGCAATTTTACAGCGTTCGCCGAACGCGGTACGCCCCAAGCGGTGGTGCGGTTGCTGAACGAATACTTTACGGTCATTGTCCCCATCATTGAGGCGCACGGTGGCATCGTTAATCAATATATCGGCGACGGCTTGATGATCATCTTTGGTGCTCCCAACCGCCAGCACCAGCACGCTCTGCAGGCGGTACGCGCCGCTGTCAAGATGTTGCAGAAGGTTCGCAGTCTAAAACACCACTGGCGTGCGCTGGGGGCGACCGAGTTCCGCATGGGAGTTGGTATCCATACTGGCCCGGTGGTCATCGGTACCGTCGGCAGTCCCGGGCGATTGGATTACACCGCAATTGGTGATACGGTAAATACCAGTGCGCGGATTGAGTCCAGCAACAAAGAGTTATTCACAGAGATTCTGATCAGCGGGAGCACACTGCAGGCGCTTTCGGTCGCAGATCTTGCTCAGTTCATTTTCTCGCCGGTCCCGCATGAGCTCAAACTCAAAGGGAAAGTGAATCAATTCGACGTGTTTTCGGTCCATCTCACGCCGACAGAATACGCGGAATCGAGGGCCTTAGCGGCGGAACAGAAAGTCGAAGAGCGCCCGAAGTTTGAGTCTGGGGCCTATGGATTGTTTGGTGTCAACGAATAATACCGAAAGTGAATGATTTCACCGCCGTTCATCGGTCGTACGACAGACAGTGTTATTTAAAGGAACCCATCATGTTTCGATTGTGGAAGGAACTCGTTGCAGTTCTCTTATTAACATCGGTGGCCTGGTCTGCCGGAGATTCTAAGCCGGTGGCCCGGATTTTGGAGCTGAAGGGGACAGTCGTCATCAAAACGGCGGAAGGCAAGACGCGCCCCGCAGCGGTCTACGGTACCGTTTTTGAAGGCGAGTCACTCACCGTCAAGCAAGGTGCTCAGGCAGTGCTCGTCTTTCGTCAGGATGGACATTCTGAACGGTTAAAGGTGGCCACCACCGTTACCGCAAAGGCGACCGGTTGCGAACCCAAAGGCAGCGTTGAAGTCATTGCCACCGACCCCCGACGTCAAACATTGGTTGCCAAAGGCCTGCAGCGACTTCCCGAGTTGGCTTTGGCCGGCGCCGTGTCCGTGCCACGTAGCGGCCCGTCTGAGAAAATCCCCCCGCGCATCAGCCCCATCAATGGAGCGACGTTGCTGACTCAAAGTCCGGTCCTGAGCTGGCTCGAGGTGACGGACGCCGCCGAATATGAGGTTGTCGTGTACAACGGAAGCTTGCGACACTGGTCAACATCCGTGAAAAATCCGGAGTTAAGTTACAAGGGGCCCGTGTTGAAGCCGAGCCGCACCTACCGCTGGGAAATCGTGGCCAAATCCAGCGGGCAAGTCCAGCCGGTGGGTAAGGGCGAGTTCACCATTGCGACCGCCGAACAGATTGCGGAAGCTCTGGAGATCAAGGAACTGGCGATTGGCGAAGATGTTGTCGGCTTGGCCCTCGCAGCACTCAGCTACGAACGTCTGGGGCTATTTGCCGAAGCCTTAGCGGTCTACGAGCGGCTAGCGAAATTAGCTCCGGACACATCTCCGTTTCACGCAGCCCTTGCTGATCTATACGAAAAAGCAGGTAGGCAAGATGACTCAGCTCAGGCGCGAGCGCGTGCCGAGAAGTTAGGTTTCGAATTTCAGAAGAACCTAACATAGGATATATGACGCAGATATTTGATCTTAGTGGGAAATCGAAATAATTCACCATTGACGATCGCTGGGTCGCATTGCCCCATTCAATTAAGGACTTGGCCGATCAATGACGGTTGCCACGAGGGCGAACAGGGAATGCAAAATCCGGCCCATGATGATATGGTCGGGAGATCTGGTTGGTTTGATGATTCGCGGGAAAGCAGCGTATTTTTACCCCGCAGTGGCTCCGGCGAAAGCCTGGCGACTTCGTGGTCCACGCGACAATTCCCCACCGGTTGGGGGCGGGTGCCTCTGGGAGAGATTTCCGGAATTCAGCCCCGACGTCCACGGCCATTCAGACTACCTGAATTGTCGCCCAAAACAGTTCGAGCGCTAACGACACTCTTTGTTCTGTTGAACGAAGCCGCTCCGCGGCAGCGTGATCAGGCGTCCCCTGCGTGTCGAGCGCCGTTTGTTGATTCAGCGCTGCCTCGTGTCTGAACGGTGGCGTACGCTGAACTCTCTGGTTGTCTCTGTTTCTCACAGCCCGGGAGTTTCATCATGGGG
>JAKFVC010000074.1 GCA_021732415.1 Planctomycetaceae bacterium
GAATGCCCCAGTGCCCCCGTGGCCGACGCTGCCAGCGTCGGTGGCCACAGACGCTGGCAGCGTCTGCCACGGGGGTCGGATCTGGATTGTTACGGCGTGACTTCTTTGAACTCTTCGACTTCTTTGATCCCTTCGAACGTCCGAATGCCCCAGTGCCCCCGTGGCCGACGCTGCCAGCGTCGGTGGCCACTGACGCTGGCAGCGACTGCCACGGGGGTCGGATCTGGATTGCTACGACGCGACTTATTTGAACTCTTCGACTTCTTTGATCCCTTCGAACGTCCGAATGCCCCAGTGCCCCCGTGGCCGACGCTGCCAGCGTCGGTGGCCACAGACGCTGGCAGCGTCTGCCACGGGGGCCGGATCTGGATTGCTACGGCGTGGCTTCTTTGAACTCTTTGAACTCTTTGAATTCTTCACCTGCCAGAAATCAGGCGAGCCGGGAGCCGTAATAGTTCCTCGTTCTCAAGTTAGGTTCGGCCGTCCGGTGCTCATCCGTCATCTGTACCACGCATACGATCTCTCTCTGAATGCTCCAAGCATCCTCTAGACACGGATTTTCTGGTGTCCCGGGTCCCGCTAATCACCACAACTTGATGCAATGCTGTCACTTGTAGTTTCGCGTGAAGCCATGTGCGCCCTCGAACTGATGCAGATTTCCATTGCCAATCGGTACGGTTTCGAAGTGCGCGACCTCAAATAGACTTGAGACCGAAAATTGCTATGAAAGCTGGCTCTGCTGGGGTCGGGCGTTCAAATTTCAAAATTGGCCAATCACTTGATATGGTACTGTCATACGTGCTGACTGGCCAATTTTGAAATTTGTTTGAACACCCGACCCTATTTTCTGACGCCCTCGAATGCTTTCTGAAAGGTTTGTCCATGACACTGACGCATTCAATGCGAATTCTCCTGCTCACCTTTATTATTAGCAGCTGCGGACTTGCCAGGGCGCAGGACAAGCCGGCACCTTCTCCCTACTACGAAGATGACGTTGCCAACTCCAACCCGTTGCGCACGGAACAAGCCAAGGAGTTGGATGCCTATGTCGTCGCTCTGAAAAAGGACCCTACCCGTTTGCAGAAGGTGTTTCAGCCTGACTATGCCTCGGCTCCTGCATTCGAGAAATCGGCCGAGCCGTTCCGTAAGGCATTTTGCACCAGCATCGGCTACCCACCTCCTGGTGATGCGCCAAAGACTGCTGCGTCGTTTGATCAGATTGGTGAGGACAGTATTGGGACGTACTATCGGGCTAAGATTCCGGTATTGCCCGGGGTGCATGCCGAGGGGATTTACATCGTGCCGAAGGGCTTGACGGGCAAGGCTCCGCTGGTCATTTCCATGCATGGCGGTGGTGGGTCGCCGGAGGTGGCTTTGTTTCGTGGAGGGGCGAATTATCATGACATGGTGCGCGGTGGTGTGAAACGCGGCTATATTGTCTTCGCCCCGCAACATCTCTTCTCTGCGGTGGGTTTTCCCAATGACATTCGTCAGCAAATCGATAATCGTATGCGACTCGTCGGGACGAGTCTGACTGCGGTCGAGATCGCGAAGATTTCTCGCAGCCTGGATGTGCTGCTCACCCGGCCGGAAGTTGATGCCGCTCGAGTGGGTATGGTCGGCCTCTCGTACGGCGGCTATTACGCATTGGT
Source organism: Planctomycetaceae bacterium (assembly GCA_021732415.1). GTDB lineage: Bacteria > Planctomycetota > Planctomycetia > Planctomycetales > Planctomycetaceae > JAKFVC01. The sequence continues at coordinate 1,653 of JAKFVC010000074.1, forward strand.
TACGCCAGCTCTCGATACGCGGATTAAGGTGTCAGTTTGCAGTTGCTATTACGGCGTTCAAGAAGGCCGTTATGAACGCGACGAGTTGACCGTTCCAAGTGATTTCAGGTTCCCGGATCGCTTCACGCTCTTTCGAGATTCCGACATCGCCGCCCTGATTTGCCCGCGAGCATTGCAGATTCAGGCGGGCAGCAAGGATGGAATCGATCATCGCGAAGGCGGTAAGCTGCTGGCTCCGCAGTCTGCTGAATACTATAAGAAGCTTGGTATGCCAGAGCGTTTCCAGCATCTGGTGTTTGAAGGGGGCCATGAGTTCCACGATGAATCCGCGTGGGAGTTCGTGAAGAAGCATTTGTGACCCCCGTGGCCGACGCTGCTAGCGTCGGCTGCATTCTCCTTTGGCTGCGAAGAAATTCTGGCGCATGCAGGCAATCTACGATCTCGTAATACGTGCCGGACGGGTTGTCTGTCCTGCGACGGGTTTCGATTCCGCCAGTTCAGTCGCGATTCGCGGCGACAGAATTGTAGCTGTGGGGAGAGAAATCGACGGTAGCGGCAGGCAGCAACTCGACGATCCCACCGCGATTCTGTTGCCGGGGCTCATTGATCTGCATGCTCATCCGGCTAAGTCAGGTTCAATCTTTAGTGTGGACCCTGATCGCCATCTGCTCGCTCGAGGAACGACAACGGTTCTCTCTCAAGGGGATGCGGGGGCGAGCAACCTAGAGACCTACATCCGAGAGACAATCGAACAATCGCAGACGCAGATTGTCCTAGCGATTAATCTGTCTTCAGCCGGCGAAGCGGGGCCGGGTGGTTGTTTTGAGCGGCTCGAATTGGTCGACGTGGCGGCGTGTGTTGCGGCGATCGAACGATTTCGCAGTCACATCTGGGGGATTGCGGTCAACGTCAGTCATCACTGTTGCGGCCAGACGGATTCTCGGGAAGTGTTCCGTCGCGGGCTGCTAGTGGCCGAACAGACCGAGTTGCCGTTGCTCTATGGAATGCGTCGTCCTGACGACTGGCCGCTCGAACAACAGTTGCGCGAACTGCGGCCCGGTGACGTTGTCACCTATTGTTATCGGCGGACTCCCCATTGCATCGTACAAGACGGCCAAGTGCTCGACTGCGTTCGCGAGGCGCGAGAACGCGGCATTCTGTTTGATGTGGGACATGGCCGAGGCTCATTCGACTTCAACACGGCCGAGGCGGCTCTGCGAGATGGCTTCGCGCCCGATACGATTTCGACCGATCTGCAGCGCGGCCATGTCGGTCAAATTCCTATTCACGATCTGCCGCTGGTGATGTCCAAGCTGCGTGCCGTGGGGATGTTGGAACGCGACATTTTTCAAGCGGTGACCTCGCGGCCGGCACAGATACTGGGAAGGGATCAGGAAATCGGCTCATTGAGAGTTGGGTCGCGTGCGGACCTTGTACTGCTACGGTGGAACGAGCAAAGTGAACCGCTGGTGGATGTTCACGGTAATGTGCGTTCTGGTCGACGCTGGGAGGCCATCGCGACCATTCGCGCGGGCCAACTCATCGCAATGGAATGCTCCTAGAACGCAATTGCCGTTGTTGATATCATCCGTCTCTCAAATGTTGTAGCCTGACTCTTGAGTTGGGAGTGTTTCAACGACGAAGAGCACCCGACTCGGAGAGTCAGGCTACAGGTTCGGCATGCGCCTCACTGTGCCGTTGATGCAATTTCAGGGGATGTTCGCGATGCGTGTGACTGATGTGAGCGTGACGATTGTTGAAGTACCGCAGACGGCTCCGCTGGCTCCGTATCGATCTCATATCCGCAGCAGTTCGACTACGCAAAGTGCCATTGTCCGCGTTGATACGGACGAAGGGATCACCGGCTGGGGCGAACATAATGTCAACTTTCTCCCGAACCTCAGCGGACGACGCATGCAGCAGCAGGCCGCCAAGTGGCTCGTGGGACGCGATCCGCTGAACATCGCTGCCTTCCATCGAGATTGTCCGCTGGAAACTCGCTTGAAGTCGGGGATCGAACTCGCGCTGTGGGACATCCGCGGCAAGGCAGCCGGGTTGTCTGTCGCCGAGCTACTCGGCGGCGTGATTCGTCCGCGCGTGGAGCTTGCGGCCTGCATGGGGATCCAGACTTATGAAGAGTCGGGCAAGTTCGCTCGCTGGTACGTGGAGATGGGCTTTTCCACGTTGAAGACCAAAGCGGGATCCGACATGACCGAAGATCTGGAGATGGTCCGCGGCATCCGCGATGCTGTTGGCGATCGTCTTAAGCTGCGAATCGATCCCAATCGAGCGTACTCGCCCCTGCAGGCGCTGGAACTCTGCCGGCAGTTGGAACAATACAATCTCGAGTATCTCGAACAGCCGATTCCCGCCGAGCCATTGTCCGATGCCACCTCGCTACGTCGGCAGACTAAGGTCCCGATTGCTCTCAACGAGAGCGTCACCGACCCCGCCAGCGTGATGGCTATTATCCGCGAAGAGGCGGCCGAGTTCATTCTGCCCGATACCCACATTGCGGGCGGCATCTGGCCCTGCGTGAAGATTGGGCATGTGTGTGAAGCCGCGGGCATACCGTGCATTATGCATTGCGGTCACGATCTGGGCCCGAAGACGGCCGCGATGTTGCACGTGGCGGCATCGAGCCCCGCCTACTCGTTGGCCAATGATTCGACCTATTACGGTCTGGAAGACGACATCATCACCAATCCGTTTCAAATCCAATCGGGAACCATCGCCGTACCCACGCAGCCGGGTTTGGGGATTGAGGTCGATCTGGAGAAGTTGCGGAGATACCGAGTCGATTGTTAGGACAATTATAGACACTAAATCCGGGCGAAGCGCAAACCCCCAAGGCTGCAAATTATGAATGCCGACGCCCTGCCCTCTGCACAGACTCGGCCGACGAACGTGCGTTGGACTGTATTCTCGTTGGCGTTCGCGACCTCGGCTTTGCTGTATCTGCACCGTTATGTGTTCGGCTTCATCAAGCCGACTTTGGCGACGGAGTGGGGGTTGAGTAATACCGAACTCGGGGCGATGGATAGTGCCTTTTCGGTCTTTTATACGCTGCCGCAATTTCCGATTGCGATTGTCGCCGATGCCCTTGGCGTGCACGTCGTGATGACCAGTTTGATGATCGTCTGGATGTCTGGATTAGCGTTGATGGCCTGGGCTCCCTCCGCCATCTGGATGTGGTACGCTCAAGCCCTGCTGGGCGTGGGACAGTCCGCGGTTTATGCCTGCATCAGTCGCATTGCTAACACCTGGTTCCCCCCCTCGATTCGCACGACGCTGCAGGGGCTGGTGGCCATCCTGGCTGGCCGGCTGGGAGCGTTAAGCTCATCACTTATCTTCACGACGTTGCTCCTCGGGGTCATGGACCTCGATTGGCGAACGGCCCTCTGGATTCAAGTCGGCGCCGGCATCGTGCTGATGTTGGCGTTTGCGATCCTGTTTCGCAGTTCCCCACGCCAGCACCCGCGTGCCAACACGGCCGAGGCTCTCTTAATCGAAGGCAACGTACCAGCGAATGCCACTCCACGAGCCTCTGCCAGCGAACGGCTGACGGTCCGCAAGATGCTTAGTACGGTGTCGACTCGATCGTTCATGAACCTGATGTTTCTCAGCGTACAATCCTTGTTGAGCACCTTTGCCGACAACATCTTTTCCAATTGGATTCCGCTATTCCTGGCTCAGGTGCATCACCTGAAATTCAAGGAGATGGGGATCTACGCCGCCCTGCCCTTGTTGGGAGGAGCGATTGCCGGACTCGTAGGCGGAGGTCTTAACGACTACTTGATCGCAGTCACCGGCAATCGGCGCTGGTCGCGAGTGGCCGTCGCATTGGCCGGCAAAATGATCGCGGCGATACTCTTGCTGGCCGCGTTGCGCAGCTATGACCAGCCGTACGTGTTCTGCATCTATCTCTTCTTCGTCAAGCTGTTCAGTGATTGCAGCCTGACGACCTCGTGGGGAGTCGTAACGGACATCGGCGGACGGGCCACCGCGTCTGTATTTGCCTTGAACAATTCCATAGCCGGCATCGGTCAGATTGCCGCTCCGATCATCATCAGCTATGTCTCCGACTTTTATGGCTGGCACGCGGTGTTCGTCACGGTGGCCGTCGCGTACGTCCTCTGTGCTCTTTCGTGGTTGTTCATCGATTGCACGATTCCCGTCCTTCGTGAATCCGATGAGCCTGGTACGTTATAATCGCCGAACGAACTCATGTTCCTGAGAGATGGACCATTCAACATCGACCAACCATAGAATGACCGACCGATGAGATGTTTTTGCCTATTAGCGTTACTTGTGGGGATATTCTCAGTCGCACGTTGCGAGGCTGGGGACTCATTTCTGACAATCGAAGGCCAATCGGGACTCGGCAAGGGTCAGCACATCGTTTTCGTGACGGGTGAGGAGTACTACCGCTCGGAAGAAGGGATGAGCATGTTTGCCGCGATCCTGGCCCGGCATCATGGATTTCGCTGCACGGTGTTGTTTGCGATTGATCCGGAATCGGGTGTGATCAACCCCAATCGCAATAAGAACATTCCTGGACTGGCCGCTCTCGATACAGCCGACTTGATGGTGATCTTCGCGCGGTTTCGTGAACTGCCTGACGCGGACATGAAGCACATCGTTGACTATGTGAATGCCGGCAAGCCGGTGCTGGGTATTCGCAACGCGACCCATGCGTTTCGGTATGCGCCGCAGAGCACCAGTCTCTATAAGAGTTGGGACTGGCAGAGCAAGGAATGGCCGGGTGGATTCGGTCAGCAGATCCTGGGCGACACGTGGATTGCTCATTACGGCAAGTTCCAGAAGGAAGCGACGCTCGCTCGTGTCAACTTGAAGGAACGCCAGCATCCGGTACTGCGAGGTGTCGCCGACACGATCTTCTGTCACACCGACGTGAACTCGGTCGAGCGGCTCACTGCGAATGATGTCGTGCTCTTTCAGGCACAAGTGCTTTCGGGGCTCAAACCGACCGATCCGCCCGTGACCGACGAACGTAAAGACACACGGATGCCGTTCGCATGGTTCAAGACCTACACCGCGCAGTCGGGCAAGCAAGGCCGATCGTTCACGACGACCGCTGGGGCGTCACTGGATTGGGAGAGCGAAGACTTGCGGCGACTGATGGTCAACGCGATGCTCTCGCTGACTGGTCATGAGAAAGAGATCCCGGAAAAGACCAACGTCTCATTCGTTGGCGAATACAAACCCAAGCCAACCGGTGCGATCCCAGATGCCGACTGGGCCGCAGCGAAACTCACGCCGGCGAGCTTCGCGATCACCACTAAAGTCGAATGAGCGTCAGGCGAGGATCTCGCGAACGACCTGCCCGTGGACGTCGGTCAGTCGGAAGTCCCGGCCGGAATACCGGTAGGTTAGCCGCTCGTGGTCAAAGCCCAGCAGGTGGAGCAGCGTGGCGTGAAGGTCGTGGACGGTGACGCGATTCTCGACCGCGCGGAAACCGAATTCGTCAGTCGCCCCGTGCGCTAAGCCGCCCTTGATGCCGCCCCCCGCCAGCCACATCGTGAAGCCGTAGTGATTGTGGTCGCGGCCGTTGCCACTTTCGGAAACTGGGGTGCGGCCGAATTCTCCGCCCCACACCACCAGCGTTTCATTCAGCAGGCCGCGCTGCTTCAGGTCACGCAGCAAGGCGGCGATGGGCTGATCGATCTGGCGGCTGAGACTGGTGATTGATTTGTCGATGTTCTCATGATGATCCCAGCCCCCCAATTCGACATGGACGTATCGCACGCCGCGTTCGACCAGCCGCCGTGAAAGCAGGCAGCCCCGCGCGAAGGGGCTGGTTCCGTAGTCATCCTGCGTCGATTGAGTTTCATTGCGGACATCGAACACCTCACCCGCAGCGAACTGCATGCGGAAGGCCGTTTCCATGGCAAGAATGCGGGCTTCCAGTGCTGGATCGGCGCCCGTCGCGGCCAACTGCCGGCGGTTCAGTTGCGTGATGAAGTCGACTTGCTGCTCCTGTCGGGCGCGGTCGAGTTTGCCATTCCGCAGAAAGCGGACCATCTTCTCGGGATCTTTTTCGGTCGTATTGATCGGCGTCGCCTGGTTCTCGCCCGGCAGATAGCCGTTGCGCACATAGCGAGAACCGTAGCCTCCATCGCCCAGTGAAACGAATGAGGGCAGGTCTTGATTCTCGGTTCCCAATCCATAGGAGACCCAGGACCCCAACGAGGGATGAATCTGGTCGATCCGTCCCGAAAAGAGATGGTTGGCCGCCGGGGCGTGATTGGGGTTGCCACCCACCATAGATCGCACGAGACACAGGTCGTCGGCACAGTCCCGCAACCGTGGCAGGAGATCGCTGATCTGCAATCCGCTCTGCCCCCCGGGCTGAAACGCAAACGGCGACGGCAGCAGTCCTCCGGTGACACGCTCGGTACGCAAATCGGCCGCGGCGGGACGCTGCCCGGCGTGCTGCTTGAGGCTGGGCTTGGGATCAAACAGGTCGATATGTGAAGGTCCCCCGGCCATGAAGAGGAAGATCACATGCTTGGCCTTGGGAGCGTGATGCGTCGCAGGTCGAGCCGAACTCCTGACTTCTTCGGCGTTGAGCAGATCGGCGAGTGCCAGAGTTCCAAACCCAGCCCCCAGCGAACCCAGCAACTGCCGGCGCGACAGACCGACCGGCGAGTGGCTCGCATCGAATGGCATCGGCTGATCCTGGTAACGGGATATGATGTTAGTCGACATACATAAACTCATTCGTGGCCAGCAGCGAGTGAGCCAGAATCGGCCAGTTCTGCTCGGGAACGGTTCCATTTTCAAGTTGCACCAGACCGAGCGCCGCTGTCAATTCTTCACCGGTCGGATCTCGCAGCAGAATCCGGCGAAACAAGCTGCTGGCGGTTTCGGCGATTGATTCCGGTTTCTCACTCAAGGTCGCTCGCACGACCGCCTCGGCCTGCTGTTCCAGAAACGGGCTGTTGAGCAGATAGAGGTGCTGCAACGGCGTTGTCGTCGGCAATCGGTTTTCGGCGTGGCGCTTGGCGTCAGGGAAGTCGAACAGACGGAATAAGTCCGCTGGTTTCTGACGGCTGACGATTCCGTAGACGGTCCGACGCCGAGCCTTCGCTTCGTCGAGATTCACCGATGGCCCCAGCATAGTGGGGTCGAGTTCGGTGCTCGTGGCCAGCACGGAATCACGCCACGCTTCGGCTTCTAAACGTCGGCGATTCATACGCCACAACAGACGATTGTCGGGATCGCGATCATGATAGTTGTCGGGTGAGTGCGTCGACTGCCGCCAGGTTGCGGAATCGACGATCTCACGGTGCAACCACTTCAGCGACCAGCCTGAAGCGATGAACCGTGCCGCGAGATCATCCAGCAATTCCGGGTGGGACGGAGCATCTCCCAATCGGCCAAAGTTACTGGGAGTTGTCACGAGCGGCCGATCGAAATGCCAGCCCCACATGCGGTTCACGATGACTCGTGCTGTCAGGGGTGCGGCATCCTGCACGATGGCCTCGGCCAATTCGCGTCGTCCACTTCCCTGCGAAAAGGGACGGCTCGTGCGCGGAGCGAGCACCTCGAGAAAGCGTCGCGGGACCGCTTTGCCTGGATTGGCGGGGTTGCCGCGGATGAAGACCGGTAGATCTCGTGAACGCCCGGGTTGATAATCGAGCAACGTCCAGGCGGGATCATCTCCATTGAGCCACAATCCGGCGTCGCGGATGCCATTGGCAATTGGCCCCTCGAACAGTGGGGTGCTCTTTAATTTGTGAAGGGCATCTTCCCAGTGTCGCACCTCTTCGTCGAAGGTGGTCAGGTCCAGCAAGTCCCCTTGAGCAGTCTTGCGATTCTTCTTGGCATAGTCAAAGCGGAGCTCAACGTCGACGATCTGCCGCTGGACTTCAGTCAGCGCGGCGGCGACTTCGGGGCCTGTCTTAATCAACGGCCATTCCACCAACTGCGTGCTGGCGATCACACCGGCCAGCGCATAGTAGTCTTCAGTCTTGAGCGGGTCGAACTTGTGATCGTGACAACGGGCGCAGGCGACGGTCAGACCCAGAAATCCGCGCGTGACCGTATCGAGCCGTTCGTCCCATTCGTCGGCCACGATCACCGAGATCACCTCGGCCGACAACTTAGGCTCTTTGTGATAGACGGGGGACAGTCCCAGGAACCCGAGGGCCGCGATTTCCGACGGCGGGACATCCAGCAAATCGGCCGCCAGTTGACGGCGGACAAAATCATCGAAGGGCAAATCGTCGTTCAGGGCCGAGATCACCCAGTCGCGGTAACGATAGGGAAATCGCGGCGGTTTGCAGGTCGATTCGGAGGTCGGGTGGTCCTCGGCATAGCGGGCAATGTCGAGCCAGTGCCGGCCCCAACGCTCACCATATTGGGGAGACGCCAGGTAGCGGTCGACCAGCCGTTCATAGCTGTCGGGTGCCGTGTCGGCGACGAACGCTTCCGTCTCGGCATAGGTTGGCGGTACCCCGAGCAGATTGAGCGACAGCCGTCGAATCAGAGTTCGACGATCGGCCTCCGGCGCGTGCCGCATGCCTTTGGCGTCGAGTTGGCTCAGCACGAACGAATCAAGTTTTCGCCGTGGCCAGGTGGGATCTGACACCGCACCCGGTGATCGCTGCTGGACCGGCTGGAACGACCAGAACCCGCGTCCTTGTTCGATATCAACGGGTCGCGGCTTTTCGATAACCGGCCCCGAATCCGCAGGGAATGCCGCACCCCGCATGATCCATTCACGAAAATCGGCAATGACACGGTCGGGTAGCTTGCTGTCCGGGGGCATCTCCGACACAGAGCCAGTCCAGGCAACGGCCTGCATCAGCAGACTCTCGTCGGCCTTGCCTGGCACCAGTGCGGGCCCGGAGTCTCCACCCTCGAGAACACCGTTTCGCCGATCCAGCCGAAGTCCCCCCTTGGGCTTTGCGCTCTCGGACGAATGGCATTTGTAACAGCGTTCAACGAGCACCGGCCGGATCTTCTTTTCGAAGAACTCCAGGCCGTCATCCGCAACGGCGGCGCATTCGCTGCACGCTAATAGAATCGCATACAGCCCCGCTTGTCGGGCGGCAGTCAGTATTAAGTGGAGCAGCCTGGACAACGTCAATTTCCCTGCGGTTGGTAGTATCACATTTATCAAGGGTGACATCGTAACACGGCAACGAGTCCGGTGTCAGGTACATGGGAGGGCGAGGTTTCCAAGGTAGAGCGCATTAAGCTTGGATGTTCCAGCTTGTGCCACTGTTTCACGATTGTACTCAATCGTTAAGCAGTGCGAGATCGACGTTGGTTGGCACTGCTTAACCGCTGAGTACAGCGGTGAAACAGTGGCACAAGATCAGTTCGAAACAGGGAGACTCATGCTTAAATCGCTCTAGCCTTCACGCGAGGCAATTGTGTCGCATTGCGAAGTGGACTCGGAAAACTCCATCAACTGAAGAGTTCAACCAACGGCCGCCCCTCGACGAGTCGATGCGGCCGGCCGAGTTGATCGTGAATCAATGACTCTGGCGAGATTCCCAAGGCGTGGTACATCGTCGCCAGCATGTCTTCCGGCGAGACCGGATTTGCCTTGGGGTACGCCGCTTCGGCGTCGCTGGCACCATAGATCTGTCCGCCACGGATGCCGCCCCCAGCGAAGACGGCCGATTGACAGGCGCCCCAGTGATCCCGGCCATTGGCGCCATTCAATTTGGGAGTCCGCCCGAACTCGCCGTACATCGCGACCAGTGTTTCATCCAGCAGCCCCGAGGCACCCAAGTCTTCCATCAACGCGGAGTATCCCCGATCCAGAGATGGCAGGGCGTAGACTTGCTGCAGCATCTCGGTACCGTTCTTGCCTTCCAATGGGCCGTGGTTATCCCACACGTTTACAACGTTACCCCCCTGCTGGATGTACATCCAGGAAATGGTGACTAGTCGCGCCCCCGCTTCGACCAGTCGCCGCGCGGTGAGGATGGCTTCGCCCCACTCGTTGCGGCCGTAACGATCGCGCATTTTCGGGTCTTCGCTGTTGATGTCAAAGGCTTTTTTCGCCCGGGACGACGAGAGCATGCTGAAAGCCTGATCGCGAAAGCTGTCCATACTTTGCGCGTGGCGGACAGTCTGAAAACGCCGATCCTGTTCGTCGATCAACTTCAGCAACCCGTTCCTCGCCTGCATACGCGTTACTTGCAACCCGTCAGAGAGCGTCAATGAGTGCGTGGGCGACTCTTTGGTCTCTCCGGCATTCTCTGTTTCCATCGGGTCATGCTGGGCCCCCAGGAAACCCGCGTACGTTCCTGAGTAGGTTACGCCATCATGACCAATGGGCCGGGGGATGGTGACGCAGCCCGGCATATTTGCTGTCGGGAGAAACGAGGACACGATGGACCCGACCGTCGGGAAATCCGAGCGGTTGCGGGCATTACGAGGCATGGTTTTGGACGGATCAGTCTTCCCGGTCAGCGTGCGATAGACCGACGGCTCATGGACATTGCTGTCGTGAGTCAGCGACCGGATGATCGCGGTCTTGTCGGTATGCCTGGCGAACAGCGGCATCTGATCGCAGACATCGATCCCTGGCACGACAGTCGGGATCGGCTTGAAATGGCTGCGAACTCCGGCAGGAGCATCGGGCTTCATGTCCCACATGTCCTGCTGCGGCGGTCCACCCCACAGATAGATCAGGATGCACGACTTCGCGCGCCCGTCCGATTTGATGAGTTGATGCGGACTGCGTTCGGCGGCCAGGGCCTGCTCGGTCCGCAGCAAACCCGGCAGAGTGAGGGCTCCGGCGCCAATCTGGCCCAGTCTGAGCATCGCGTCTCGTCGGTGCAGCATTGTCGGCATTCCGTGAGTATGAGAGCCGTGGCCGTTCGGAGTTTTCTGAACATATAAACTAACACTTAAGTGTGATGCCGGCAAGAGGATTTGCAGCATTGTCAGACCTCTTTAGAAATGTCACAGGGTCTGCCGCTTTAGAAATGTCACATTCCCTCTTGGAGTTGCGGGGCTCGCTTCGCGGAGGTGAGCGCTAGCGAACCGGAGCGAAGCGAGCCCCGCAACT
>JAKFVC010000166.1 GCA_021732415.1 Planctomycetaceae bacterium
TACACCGGCCGCCCCACACGCAACACGGCAAACCAACGACCCCGAACATGGCGAGAACTTAGGAAAACCACGAAGCTCTGGAAGAAACTCGACTTGGTGAAGGGCAAATTGTAATTTGTCGTACTAGCCGCCGGTTTTTCAACGATTTTGACCCAAATCACCGGTGGCTAGCGCCATTCCGCTCACCTGCCTTCTTGCTTCTTATCGACGTCAGCGGTTCTCTGCCAGCAATGCCGCAATGCGGATCGCCTGCATGAGGCCCTGTGAATCCGCCTGGTTTTGCCCGGCGATGTCAAACGCGGTCCCGTGACTGGGACTCGTGCGGACAATCGGTAATCCCAACGTGATATTCACGGCCGTGTCGAAGCCGATCAGCTTGAGCGCGATGTGTCCCTGGTCATGATACATGGCGACGACACCATCAAACTCACCGGCAACGGCTCGTTTTAACAATGTGTCAGCGGGAAGTGGTCCCTTGACCTGAATTCCAGCGGCCTGAGCCGCGACGACCGCCGGCGCGATGATCCGACCTTCTTCGTCACCGAACAGGCCAGACTCGCCCCCATGCGGATTCAAGGCACAAACTGCGACCCGCGGCACGGTGCAGCCAATGCGCCGCAGGTAGCCGTCGATCAAGCCAATCTTCTCCCGGATCGAGGCAGTCGTCAGCAAATCGGGCACACTGCGGATCGAGGTGTGCAACGTGACATGCACCACCCCCAGTCCCTGCGGCGAAAAGACCCGGTCTCCATGCGGCAGATAGAGCATCATCCCGAAGTCGGCCACGCCACATTCTTCAGCGAGAATCTCGGTATGCCCCGGGTAGTTTAACCCTGCCAAATGCAGCGCCGCCTTATTCAGCGGAGCCGTGGTAATCGCGTCAATCTCACCCCTTAACGCCGCCCGAGCTGCCGCCACGAGATAGTCGTAAGCCGCCCGTCCCGCCCGCGCGTCCAACTTCCCGAGCGGTACGTCGACGACGGTGTCATCTCCCGGGTTGAAAGTCGGAACATTGATTCCATCAGGTAACGGAGGGCGATCGGCTAGGCTGGCCAGCGGCATAACCTGCAATGTCGACCCAATCTGTTGCAGCGCCCGCCTCAGTATGTCTGGATGCCCGATGACAACCGGCTGGCACCAGCGGTTAAGTCGCGGATCGGCGACGGCCCGAGCGATGATCTCGGGGCCGATTCCCGCCACATCACCCAGCGTCAGAGCCACTCGCGGCAATCGAGATTTCTGCGGTAACACGTGTTCTCGCCTGATGGAATAGGTTCAGCCGTATCGTGGGACGGGTCTCCAGGCCCGTCCGTCCCTCTAAAATGCGATTGAACTACACTCTGTATTGCGCAAATCAAAGCCAAGCGATCATCACACTGAGGCGCATCATCGGTTCAAATCCCGCTTAGATGACCGACTAGTTGAAGAACGCGTTTTATTGGAAACGGTACTGGACGGACGGGCCTGGAGACCCGTCCCACGATACAACTGGGCGGCTTCGCAGCGCGCAATCTAGGACATCCCCCAATTGTTCGCAAGGATACCCTTGCAACCCGGACGATCTCGTGGGAGTATGGCGATACTTCGCGGTCACCCCCGGAAATCTTGGATTGTCGTTTGTAGCGTGCGGACCTCGCGCGCTCGCAAATGGCATTGAAATCGAAAGTGGATCATACACAAGTTTCGGGAACACAGGCGCTCCGTTTCCCGTCGTTGAAAGTTCAGGATGTCGCGCAGCTTTATTGTTACTCAGTCTGCATTCAACGACTTGTGCGCCCATATCCGCGAAGTCCGAGAGGTTGCGTTCGATACCGAATTCGTCTCGGAATTCACCTATCGGCCGGAACTGTGCCTGATGCAGTTCGCCACGCGTGAGCGTTGCGTCTGCGTCGATCCCTTTGAAATCGAAGACCTGTCCCCCTGGTGGGACATCATGCTCGATCCAGAGATCACGGTCGTGATTCACGGCGGTCGAGAAGAGGTGCGGTTCTGCGTCACCAACACATTGCAGGCACCGACCGCGATCGTCGATGTGCAGATTGCAGAAGGGATGCATAGCCCCAGTTTTCCATTGGGATACACGGCCCTCGTGCAGCGCGTGATGGGGGTCCGAATCTCCGGCAAGGAAACTCGGACCGATTGGCGCCGCCGTCCGCTGACCGATTCTCAGATCGAATACGCATTGGAAGATGTCGAGCACGTGCTGGGCATCTGGGACCGCCAGAAAGCCGACCTGATCCAGCGCAGCCGTCTCGGTTGGGCGCAGTCCGAATTTCAACGCATGGTCGACGAAGTGGCCGGCGAACGGACGCGGGAAAACTGGCGACGCATCCCCGGCCTGCAGCGACTCAGTCAACGCGAACTGGCCGTATTGCGTGAGTTGCACGCCTGGCGAGAAGAAGAATCTTTGCAACGTGACCGCCCCGCGCGACGGACTTTGCGCGATGATTTACTGCTGGAACTAGCGAAACGGCAGCCGAAGACTCTCGACGATGTCGTGGCCACGCGTGACATGAATCGGTCCGACTACCGCCGCGTCGCGGGTGACATTGCTGCCGCGGTTCAACGAGGCCTCGACCTTCCCGCCGGCAAATTGCCTCCGGTCGAAAAGGCAGAGCGTAAGGAAGAGGAGCAAGTCCTCGGGCAGCTGTTGAGCATTGCTCTGGCGAACCTGTGCCTTCAGGAAAGCGTCGCGATGCAGTTGATCGGAACCAGCGCCGATCTGCGACATCTCGTCCGCTGGCACGTCTACGGTGAGCGTGACGGAGAACCGCCACGGTTAACCCAAGGCTGGCGGGCCGAGGTCTGCGGTCAGCTCTTTCAAGACGTGCTCGACGGCAAGATCGCATTCCGCGTCGCCGACCCGCATTCAGACCACCCGCTGAAGTTTGAACGCCGGTAACAGGGTGCATTACGCTCCCGTGGCCGACGCTGCCAGCGTCGGTAGCCCTACTTCTCTCGACACACGGACGCTAGCAGCGTCCGCCACGGGGGTTTTCTCTGTGCCTCCACAGATTTGATGCAGCATTTCATCCATAAACGGGTTACAATGCGAGCTCCGGAACGTAACGAGTTCTCAATTCTGTCAACTCCAAGGGGAGTACACGAAATGGGTTACGTGCGGCCAAATGTTCGAGAGGCATTCGCGATGCGCGCTGCGAGTTTGCTGATTTGTCTGACGTTAATTCCTGCTTGGGGCTTGGCTGCCGATGCGCCCGTTCCGCTTCTCGTTCAACCGACGACGGCGACCTTGTACGGCCATCGATCCTCGCAGCAACTGATTGTCAGCGATGAGCTTACGGCTGGAACATTCGCAGACGTGACGCTCCAGGCAACGTACGAAAGTACCTTTCCGTCGGTGGCCCTGGTGACTTCCAGTGGTTTGATTGTGCCGCGGGCTCACGGAACGACGGAAATCATCGTGCGGATCGGCGAACGGCAGGCTCGCGTGCCGGTCGAAGTTCGGGACTATGACCGTCCAGACCGGATCGACTTCAATACCGATGTGATTGCCGCGCTGAGTAAGGCGGGTTGCAATCAAGGATCCTGTCACGGGTCACCTCAGGGTAAGAATGGTTTCCGGCTGAGCCTGCGAGGTTTTGACCCCGAACTCGACTTCATGACGTTGACTCATGAGGACTTCGGGCGGCGCACGAATCCTTCGTCCGCCGGTGAAAGTCTGATTTTGAGGAAGGGGTTGGGCGAAGTTCCGCATCAGGGAGGCCGCCGATTTCGCAAGACTGATCCGGAATATCAGATCCTGCGAGCCTGGATCGACGCTGGCTGCCAGCCATCACCCGTGCCGCCTCCGCCCGTAGCGAACCCCAAGCCGGGCCAACCCGTTCCGGCGCCGCTGCCGCGGTTGGTCAAGCTTGAGGTTCTCCCCGGTTCGCGGCGCGTTCCCGCCAGCCACCCGAAGCAGCAATTGATCGCCCAAGCCCATTTCAGCGACGGACGAATCCGCGACGTCACCAGCCTGTGTGTCTTTTCAACGAATGAAAAGGACGCGGCCGTCGTCAGCAACAGCGGCTTGGTCGAATTCAATCGCACGTCCGAAGTCTCGTTCCTGGTGCGGTATCTGGATCGGATCTCCAGCATCCGACTGTCGTATCTGCAGCTTGATCCGGCGTTTGCGTTCCATTCTCCCCCGGAAGTCAACGCCGTCGATCACCACGTGTTTGCCAAACAACGCGAGCTGTTGCTGCTGCCCGCCGAGGTTTGCAAGGACGAAATCTTCCTGCGACGGGTTTATCTGGATGTCACCGGCACCATGCCGACTCCGGAAGAAGCGAAACGCTTTCTCGATGCCCCTGATTCACAGAAGCGAGCCCGTTTGATTGATGAACTCCTCGAACGCGATGATTATGCCGAGTTCTGGGCCCTGAAATGGGCCGACCTGATGCGCGGCAGCGATGTCACGATCAGCCGCCGTGGGGTCCACAGCTTTCATCGGTATCTGATTCAGCGCTTCCGCGACGATCGTCCCTTCGATGAGTTTGCTCGTGAAACGCTGACCAGTCTGGGCAACACGTTGAACAAACCGGGAGCCAATTTTCATCGCATCGCCCGGACCCCGGATGAAGCTGCGGAAGCTGCGGCTCAACTGTTTATGGGAGTGCGAATTGGTTGTGCCAAGTGCCACAATCATCCCTTCGAAGCCATCACCCAGGGCGACTATTACGGTCTGGCGGCCTACTTTGCTCGAGTGAAGTTCAAAGGCAAACAATTCATGGTGGATGATGAAATCGTCTACCTGGATCGCGGCGGCGAAGTGCGGCACCCCACGAAGAACGTCAACATTCCGCCCGCCGCATTTGGCGAGCCTGCCGGAGAACTGCTGCCCGACGACGACCGCCGTGAAAAGCTAGTTGCCTGGCTGACCCGCGGTGACAACCCGTACTTTGCTCGATCGACCGTGAACCGCGTCTGGTATCACTTGTTTGGCCGAGGCATCGTCGAACCCGTCGACGATTTCCGCGATACGAATCCCGCGTCGAATCCCGAGTTGCTGGATCAACTGGCAGCAGAATTCGTGAAGAGCGGCTATCGCATCAAGCCGGTCTTGCGAATGGTGCTGAATTCCAGCACGTATCAGCTCGATGTGAAACCGGCCCCCGGGCAATCGAAGTTTGCCGCGACACCGGAGCCGTACTTCACTCACGCCGTACCGCGGATGCTGACGGCCGAACAATTGCTCGACGCGGTCACTAAGGTGACCGGAGTTCCCGAAGAATTTGCCGGCTACCCCCGCGGAACACGAGCCATTCAAATCGCCGAGGGGGCGATCGAACATCCCTTCTTGAAAGCGTTCGCCAAGCCGGTCCGCGACGTGACCTGCGAATGTGCCCGCGAAGATGACCCGTCGCTGAGCCAGGTGATTCATCTGCTGAATAACCGCGGCATCGTGCAGAACATCAAGTCGTCAAACAGCCACGTCAGTCAATGGCTGGCCGCGGGACAAACGGACGACCAAGTCATGGAAAACGTCTATCTGCTGACACTCAGCCGGCGACCGACCACCGCCGAACGCGACCTTATCAAAGGCCACTTGGCGAAAGCCATGGATCGTGCGTCAGGCTTCTACGACTTGCAGCATGCCTTGTTGAATTCCAATGAATTCCTGCTGCGGCATTGATTGTTGCTGATCCATCGACGTCACGGGCGACGTGATGGGAGGGTGAGGCTCCCGCCGAACCGCAAGCGTCTATCGGCCGTCGCCAGACGATGCGGTTCGGCAGGAGCCTCACCCTCCCATCGACTCGAATCACAAACGGCTGCCACCGCCGGCATTCCGACGGTGGCAGCGTTGGTCTCTCAATTAATCCAACGCCATCGTCACGGTCTTCAATTCCGTGTAGTTCTGCAGCGCGGCGGCTCCCAACTCGCGGCCGATGCCGCTCATCTTGAATCCGCCGAATGGTGCCGCGGCGTCGAAAACGTCATAGCAGTTCACCCACACCGTGCCGGCTCGCACGTTCTTCGCGAAGTGATGGGCTTTGCCCACGTCGCGCGTCCAAACCGCTGCAGCCAGCCCAAACATGGTGCTATTGGCCCGTTCGATGACCTCTTCCGTGGTCTTGAACGGCAACACGCTCAGTACCGGCCCGAAGATTTCGTCGGTGGCGATTGCCATATCGTCGGTCACATGGTCGAAAATCGTCGGTTCGATAAAGAATCCCTTGTCGCCATGCCGCTTGCCGCCCGCCACGCACTTGGCACCGGCGGCGTTGCCCTTGGCGATGTAACTCAAAATCTTGTCGAACTGGTCACGATCCACCTGCGGTCCCTGCATCGTGTCGGGATGCAACGGATCACCCAGCTTTCGCAGGGCCGCCCGCTGGACGAGCTTGCTCACGAATTCTGCGTGGATTGATTCCTCGACAAAGACCCGACTGCCGGCACAGCAGCATTGGCCTTGATTGAAGAATAGGCCAAATTCTGTTCCGGCCACAGCGGCGTCGAGATCAGCGTCGGCAAAGATGACATTGGGGCTCTTGCCGCCCAATTCGAAAGTCAGCCGCTTCAGGGTCTGGGCGGCATCGCCCATGATGATCTGGGCCGTGCGATGCTCGCCGGTAAACGCAATCTTGTCGACTTGGGGATGCTTCACCAGCGCGGCACCGGCGGTCGGACCGTAGCCTGGAATCAAGTTAATCACGCCAGCGGGGAAGCCGGCTTCCATTGCCAGCTCGCCAACCCGCAAAGCCGTCAACGGAGTTTGCTCGGCCGGCTTCATGACGATGGTACAGCCGGCAGCCAGGGCCGGGCCCCACTTCCAGGCGACCATCAGCAGCGGGAAATTCCAGGGGATAATCTGGCCCACGACACCCATTGGCTCGCGACGGGTGTAACAGAAGTAATTGCCGCGGATCGGAATCGTTTCGCCGACCAGTTTGTCGGCCCAGCCGGCGTAATAACGCAGGCAGTCAATCGCCAGCGGCAGATCCGCCGCGCGGCTGTCGCGGACTGGCTTGCCGTTGTCGAGAGTTTCCAAGGCCGCCAATTCGTCGATATTTTGTTCCATCAAATCGGCGAGCTTATTCATCAGGCGGCCGCGGTCGCGAGCATCCATCTTGGACCAGGGACCCGATTCGAACGCCTTGCGAGCCGCCTTGGCCGCCAGATCAACGTCAGCCGCGTCACCTTCCGCCACCTGAGCGATGACTTCTTCGGTCGCTGGATTGACCGTGGCGAAAGTCTTGCCGCTGACAGCATCCTGCCACTTGCCATTAATCAGAAGTTTTGTCTGTCGGACTTTCGGTGTGGCCACTCGAGTGGCTTTCACTTCCGACTTCGCCGTTACCGTAGCCATGTTGCGCTCCCTTGGCTGAATGGTGAAATCGCCCTTTGCGGGGATAGGGCGGACATTTTGATTGACGAAGACGAGCGTCTTGTCTGCTTCAATTGTATCAGAGTGAATCAAGTTTCCGTAGGACGGGTCTCCCGGCCCGGCCGAGTCGGCAAACTTCCTGCAGTGATGTATTCATCCCAAAACACCACGCAATGGCTCCGCAAAAGCAAGACTTTTTGAATCGGACTGACACCGGTCAACGCCCTGTGTGACATTTCTTGAATTGAAAGCTGACGGACGGGCCTGGAGACGCGTCCCACGACGTGTCGGCGGCGGCATCGGGAAACTTTAACCAAATAAAGCGGTCTGGACACAATTTCCCAGATTCGTAGAATCCCCGCCTTGAGCCAAAAGTTTCATTGGGAAGTCTGCGCGACACCTGAATGGATTTGCCCGCACAAATCGATTCGTCGCACAGCCCACTTCCAGCATTTTGGATCTGTTTTCAGGCCGTGGACAGTCTCTGTCCGGTGTTTGAGAACAGTCCACCCGATCCCGTTTCGATTTCAATACCCACTACTCCATCGCGGTGTGCGGCCGTGACGGGGTGCAAGGGCTTGGCCCATGTTCAACCCGCAAACCGTATCTCGATTGACCCACCTGTGGTGCGGAATCGTGGTTTTCAGCAGCATTGGCTGCCAGACCTATTCGCCCTACGGATACGGCAACTATCCCGGGAACTATGGCACGCCGGTCTATACGCAATCTGGGCAGCCAGTGCCCTACGGTTCGCCAGGCATGCCTCCCGGCGCGATGGTGGGACCACCGCCAGGCGGTTTCCAGGGTACATATCCCCCACCGGGTGGCTTTCCTCCTGGATACCAAGGGGCGCCGCCTCCTGGTACGGTGACCCCCGCGACGCCTTTCCCGAACGTGCCCAATGGTCCATTGCCACGGCAAGGGGCCGATGTGTCCAGTGATGGACTGGGAGCTCAGGGACAGTTCCCCGGGGCGAGCACGAATGCGCCGCTACCCAATGTTCCCGCAGGCGCGGACAAGTCCGTTCCGAACTACAGCGATCCGAACGAACCCAATGTGCCGCGGAGGCCGCCTGCTGCGACGCCGGACATTACTGATGAGGCAAATTTCCGCGGAGGCGGGAATAACGGCAGCCAGGAAGCGACCCAGCGATTGAAACAAGAGGAAGCAATCCCAGGCAAGGCTGGCGCATCATTCACGGGCAACCGCACAGACGAAATCATGTTCGCACCGCCGCCCAAACAGCGGAATCCGCGTTCCGCTCAAAGCGGCATTATCCAGACGGCACAGCATGTCGAGGCCGGCTCTGGTGCTCAACAACTGCGTCCCTACGGCCGAGCCCCCAATGGGCAGGACTGGTTCCGCGGTCTGATCGATTTTGATGAGCAGGAAAACCTGTGGTATCTCATCTACAATCCGGAACCCGATATTCGAGACCCGCAAGGGGGGATCATCACACTGATCGAGCACCCGCATCTCAGTTTACTGCAGGGTGACGACGTGGTTCTGATCGAAGGTCAATTCGACCTGACCCAGCTCGACGCGAACAACCGGCCGAAGTATCGGGCCAACTCGGTCCGCCGGTTGGTTCCGTAAGACAAATACAAGCTCGAAGCGCAAGCGAGTGCATTTCCCTCGAATGAAAGACCGGGGTGCATTCGCTTGCGCTTCGAGCTTGTATTCGCGCCGCGAATCCTCTGGGCATGATGGACGCCCGGCTGTTGAACGCGTATTGTAGGAATCTCACACGCGTGGAGTTTTCGACAACGGCTGGCTGACTCGCCTTTTTCGGGAACTCCGCGGGTGGCGGTCGCTTCCTGAACCTCGTCGCAGAAGCCGTAAGACTTCTGGCGAGCGACCGCAAAATGCCGGAATTCTGACGAATTCGGCTACAAAAACCGCAGCGTCTACCGCTCATCGTCTGTAATGAGGAAACTTTCCATGGCAGGATTTGGTCACGGCCCGGCTCATCCCGTCGAGGTCGAAGATCCGCGCGTTGCCAGCCGGAACGCGCGGCAGGGGATGCGGTTGTTTCTGTTTTATCTCGCGTTCTACGCTGGCTTCGTCGGTTTGAATGCGTTCGCGCCAAAACAGATGGAATCGACTCCGCTATTTGGCGTCAATCTTGCGATCTTGTACGGTTGCGGATTGATTGTCGCCGCCATGATTCTGGCCCTGATTTACTGCTGGCAATGCCGCAGCGATCAGACACTGCCTCCTGCCAAATCGTGACGCCGCCCCTCGCCGTGGCATCGACGCCAGTCACTCACCTTTGAACAACTCACACCCTTGGTAGAGTTATGCTTCCGGATCCCTCCAGTCTGTCGATCGTTGTCTTCCTGATCTTCGTCGGCGTGACGCTCGCCCTGAGCTTTTACTTTGCCGCGAAGACCAAATCGGCCTCAGGCTATTTTGCTGCCGGTGGCCAGATTCACTGGTTTGTGAACGGGATCGCGTTTGCCGGCGACTATCTGTCGGCCGCATCGTTCCTGGGGATCTGCGGGATGATCGCCTTCTACGGGTACGACGGATTTCTCTACTCCATCGGCTTCCTGGCCGGTTGGGTTGTCGCGCTCTTCGTCGTTGCCGAGCCTCTCAAAAGACTCGGCAAATACACGTTTGCCGACGCCCTCAACAGCCAGTTTCAGTCCCGGGGGATCACTCTGGCGGCCGGCATCAGCACACTGGTGGTGAGCGTCTTTTATCTGATTCCACAAATGGTCGGTGCCGGGTCGTTGATCAAGCCCTTGCTGGGATTTTCCCATGAGACGGGCGTCGTGCTGGTCGGCGTGATCGTCGTCATGATTGTGGCCACAGCGGGCATGGTCAGCACGACCTATGTGCAATTCATCAAGGGAGCTTTGCTCGTCTTCTTCAGTGGCATTCTGACGATCCTGATTCTGCAGCGCGGACTAAAGGTCGACGACCGCCCGGAGGCCAATCAACCGCAAACGATCACGACTCTGGCCGACGGCACGAAGCTGGTCAATGGACTGCCTCAGGGTCGCGGTGCGGGACAAGGTGATCTACGCCCGGTGGGGCACATCACCAAGCTGCCCGGAGGCGTCAAGGAAACAGGGCCACTCGGTCCATTCCAATACCTGGCAACGTTGCAGGCCAGTGAAATCGTGTTGTGGAAAAGCACTCCTCAGAAGAATGCCGACGGAAGTAAGACTATCACTTATACCCCGCAACCTAAGCCCGGCAACGAAGTCTTGCGGCCGGGAAACAGCCCCACGTTTAAAGGCCTGCAGACGGAATCCACCTATTCCAAGCTGAATTTCATCTCCCTCATGCTGGCCCTGTTTTGTGGGACCGCGTCGTTGCCTCATATCTTGATTCGCTATTACACGGTCAAGGATCAAGCGGCGGCGAGACTCAGCACGGTCGTGGGAATTGGGACCATTGGCTGCTTCTACGTCCTGACCCTATTTATGGGACTGGGAGCGATGACCACCGGGACGCTCGATTTAACCGACAGTAACATGGCCGCCCCCATGCTGGCAAAAAGCTTTGGTGAGCTGTTGTTCGCGATTATTTCGGCAATTGCCTTCACCACCGTCCTGGGAACCGTCAGCGGCCTGATTGTTGCCGCCAGCGGCGCTGTCGTCCACGACCTGCTCGGCAGCGTGCTGCAGCTTGGGCTAACCGATGAGCAGAAGGTCCGCGTGGGCAAGTTGGCCGCAGTCGTCGTCGGCGTGATCGCGATTTTCCTGGGAATCGGCTTCAAAGAGTTGAATGCGGGATTCCTGGTCGGCTGGGCCTTCAGCGTCGCGGCGTCGGCCAATCTGCCGGCACTGGCGATGCTCTTGTTCTGGAAGGGAACCACCAAGCAGGGCATTACCGTGGCGATTTTTGCCGGGATGATCAGTTCGCTGGGGTGGATCCTGGTGAGTGCCGAAGCCTTTGAAAAGGTTTACGGCTACGCCGGTAAAGATGCTGAATTGATGGCGCTGGTGCCGTTCAGCCAGCCTGGAATCGTGACGATTCCGCTGGGGTTCATTGTGTTGATTGTGGTCTCGTTGCTGACTCGCAAGGCCGCGGTGGGTGGTTCGGCTTAGCCGAACTTGTAGCCCGACTCTCTGAGTCGGGAGTACTACCCGACTCAGAGAGTCGGGCTACGGGCTCGGCTGCGCCTCACTCTTTACCACAAGTTCAGCGGGGCATACCACCACGGTTGCATCTTCAAGACGCAAAGCGTCTGAATCACAAACGGCAGCCAGATCCAGCCGAGGATTCGAATGCACTCGGCGCGCAGGCCACGGACGTTCAAGTCAATCACTTCCGGCGATGTATATTGTGCGAATCGTGGCCACCAACGGGGGACTCGCGAGCAATACCCCAAGTATTCATCACCCAGCTTTTCCGTGAGGTACGCTTCCTCGGCCGGGACGACGCCCAGCATGTAGACGAAAATCGGAATCACCATGCCGAGCGCGAAGATCCCGCTTTTGAGCAACAAGACCTGCGACACCATCACCAACAGCGTGCCCCAGTACAGCGGATTACGGCAGACGGAATAAGGTCCCAGTTCAACGACGCCCTTCGCCTTGCGCCCGCCAATATAAAGGGTCGCCCACAAGCGAATCGCGACCCCGGCAGTGAAGAACGTCCAGCCCAACGCATTCAATCCCCACGCGGCCAGAGTTCCCTCCAGGACACGCGGAGTCGACAGCAATCCCAGCACGAGGCACGTCATCAGGCAGGTCGACGTAATCACGGACCGCCATTGGTACCAGAAGCTGTTCTTGATCAAGCGACGCCCGGTGACCACACTTCCGGCAGCCGAACCATCGGCGACCGCAGACGCACCGAACTCAGACATCGTTGTGGACATTCCGTTTTCCCTCGACAAACAACTCGGTTCGCAGCCTAAAGATCTGCCTAAACTCAATGAGATCAGGCAGGTAGGGTCGTGTATCCGGTTTTGGAAATCCTGTCAATTGGGAGTCGGTTGGGTGAAGTGTGTCGTAGCTCTCTCTATGCAGCGATAGCGTTTCACCAACATTTGCGCGGACTGAAAGTGTGAGAGTACCAGAGTGTGAGCGTGTGAGAGTAAAGAAAAGTCCGATCGAATTCGAACTACGCTCCCACTCCGGCACTCTCAAACCCTCATACTCTCACACCGAATTCCACCATAAATACGGTGAGTCATTGCGGTTTAGCCATCTGTCAGTCCTCTTTAGAAATGTCACATCGCGTCCTTATTAGAAATGTCACAATGGTGACGTTTCTGAGGGACCGATGGGCAAGTTGCGTCTGAGTCAGAAAGAACGTCGGAGACTGGATGTATTATC
>JAKFVC010000101.1 GCA_021732415.1 Planctomycetaceae bacterium
GACCCCTTCGAACTTCTTTGACCCCTTCGAACTTCTTTGACCCCTTCGAACTTCTTTGACCCCTTCGACACGGTCTCCAGGCTGGGGTCGGGCGTTCAAATTTCAAAATTGGCCACAAGTCAACTCGTGCATTGAGGATCAGTCGACAGGCCAATTTTGAAATTTGAACGCCCGACCCCAAACTGATAACCGTCTCGTTCCCAGTAGCACGCCATCCAAGAAGAACCCGACCCGGAGAGTCAGGCTACAGGGGACTTCGAATTCGGCTGCGCTCTTTGATCCCTTTGAACTCTTGTCAACTCACCCTTGGATCGTTCCCAAGTTCGTAGCGGGCGCGAAGAATGCGACGGCCGGGGCGGCCATCCTACGAGCCTCATGTCCATTCGACATTTCGCCAGCGTCGTTTCTAACAGACCGCTTAACCGACGCCAAATCTCGAATCCCCAGTATATCTAGCGTTTGTAAACATCAACGAACGGCCAGATTCTACGCAACCTCAGGGCAATCTTGCCGTTGGAGAACGCCTTCCGATGCCATGTGCGCCCTCGAACAGAGAGCAGATTTTGATCTGCGGATCGAGTTTTGAAATGTCGCCCCCCTACGCATGCCGGTAGCGGGCGGAAGCTTTCGCCCACGCCCGCTACACAGATTGCTCAATGCTCAATCGATTAGTCCAGGAACGCCACGTGCTGCATGGCAGCCGCCTGGGTTTCGGTATTCATCGACACTTGATGCCAGCCGTGCAGTTCGATGGTCGCGTGGTCGGCATGCCGGACGCGGCCCTTCACATACACGGAGGGGTTACGACGAAAGATTTGCCAGCGCCAGTGGCTGGCTTCTGGCGTTTGCGAGAGTAACTTCTTGTATCCATCCTGCGTCAACCCATTGGGCTTCTGCCGGCAGACATACACCGTTTCCCCTCCGGAACGGTAGAGGAATTCCACCATGTGTGGCTTGCCTCCTCCGCGCCGTAGCGGTTCATTCGTCAGCACCAGGTGCTGATTCACGTTCAGATCGGGAAACGGGACGAAGAACCATTCACCCTGGCGGATGAAGGCTTCGTTCCGACGACGATTACGGTTCTTGGGGCGGACCCGCAGCTGATCCTGCCGCCGCTGGATTTCCACCGGCTTCAGGGCTTCCATTGCAGTTCGTACCGTCGAGACCGCCAGCTTTTCCGGAACGGCCGCGACGAACCAGTGACGTTCATCGTGTCCGCACAGAAACTTGTGCTTCTCGTCTGTTTCTGACCGCGTCATCAACAGCAGATGCCGCTGTT
This sequence comes from Planctomycetaceae bacterium, assembly GCA_021732415.1. GTDB lineage: Bacteria > Planctomycetota > Planctomycetia > Planctomycetales > Planctomycetaceae > JAKFVC01. The sequence continues at coordinate 1,280 of JAKFVC010000101.1, forward strand.
GAGCTTCCACCTGCAACACTTCCACGTGGGGCGAGGCGTCGCGCGACACCTGAATGTCGAACAACTCGCCCAACCGATCGTGGGCAATATCCAGGGCCACAGGACCACGCATGCGGCGGACATCCCGATAGCTCACTTGAGCCCGGGCGCCGATGCGAGCGAACTGTCGCTGGAGACTATTCACGTCCATAAGATGACACCTTATCGAGACGACGTGAGTCCCTGCGGGATTCACGTCAAATAGAGGTGGCCACCGCGGACCATCCACGGGGCCGAACTAAAACATGGTGCGTTGAGGTGTAAGTTCTGCATGATGCCCTCCTGTCTGGTTTGGGGGGTGAAGGTGATTGAATGGTCGCGCCGGTTTGAGGCGACGGTCCGCTGAGTGGACACACTCCTGTGCGGAAGAGTTCGCGTGGATCTGGAAACTTAAATAAAAATCGCGGGGATTGCGAAGGTCATCTGGTACGATGGCGTGTCCGCATCACTACCAAAACGCCAGGTTCACTGCCGCGAATCACAAGCGATGAAACGCACAATAATCAGAAGATTGCTGAAGTTTCTGATGGTTGTCGGTCTGGCAATCATTCCAATCGGACCGTGTGCTCGATTTTCAAACGAAGGGTTTGATGGTCCCCCAGGTCCGATCTCTGTGTCGCAGCGCTGGCAGCAGATTTCTTATGTGCTCATCCCGCTAGGCGTGTTGGCAGCGATCGGAGCTGGGATCGGACTGGTTGTGTTTGATCGCCAATTGAGTGGCAATGAGTCTGGTCGTGCCCCCACATCAAGCGAGGAATCTCCCGTGGTCCTCGCTGTTGCCGCCTCAGGAATGATTCCGCCAGAGCCACAGCCACTACAGTTTCCCAAACCGTGGCCGCCACCGGACCGAGCCCCGAGCAAGTCATCTCGGATACCCATTCTGGGATGGCTGCTCGTGGCAATGGCCGAGACCGTGGAAATGCTCACTCGCAACGACTATTGGAAGCTGCAGTTTGATATTGAGGCTCAAATCCTGCGGCAACTCGCGGCACGGCACGATTTACAAGTCACCTGGCCCACAGATGCAGTCCAGAGAAGAGTGGTCACGGCCTTGAACGTGGCCGTCTGCTATGAGAAGGGTTTGCATCGACTGATTCTTCATCCCAATGATCCGGCGATACTAGTTCTCTGGGGCGCCTATGACGACCTGACGCCGGAGCTGTTTCGACAGGAATTGGAATCCGAATTTCAGACGAAGATCCGTGCCAGATCTTTTTACGATGCGCTGTGGGGAGCCGATGTTGAGGACGGGCGGATGTACTTGCACGTAGTTGAGTCAACAGTCACCGTGAACGAGATTGTCGAACGGATCGTGACATTACTTGCATCTCAGGAATTGAGAAAAAGTTGAGGCGCTTAACGAAAGCGGTACGACAACCAGCCGTCGAGGGCCGTGACTTCCGTCACGCTGATGCTGATGGGAGTGGGGCTGTCTTTTTCGAGGGTCAGCTTGCGCGAGTGGCGGCTCTCTTGAAAGGCGGATTGAATCTTGCCTTTGATCACGCCGGCACGAGCGACTTGGGCCGTGACATTGGTCACCGGATCGACGGGATCGACAGACACATCGCCCCGGGTAGCGACGATTTCTTCGCCCTCCACGGTGAGTGTTAAGGGAACCGTCACGATCTGCGGCGGGATATCGCCCCCCTTGGCTTCCTCGCGGTGGAAGCCCGCTCGGATGATCATCATGATCTTGCCGTCGGCGATCTTGACCCGCAATGGGTCTGTGTCCGCGAAGACAAATGCCTGCGGATATTGATCGGCTTCCGGTCCAGTCGCCGGTTTCGGTTCGGCCAACGTGACTGGTTTCTTGCGGAGCTTCGTCAACTTCCCTTGCAGGAAGAGATGCAGCTCTTCGTCGGTCATCATTTTGCCGGCGAGTTGCAATCGATCGAGCGCATTGTTAATCAGGCTTTCGTGGACGCGCAACGCCACTTCACCTTCGGCCAGCGACGCAGTCAGATTGGCATCACCAGCGAGCTCATCGCCGGCCATCAAGCGGCTGAAGAGTTGCAGTTCGGTATCCGTGGTACGCGAGGCTTTGAAATCGGGGTAGAGGTTATCGGACTTCAGCGGTGTGACGACTTTTTCGTTGAGCTTGCTGTTCAGTTCACTAAACTGGCTGTCGACTGCATTGTCGAATTCCGGACCGACTCGTGTGCCCACTCGTTCGGCAGCGATGGCCTCTGCCTGGGGTTGTTTCTTCCGCGCTCCGTCCATGGCCAGGTTGCGTGCAAAATTCCCTAACAACGGCATGTGGTCCAGCTTCGTGGACGCTCCGACCGGGGTGTTTGAGGAATTGACTTGAATGGCGGCACGGTTCGTCGAAAAGGTCATCCCGTCGAAAAAGATGTCCTTGCTCCCAAAGAACTGGCTGTTTCCGTTCGAGTAGATAACAACGCTGGATTTGTAGGCTTCGGTGTTGGTGTCAACATTCCCGGTCAGATTGATGCGAATGACCGCGTTGCGTTCGCTCGGGATGAGGTCGAAGCTTGAGAATGTGGTCGTGGTCTGGGAACCGTAGACATCGGCCCCCAGCACGAAATCTCGCACTCCACCATCTTCGCTTTGGCTCTTAGCCAGCGTGCGGTTGAAAAAGCCTTCCGATATGGCGATTTGTATGTTGGAGTTGAAATAGTGCTGCCGCAAGGCGATCGTCAGGCGTGCTCCGCCGTCGGCGGTCAGATTTCGCAAGGCGTCATAGGCCGATCGCACCTGCACCGCAGCCTCTGTGGTACTGCTGGCTTCGTACTTTTCCAAGCCGGCGAGCAAGGCCTGCAACTGGTTGCGGACCGCATCTTTATTATTGGTCCCGGCGACCTTCGTCAACACGCTGACGGCTCGGCCGAGATCGCGATGATAGGTCCGCAACGCCGGAGCATTGGCGAAAGCGCGCACGGCGGTGTCACTGGTTTGCGACGCATCGTCCAGCTTGGCCAGTACGGGACTGATTTGAGCAAGAATCTGCGCGAGATCGCCGCCACTCGCGATGGCCCGGACCTCTGCCGTTCGCAGATAGGTCTTCCAAGCCGCGCCACCCTCGACGACGTCAAGGTATCCGTCGGCCACATCGGTCGCTGCGAGCAAGTCCTGCTTGGCTTGATCAATGGCGGGATTCACGGCAGCCAGAGGATTCTCTGTGGCCGTATCGAGAACCGCTTCCAGCACATCAATGCGACGGGCCAGTGACCCGTGCAGTGAGATGAGCTGATTGCGAATGGAGCCAAACTGATGGTCGGCAAGAGCTCGGTTGACTGTCGCGAGTTTCAATTTCAGGAAGGCGATCATCGCGCGCTGCGCGGCGAGATCTGCGGGAGGGGCAGAGTAGAAATCGCTTAGTTTTTGAGTAATGCCTTCGCCCCATGCCGTCCATGTTTCCGGCAGTGTGCCAAGCGTGGCGAGGATATCGGCGGGAGCTTCCTCGGGCAGCAGTCCACTGAGTCCCGAGGCCACAGGTTTGTTGGCCTCTGTGGCGTCTGCTGCTGGCTCTTCTGCGGCTGGCTTGTCGGCTACCGGCTTGTCCGCCGGCGGATCTTCTGCTGCGGGCTTGTCTGCCGCTGGCTTTTCCTTCGCCGGTTCTTCCGCGGCGGGTTTTTCTTCTACTGTGGTTTCTTCTGCTGTGGGTTTCTCAGCGGCTGGCTTGTCCGTTGCGGGCTCTGGCTCTGCGGGCTTGTCGGACTCCGGTTCTGCCGCGACCGGCACTTCGATTGCCGGTTCATCTGCCACCGATTTATCCACGGCAGGGATGGGAGTCGGCTCGGCGTCATCTTGAGCTCGCACGCCGGTCACCAAAGCCCAGACAATCAATGCGCCCGCCAGAAGGAACTCAATCATTTGACGCCGAACTCGGGCGGCGACGCCTTCGCGAATGCCTGCTGAACTGATACGCATTATCACTCTACTCCGTGACTCTGGAAGACTTTGCCTGTTTTGCAGCTTAAAGGAGAGTCGGATTCCGTTCGCAGGGCTGCCGCGTCAATAAAAGATTCCCGAAGCGCTGTGGCCACGTCACTTATCATTCGTCCGGATGTGCCAACTGAGGGGAGAGGAAAGTTGCAAGGTCGTACGGGGAGAATTGCAACGGAAAAACGGCGTGTTTTTCGGTCGTAAACCCGCTTCGCAGAATCGGTTCAGTTGGAACAGGTGCTGTGGCCCGCACAAGTGAACCGCTGAGGGCGCGGATGATTAAGTTTCACCCGGCAACAATTTGCCTTTTGGCCGATCAGTGTTTTGCCACGGGTTGGGGGAGGCGAACGACGGCCTCACCAGCCATAACCTCTAACTGATCCGTTGCTTGCGAGATTCTTCCAGTCCGTTCCCGAATTCGGCATTGAAAATGCGAATTGGTTCCCATGTGCCACGTTGCACGTCTTACCAGACGGCCGCTGGCAGATCGTCAGACATGATTCAATGCGATTGAGGAGAACGCCGTGTCGGAATTCAACCCCCTCGGATTTGCTCAAATATTGTTCGCCGCGGATGAGGATCTGTCGCCAGAAGTCGTGCTGGAGTTCGTGAGTAAACACTGCCCGCCACGAGACCACGACTATCCTCTGGAAGTGCTGGATTACTACCAGGCATTGCAGTTCTGTGAAACCGCCGCTGAGACGTATCCGAACTGCCCCGGGCGGCGAGCAATCACGGCGATCTAATCGATCACAATCAGATCACGGCTAAACGTCGACAGCAATTCGGCACCGTTTTCGGTGACCAGCACATTGTCGATGATGCGTGCTCCGAGCTGCTCTTCTCCCAGGAAGACAGGCGGCTCGATGGTGACGACCATGCCAGCTTGCAAGGTATAGGTGCTGCCACCAAACATGTGGAGCGGTTCGCCCCATGTGGGAGGAAATCCCGGAGCCAGACCATAGCCGGAAGTGTGGACGCGGCCGTGATCCAAGCCTGCCTCGGCAATCACCCGCTTGGCCGCTTCATGGGGGCGAATCGCGGGGACGCCGGCACGGATCTCTGAGATGCAGGCGTCGGACGCCTGGCGGACTAGATCATAGAGTTCGCGCATCCGGGAAGTCGGCTGGCCGAGGCAGAACTGGCGGCCAATCGTCGCCGTGTAGCGTTGGTAGGCCGCGCCGTATTCCACGCTGCCGAAGTCACCAGATTGAAGCTTACGATGTGTCGGTGCCCCGTGGCTGAAGCACGAACGGTCTCCGGAGACGAGATTAATGGGGCTGGCGGCGAGTCCGCTTCCCGCTGACAGCAAGGCCTGATAAACGTCTGCCGACACTTCCAGTTCCGAACGGCCGACCGCTAAACCCTTCGCAAACGCGTGCATCGCCGTGTCCGCAATCTGGCTGGCTTGCCGGATATACTGCAGCTCGGCAGGCGACTTGATCAACTTCAAATCGTGAATCAGATTGGTGCGCTCGCTGATCTCAATCTCGCGCAGGATGTGTTTGATCTGCACATAATGATGAGGATGCAGGTAGTAGGCGGGGACCTCCATCCCGACCCGAGTCCGATGCAATTCCAGGCCGTCGACGAGCCGCTCAAACGGCACCATGGGATCTTCGGGCTCGCTGCCGCCGAATGTCCAGAGGCGATCCACCAGCGCGTCGGTTTCAAATTCGTTGCGTTCGCCTTCTCGCGTCAAAACGATGACGGGCCCCGGCTCGGCCGAGATCAACAGGCATTGAAACTCTTGATAGCTCTTCGCGTCTGATCCCGTCAGCCAATGAATGGACACGGGATGAAAGGCGATAAACCAGTCCAGATCGGCTGCCACAATGGCCTCGCGCACGCGAGCCCGGCGCGAGGCGAATTCGTCTGCGGTGAAATCATGCTTTGACATGCTCAATCCTAACTGATTCTTGTCACCGTGAGCGGTCCAGTGCTAGCCGCCGGTTCTTGCAGCGAGGCCGGAACACAGAACCGGTGGCTGGCGCCATTCCGCTCACCAATCGAGGCTACTCGCGGCACACGGCCATCGCTTCGATCTCGATCAACAGGTCTTCAAACGCAAATCCAGAGACTCGAATCGCAGTCACCGCTGGACCGGGTTCGGGGTAGAACTCGCGTTGTACCGCGGCGATCGTAGCACGCGTCTCGGCGATCTGCGCCCAGTCATCGGGGGCATAATAGTAGATATAGAGCTTGGCGACGTCGGTCTCATCCAAGCCGCCCTCGCCCAATACGTTGCGGATGAACTGGAACACATTGCGTGTCTGAGCAGCCATATCCTTGCCGACCGCTTTGGCCTTATTATCGGCCGAGATCTGGCCACCGATAAAGGCCAGGTTGCCGATGCGCCAGCCCTGTGTGAACTGAGTGTTGGGGATGCTCCAGTCCCAGTGATTCTCGGGCTGCAATCGCTGTTTGTCGTCGCCCAGGACGCCAATTCCCTCGACCTGGATTAACTCATTGGACTGGGGGAATCCCGTAATCCGCAGCCCGGCTCCGGCGGCGGAGGGGACCGACATGTAGCGCCGGCGCACGTTGGTCATTTTCTCCCAGTAGTCGGTCACTTCACGCCCCTGACCAAAGAACCGGAAGTATGTATTTTGCCGCATCAGGCTATGCCGGTCACCGCCGGCTGCGCGCAACAAAGTGTCGAGATTGCGGAAGGCATGATCAGTTTGGATTTCAATGTCGCCCGTTCCCAAAACCTGCCCCTGTTGATCGAGCGATCGCTGGCCGCCGACGAAGATCATGTCGCCGACCTTCCAGCCGTGCGAGAACGGCATGGGTTTGGCCCAGCTCCAGTGTCCTTCGGGCATCAAACGCTCTTTCTCAACACCCACCACGGCCCAGGCATCAATCAAGATCAGAGCACCCTCTTGATCGAGACCGACGCGGGTTTCGGTGGTCGTGGGACCAGGATCTGAGAAATAGGTTAGACGGACTTCATCGAGATCGTTCAAGAACTGCGTCACCGTCTGGTCGTCACCAGGGCACGAGAAGTAAACGTTATGTTTGACGACATCGGCCAGCGTCGCGCCAGCGGCCTCGAGAACGCATTTTAACGCTTCAAACGCATTTCTGGCCTGAGTCATAATGTCGGCCCCGATGATCTGGCCCTGTTCGTCGAGCGACATCTGGCCACCGACGAAGATGAGGCTGCCAGCTCTAACGGCCTGAGTTCCCAATCCCGCCGCGCCGTGATGACCTTCCGGCGCAATCAATTCCTTATGCACTGATCAACTCCTGGTGTGCGTAACAAGCGGCGAGCGCGGCCTGTGAGGTATTCGCGGAGGCATTCTAGACGGGGCCGATCGGGTTCGCTATCTCGGTGAAAAAGCGAATAAACTTTCGACGAGGGGGGGGGTGAGGCTCCTGCCGAACCGCGTAGTCTGGCGGGAGCTGAAAAACGCTTGCGGTTCGGCAGGAGCCTCACCCTCCCATCACGCCAAACTTATTGGCCAGCCGCCTTTTTGCCCGGCGCTGCGGGCTTGGGCTCATTCGCGAAACGCTGATTCCCATAGGCCGCACGCGGTGGCTCGGCGGTTTCTTTCACCGCGATCTTCTGTTGATCCAACTCCGCATGGAGCTGTTTCACGATGTCTGCATAGGCGGGATCTTTGTAGAAATCCTTGACCTCCAAGGGGTCTTTTTCGCGATCCAGAAGCTCCCAGTCATCGACGTCCGGTTTGTAGTAGTGGACCAGCTTAAAGCGATCGGTGATCAATCCATAATGCGGCCGCACGCGATGCGGTACAGGGAACTCGTAGTAGTGATAATACAGACTTTTGCGCCAATCGGCGGGCGTGTTACCCCGGCAGAGGGGCACGATGCTGCGCCCCTGCATGTCGGCGGGAACGGGCAGGCCGGCAATGTCGAGAAAGGTCTCGGCGAAATCCAGCAGAGAGACGAGATTACCGTTGACGCTACCCGGTTTGGTCACTCCCGGCCAGCGTACCAGGAGCGGGCTGCGGAGCGATTCTTCGAAGATCCAGCGCTTGTCGAACCAGCCGTGTTCACCCAGAAAGAAACCCTGGTCGGACGAGCAAATCACCACGGTGTTCTCGGCCAGACCGGATTCTTCCAGATACTCGAGCATACGGCCCACGCTGTCATCCAAAGCTTTCACACAGCCCAGATAGTCGTGCATGTAGCGATTGTAGCGCCAACGGGTCAGCTCTTTGCCTGTGAGCTTCTTCTCGCGATAAGCCGCATTGCGCGGTTCGTAATAGGCGTTCCAGCCCTTGAGTTGTTCGTCATTCATATTCGGCGGAGCGACCAGCTTGGCATCGAGATCGGTGAAGGTGCGATCGAGGCCCATGTCGTGGTCGCTGACCGCCTTGCTGCGTCCCGCATAATCGTCAAACAGCGTTTCTGGTTCGGGATACTGGCGATCCTTGTCCCAGCCCAGATGCCGCACCGGCGGAGCCCACTCACGGTGCGGGGCCTTGTGCTGGCTCATCAAGAGAAACGGTTTGGACTTATCGCGGTTCTTCAGCCACTCGATCGAGAGGTCAGTGACGATGTCCGTGACGTACCCCGTATGCTTGACCGGTTTTCCATTCTTGATCATCGGCGGGTTGTAGTAGAGTCCCTGACCCGGCAGGATGTGCCAATGGTCAAACCCAGTCGGATCACTGATGAGGTGCCATTTCCCAATGATCGCCGTCGAGTACCCCGCGGCTTGCAGAAGTTTCGGAAAGGTCGGCTGGCTGGAGTCAAACTTGCTGTTCGTGTTGTTGTAAAAACCGTTCAGATGCGAGTACTTACCGGTGAGGATCGTCGCCCGGCTGGGACCGCAGATGGAGTTGGTCACCAGGCAGCGATCGAATCGAGTTCCCTCGCCGGCAACCCGGTCCATGTGCGGCGTCTGCAGCAACTTTCGCTTTTCACCGTACGTGCTGATAGCCTGACAAGTGAGGTCGTCGGCGAAGATGAATACAATGTTCGGCGGCGGCTTGGTCTCACCGGCAACCAGCGGCGACTGATTGATCGTCAGCCAGCAAGTGAGCAACGCAACGGCGCAACGAGCAAATCGGTTCATGAGGGGCCTCTTCAGGAAGGATGTCTCCAGAAGAGGCAGTATATCGCGGTCACCGTGAAGATAAACGCCCGCGATCCCATAAGTCCCATTGGTCCCATCCGTCCCATGAATTCAACGGGACCAATCCGATTGCGGCGGACCGACCGAAATCCATCACTTTTCCGCAACGCTGAAGTCCAGCGGTAGCTTCTTCGAAGGAATCTCGGCCTCCAGCGTGCTCTTGGAATTGAATTGCGGGGCGACCGCTTCGACCGTTTCGTCCCGCATGGTCCCCGGTGGAGTCGGTGACCCGACCTCGACCTTCTTGCCTGTCTTCTTCTGCGATCGGATCTCAACTCGGTATTTACCGGGCGCTAAGCCTTTGTCTTTCGGGACGTCATAGGATCCGTCCGAAATGTTTGAACCACCACCGGACCCGTTCGTCCCCGGCTGGGGGATAAACGTAATCGAACCCTCCTTGATCTTCACGTTATCCAAGGTCACCGTACCATAAATACGGTGTAGCCCGTTGTCCTTGCCGCAGCCTGCCAGGCAGCCTAGAAAACCCAGCCCGGCCAGCATGATCCGAGCACCAGTCCATGTGAGTCGATGTTGCATAGTCAATCGCTGTTAAGGTAGCCACGGTCACCAGACCGTGGGAAATCGGTGGCTAATTGTGAATCGCCCCACGCTCTGGCGAGCGTGGCGATAACTCGAGGATCTCACTGCGCGGGAACCTTAGAAATCACCGAGGGCATTACCATCCGAGATCCAACCCAGCCAACGCCAGGTATTCAGATTAATATTGTTGCTGAAGAAGCGAACGGATCCGTCGGCCATCAACGAGTGAACTCCCCCCGTATGACGACTGCGTGGTGAAGCAAAATTCGAGTCGTTAGGGCCGGGGGTGCAGGGCATATTGTTGGTCGGATTATTCGCCCCATTCGCATTACCGCTCGGGCAAAACCCGGGATTGTCCAGGATGTTATCCGGTGTGGATGAATTGGGAGTGTTCGTGACCTGCAGGAACTGGGCTCCCGCACGATTCGTCCAAAACCCTCCGCGAGTATCACCCAGGATGCCGGTCAGATACTCCGACATGATCATCGTGTTCGAAGTCCCATCGACAATATCGGAGATGAAAGTCCCCTTGTTGATGAGGAAGATGGCCTTAGTGGTCTGCGGAGGCCGTTCTGATTCCAGGTCATTGAGACCTGAAAACAGTCCCAGATAGTTGCTGGTTGTGAACTTGACCGATCCGACGATGGGCTTGATCGCGCCTCCTTGTCCGTCACTGGGGCACTGCAGAACGGTCAGGGCCTGATCGTTCATCCCGGCATTCCAGCCCGTCGCACTGATCCAGGGAGCAGTTTTCGAAAAATTCAACAGGTTGTAGGCATTGGCCTGATCGATTTGCGGATAAATATAGTGCAGCAGGTACGGCCATTCCGGATTCCCACCATACCGCAACCCAGTATTGGTGAGCGTCCCCAGGGGGAACATCTTCATCGTGTCGTGATAGTTGTGGAGGGCCAACCCCAGTTGCTTGAGATTGTTCTTGCATGAGCTGCGTCGCGCGGACTCACGAGCTTGCTGCACGGCAGGCAGCAGCAAGGCAATCAGAACGGCGATAATCGCAATGACCACCAGCAGTTCAATCAGGGTAAAGCCGCGGCGCTGGCATTGCCTGAAGGACATAGTGACTCTCCATATAGTTCGAGCGAAGACCGAAAGTCAAAAATAGCAAAAGAGGTTACGTGATGCGGAAATCACGATATTGAAACGCAAAATCTCAGATGCAGAACGCATCTCGCAGGGACTGAAGCATGCTTGTCGACCCTGCTCAGAAAAACTGACGCCCCCATTGATGCGTCGGAAACGCATATAGATTATCTGATATCTTTGGATTCTACAACGAGCTCAATACCGATGCAATCGAGGTCTCTCTGCCTCCCGCGGACGGGTGTAGCCGTTATTTGGTGGGGGCGTTTGGAAACCGCCCCCGTTGGGCTTGCCCCAACGGAGCGCTGACTGGTCAGCTACCCAGCAGTAAATTCTGCAGAATTCTCAACCTTTATGTCTCCGATG
>JAKFVC010000323.1 GCA_021732415.1 Planctomycetaceae bacterium
TTTTCGAGCGTCGGGTGTTTGATATTCCAAGGCTTCAATCGCTTCGGAATACCGGATTCCGAGTCGCTGGTTAATCATGCCCCTCACCCCCGGCCCCTCTCCCCGGAGTACCAGGGCGAGGGGAGCTTGAATCTCGTCTATCATTTAAGCGCTCGGTCCGTTGCCACCGTAAGGATGGCTGTCACCATATTTCTTCTCACGTATCCGGCAGTTTCTGCCGGTGCCACACGGCGCCCCTCGTCACAAACGGCACAATACGGAACTTCTAACTACGCCGCAAGAATTCATAAAGTCGGACAACCGTTACAACCGATATTACTTCAGGCGTGCCCTATGCACACCCCAACCCTGAGATTTCCTGATTGAGATCTTGAGAGAACTGGAACCATTCCCGTTCCTCTGTGGCCATCAAGCTCGATTCTGGAACATCTCAAGTCACGTCTTTGATCCCATTCCTGCCCGACATTTGATGCGTTACTAGAGGCTGACGAGCCAGCGCTCGGCAACCGCGGTCACGTATCACGAGGCACCCCGCCTCGTCCATCGCCACCTTGCACGCTGCGGTCCGCAGATTGCATTCCCATGGCGATTCACGTCTCATTGACAACCGCAGTCAGTCATCCTGGAGATGAGTCAGCATGCATCATCGGCTGAAAATGTTCTTGGGAGAAGCCCCCGTCGACACCGCGCCAGCACCGGGAATGACCGTCACGTTACGGGAAATCTCGGCTGTGCTCGCAGATGCGGTCGCGTCACGACGGACTTGGCTGCAGGACTTTGCCGACGATCCCATTCAGATCCCGAATGATTTGTACGATGTGTTAGTCGCTTACCGTCGCCTTCGCAAGAGTGCCTGAGGCTTCGCCATGCTGCCCTCGTTACCGCTGCGCGCAGACCTGCTGTCAATCTGGACGTCAGGAGTGGAGGCCGTGCGCGCTCCGCAGTTAATGCGCCAAGCGGTTCAAGCCGACTCCCAGCAACTGACGGTCTGCGGCGAAACCTGGTCCTGGAACGATCTCGACCGCATTGTCGTGGTCGGAGCGGGCAAGGCCGGCGCCGGCATGGCGGGAGCGCTCGAAGAGATTCTCGGCCCGCAGATTGTCGAGCAACGCGTCACGGGTTGGATGAATGTGCCGGCAGACTGCGTGCGTCCTTTGCGACGGATTACGCTGCACCCGGGTCGTCCCGCTGGCGTCAATGAGCCAACCGCCGAGGGTGCCTACGGGACCGATCGCATCCTGGAATTGGCGCACTCGCTGCAGCCGCGGGATTTGTGCCTGGTCCTGTTGAGCGGCGGGGGGAGTGCCCTGTTGCCGGCTCCTGTTGCGGGTATTTCGCTCGCAGATAAGCAAGCAGTGACCCGTTTTCTCATGTCGTCCGGGGCGACGATCAACGAATTGAATACGGTGAGAAAGCGGCTCTCACGCGTGAAAGGTGGCGGACTGGCACGGGCCTGTCAGCAAGGGCGGTTGATCTCGTTGATCATTTCGGATGTGGTAGGCGATCCCCTCGATATCATTGCCTCCGGCCCCACGATTCTCGACACCTCATCGCCGCAACAGGCGCTCGACATTCTCCAAAAATTCCACGCTGCCCCGCCGCAAGTCCCGCAGACCGTGTTTGATGTCCTGCAGGAGGCCGCCCGCAGCTGGGTCGCGGCCCCGCCGGTCTCGGATGCGATTAAGAATGTCGTGATTGGCAATAACGCCGTCGCGTTGCAGGCCGCGACCGAAAAGGCCACTGAATTAGGTTATGAAGTGCGGTCGCTCGGCTCAAACAATCAGGGTGAAGCCAGCGCCGTGGGTCGAGATCTGGCCCAGAGATGTCTGACGGAACTGAATTCCACGGCTCGGACGAAGCCGGTTTGCTTTCTGAGTGGTGGCGAACCGATCGTCCATCTGACTCCCACAAATCGGCCACGGAAGGGTGGACGGAATCAGCAGCTAGTGCTGGCAGCCATGATCGAACTGCGCGACGCGGATCTCACCCGCACGGCCATCCTGTCGGGAGGCACGGACGGCGAAGACGGGCCGACCGATGCCGCAGGTGCCTATGTGGATGCCGATGTGCTCTCGCATTCTGTTGCGCTGGGAATGGACCCACAATCATATCTTGATGCTTGCGACGCCTACACGTTCTTCGAGCCTTGCGGTGGCCTGATTAAGACCGGGCCGACGCATACTAACGTCATGGATTTACGGGTGGCTCTGGTGCAGTAATCCGTCGCCCGGTGCTTCGGTTTTTCACCAAATCGCCCCACGATACATTCCCCAATCGTCAATCTTGCGTGATGCCCACCGACGAGGGGAACTAAATACCTCGCTGCTGCGTCCGAATCAGATGAACTTTGGTGAGGATACGAAGCATCTTGATCCGCCCGGGCCAGGCGATCTTTCCGATATCCCAGAAGTACTTGTTAGGAATGAAGTTAAGTCTACAGAATTAGTCGCGGAAAATGAGCAAAAATTCCTCTTTCGTCTTTTTTGCGATTCTGATAAGACTCACTTCCCTTCCCACAAAACTTTCTGGCCGTGCCCCACCTCGTTAGCTTCCTCCTAAAACAAACCTGTCAGGATAAGTTGCCTGCAGCGAGTTTGCTCGTTGTGCCGATTATTCCAACAGGTGACAGCTCCTGCTCAGTCGGCTCCCCCACGGGCTGGCTGCGGAACTTCGTAAGCGCCACAGACTAGGAATTACTGCGACTCATGAATAATCCCCTCACGAACTGGATCCGTGGAGCGTTTGGCGGGAGCCCTCGCAAGCGCAATTTGCGAGAAGCACTGGCCACTCATGACCTGGCGGCCCAGTGTGAATCGCTCGAAGAACGCGTCGTACTGGATGCCTCGCTGCCGAATCTGGCAAATGCCAATTTCATTGGTGGGCAGGATCTGTACGTGGCGTTGCCCGGAACAGACAGCAATAACTCGGCGATCACCTATACCGCCAGCAGTGCGAATGCCAACGTCAGTGCGACGATCCTGCAAGGCGGACGCAGTATCAGCATGACGGTCAGCGGGAAAGATGTGAACGGGCAGGATTTCACTGGCACGTTGACCTTCCGCCTGTTTGAAGACTTGTCCCCGGTCACGACCGCCCGGATCATCACACTGGTTCAACAAGGCTTCTACAATGGTCTGGATTTCCACCGCGTTCTAAACGGTTTCGTCGCTCAAGGGGGCGATCCCAATGGCAACGGCACCGGTGGGTCGGGAACCAAGATCGACGACGAGTTCAGCAAGAATCTGACCTTTACCAGCGAAGGTTTGCTGGCGATGGCGAACTCGGGTGATGACACGGGTGATTCCCAGTTCTTCATCACCGATACCGATTTGACACTCGATTCGATGCCCCGCAGTCTGAACTTCAATCACACGATTTTCGGTATCTTGACCAGCGGTTTTGATACGTTCCAGAAGATCATGACGACCCCGGTCCAGTCCAATGGAACGGAGACTTCGGATCCCATTACACCGGTCGTCATGTCCAACGTGCAGGTCTTCACCGACACGACCAACGCCGTCTTGAAGGTCACTGCCGCGAACGGCTTTACTGGTACGTCCACGATCACAGTCAACGCGACGGGGGCGACAGGCCCTACGGTGACCAAGAATTTCATTGCCACCGGAGTCTCTGACACGATCAATGATCGACCGTTCCTGGGTCAGATTCAGAACATCAGTACTGCCGTGAATACCCCGATCACGTTCACCGTGACGGGAGTTGATCTGGAAAGCGATAACCTGACCTTCCTGGTCAAGGATCCGACCAGCGCCAGCAGTAACTCGTCGGCGCTCAGCAACGCCGCGAATCCGCTGCACGGCACGATTTCCATTTCCACGACACAAGCCAACGGTACAACTCCCGCAACGTCCACGATCACCTTTACGCCGGATAACGGCTTCATCGGTTCGATCGACATGCTGATCGCCGTGCGTGACAGCACGACGCATGCGAACTCGAGTGGTCTCGACGCCCGCAACAATTACGATACTCAGAAGATCACATTGACGGTGACTTCGACCGCCACGAACGTTCCGCCCGTTGCTAATGCCGGTGGTCCGTACACGGTGACGGAAGGGGGCAGCCTGACAGTCACTGCCGCCGGTTCCACCGATGCCGATAACGACACGCTGACCTACAGTTGGGATATCAACGGCGACGGAACATTCGGCGACGCAACGGGTGTGAATCCGACACTGACCAAAGCGCAGTTGAATTCTCTCGGCATCAATAACGGTACGGCGACGTTCAATGTCAAGGTGCGGGTCGATGATGGACATGGTCACGTCGTGACTTCTAACTCGACCCTCTTCACCTTTACCAATGCGCCCCCGGTCGCCACGATTACCGGTCCCGCCACTGGTAACAAAGGTGACGTCCTCACGTTTACGCTGGGTGCCACAGATCCGTCAACTGCCGACCAGTCCGCTGGTTTTACCTGGAAGATTGACTGGGACGGTGACGGCACCTTCGACCAGACAGTCACCGGAACGTCGCCACAAACGGTCACTCACACCTTCACCAAAGCCGGCCCTGTGCAAGTCAAGGTGAAGGCGGTTGATCAGGACGGCGGCGAAAGTGATGTCGTCACCAAGCAAGTCAATATCCAGGGTATCGACCTCGTCGACGGCACCTTGAACATCGTCGGCGATGACACCGACGACGTCATCAAGATCATTCGCGACAAGAGCGGCAAAGTTCATCTGTATATGAACTACGAAGACAAGGGTGCATTCGTTGTGACGAATGGCATCAACATCGAAGGCGGGGCCGGAAACGACCGCATCTTGCTGTGGCCGGATATCAAAGCGAACGCCACGATCAACGGCGGCGACGGAAACGATGACATCCGGGGTGGTAAAGGTAACGACATCATTCACGGCGGCGCCGGAAATGATTCGATCATCGGACGTGACGGCGACGACCAGATCTTCGGCGGCGACGGCAGCAACTCGCTGAACGGCGGCGGTGGCAACGATATGCTCGTCGGCGGTTCTTCTGCGGATGAACTTCGCGCCGGATCGGGTCGCGATATCGTCATCGGCGGTCAGGGTGCCGATTATATTACCGGCGACAATGGCGACATGTTGATTGGCAGCGGAACCGATTACGACACGGACGAAGTCTCTCTGGGACTGATCCGCGATGCCTGGAATTCGAACCTCAGCCTGGAAGATCGCATCACACTGCTGAGCGAGACCGGCGTGGGTCCCGACACCGACATCCTGATCGATAATTTCAGTGCTGCACCAACAGTCAACGATGACTCAGCCCGCGACCAGATCTTCAGTTCTGGAAGGACTTGGATGGTCGGTTTCAGCAATGACGGATTGTTTGATACGACCAAGACTGGAATCAAAGCGATCGGTGATCTCAATGCGTAAGAGCTAAGTGGGATCAATCACCGATTTACACATGACAGCCGGGGCAACCCGGCTGTCGGCGTTTCGTAGCCCGACTTTTTGAATCCTGCATCATGGATTGAGACGATACAAGCTTCGACCGTTTGCCGGACCGGCTGATGGGAGGGCGAGGGACCCTGAGGGTACCCCGCCGAGCCGCATAGTCTGGCGAGGACCGATAGACACTTGCGGTTCGGCGGGGTACCCTCTGGGTCCCTCACCCTCCCATCAACCGCACAGCCAAATTACGACCCGACTCAGAGAGTCGGGCTACGGCTAGTCTCGCGACAGGACGACGATCGAAGTGTCGTCGTGGCGTCCGGAGCCTTCCGTGAAGGCGTGCGAGGCATCGAACAGAGCCTCTAAGGTCTCTTTGGGCCCGAGTTCGGTGGACTGGTACATCGTGGTGAAAACGCCCTGGATGCCGTACTCGCTGTGGCCCTCGGTTTTATGTGTGGGGAACGCTTCGACCAGACCATCGGTAAACAGCAGCAGCTTGCTTTGCGGCGGCAGGATGAACGAACACGTTTCGTATTCGGCATCTTCGCACACACCTAGCGGCAGACCTGATTTCTCGTGATCACCGATTTGCTGGATGCATTCCTGTTGAATATCGTGCAGCAACGGCATGGGATGCCCGGCTGAAGTCCACTGGAATTCGTTCGTCTCTTTATTGAGCACCCCATACAGCAGGGTGATAAATCCGCCTTCCTGCTGCACGATGGTCTGCGAACACAGATGCTTATTGATTTCTGCTACGAAAGCCGCTGTATCCATATAGAGTGTGCTGCGAATCATGCGGACCAGTGTGTGCATGATCATGATCGACATGCAGGCCTTCATCCCATGCCCGGACGCATCGCCGACCAGCAAGACCAACGTCTTGTCGTTGATCCGGAAGACGTCGTAATAATCGCCCCCCGCCAGCACGACCGGAGCTCCCCCGACCACCTGAATCTGCGACGGCTCATAGCGTGCGGCAACTCGATAGCCCGCCGGAGCTTCCAGATTCTTCGGGATGAACGTTTCCTGAATCTTGCGGACGGAATCGATCTCTTCCCGCAGCTTTTCGGCAATCTTCTGTTCGCGCTCGGCCTTCACGGCGGCGATTGTGTTTTCCAGCGTGACCAGGACCAGAAACAGGTAATCGCCCACCTCGTCACGCAAAATGTACGTTCGCAACCCGTTCGTCATGAACCGGGCCAATTGGAAGACCTCGTGCGGAAAGCACGCGCCGACAATCGGGTAGCTTGGCTGGAGTTCGCGAATCTTATCGAACAAGGTGTAGGCGGAATCAATATCCGGGAAAGCCAGGCTCAAGAGGACGGCGTCCCATTCCTGTTCGAGCAACCGCTTCAGGCAAGTGGCTTCATCGTAAGTGACCACGAATTGATTCGTGTCGAGATTCAAATACAGACCGAGCAACTCGGCTTCTGCAGCATCATTCCAAGCAGCAAGAATGCGCATTCGCGCCTCTTTCATCCTCGTGGCCCATCGACAAATGAAAGAACTAACTCGAGATACATTTCAGTCTGGAATTCGAAGACAGCGACCGATCCGTCGCAAGGTGACATGCTGAAAAGAGTTCTCACGTTCCAGAGATATCGTTCTTGTTGAACGATTTCCCACATTCAGAATTGCCAATAGGCATTAAATTCCATCAATAATTCGTGGGACGACAGCCTTCCCAATCGCTTCCTCACAGGCAGATCGTATTCGAGCGATTCAAGTTACGCGAGATCGAGTCTCGGCGGAAGTGTTTTTTTGTCGCCGAGAGGAAAGGAGGAAATCCTAATGTCTAATGACTAAAAGGAAGACCTTGGTTCGGAACGTCGAACTGGGAACACGGGCGCATCGATCTGCGTCACGTTTCCGAATGTGCGGCCAGAGGCGGCCTCGTCTCTCAGCCCAAGCATCGACCATTCCCTCCTTTTAGACATTAGTCATTAGACATTAGGATTTCACCATTTCCCTCGTTCCATCTTGACTCAATCGCCCATTTTCCGCTACAGGTCCCTGTTCCTCGCGTGCCGAGTATCTCCTGACCAAGGATGGGAATGAGAACCGTACGACCATGATCCCTTTACTACAGCGCTATGTGATGAGCGACCTGCTGCGCGTCTTCGCGCTCGCGCTGTCGGGACTGGTGGTGATTCTGGTCTTCGTCGGGGTCTTGGGTGAAGCTCTGCGAAGTGGTCTCGGCCCCGAGCAGATCCTGCAGATTTTGCCCTACATTGTGCCCAGCTTGCTCCCCTTCGCGATCCCGGCGACGCTGCTGCTGACGGTGTGCGTGGTCTACGGCCGCATGGGTGGCGATCAGGAAATCACCGCCTGCAAAGCGGCGGGGATCAGCGTGATGTCGTTGATTTGGCCGTCGCTGTTTTTCGGTGGGGTCCTGAGTGTCGGTACTTTAATCCTGACTGATCAGTTCATTCCCTGGGCTCGCGACAAGATCCAGGAAACGGTCTGGCTGGCGACCGAGGACATCTTTCTCGACACATTGCGAACCAACGGCCACATCGTTGATCCCCGCACCAACATTTCGATCTCGGTATTTGCCGTCCAGGGACGCACGTTGATCAAGCCGACGTTTCGCTATCGTCCGGCCGGCGGCGCCGTCATGACGGTGGAAGCCGAGCGGGCTGGGATCGACTTCGATCTGGAACGCAAAGAAGTTGTGTTGAAACTTCAAAATGCGTACTTCGAACGGGGCAAGAACACCGGACGAATGAGGACTCGCGAGCAGCGATTTCCCATTCCTGACCGCGACACCAAGCGCAAAGTCCCGCGCGATTTGACCATCATGCAGCTCGAAGACGAGTTGCTGTGGCTGGATCAGAAACGCGAAGAACTGGATCAAACTCGCCTGATGGCCACGACATTGGCGCTGTCGCGGGGCGACTTCGAGGCGTTCTTTCGGCCCGAATTCCTGCATTATCAATTTCAAATCGATCAACACACTGATCGGTACAACAAGGTCCGCACGGAAATCCACAGCCGGTATGCACTGTCCTGCAGTTGCTTCTTCTTCGCACTGCTGGGGACTCCGTTCTCCATCTGGCAATCGCGACGATCGTTCCTGATGACGTTTGCCTTCTGTTTTTTCCCCATTCTGATGAGCTATTACCCGATCATCATCGGTTGCATCACCGTCTGTAAGTCGAACGGCAGCGTGCATCCGGGTGCGGTGATGTGGATCGCGAATGGGCTGCTGGCAATTGTGGGTGTCTGGGTGTTGCATCGTGTCCGGCGGAACTAGGTACCGTAGGACGGGTCTCCTGGCCCGTCCGAGTGCGTAGCGATACTTATGTCCCTTCTGTCCTTTCCGTCCCTTAAGTCCCTTCGTTGAAAAGGACGAAACGGACCGAAAGGACGGAAGTGGCGGGTCTTTCAATCCGAGTGTTACGGGCTCGGACGGGCCAGGAGACCCGTCCTACGACGCCTGAGCGGCAATCGCTATAGAACTCAGGTTGCATTTTGCCTCCGGATCGGTCGTAATAGGGTTTCAAAACCCTGTTACGGAGACCGTGATGGCTGCTGGTCGTGCCCCGAATTCTGATCTGTCGGCTGGGATTGGTCACCAGGTGACTCAACCCAATAGCCGGCGTGAGTTTCTCTCCCAGGCGGGGGCCGGCTTTGGTTCTTTGGCCTTATTGAGCCTGCTCGCCCAGGACGGTGTGATTTCTGGAGCCGAACGAGGGGCATCGCTCAACCCGCTGGCTCCTCGTAAGGGGCATTTCGACGCGACCGCCAAGAGCGTCATCTTTTTGTTCATGGATGGCGGGCCGAGTCACCTCGATACTTTTGATCCCAAGCCCAAAGTCAACGAATTCGCCGGGCAGCCGTTACCCAAATCGATCAAGCGGGTCATCACACCGATGGGCGTGACCGAAAACCCGCTGCTGGCCAGTAAGCGAAAATGGACGCAGTCGGGTCAGTCGGGGATCCCGGTCTCAGATTGGTATCCCAAGGTCGCCGAGTGCGTCGACGATCTGTGCGTCATTCGTTCCTGCTGGGCCAATGGCCTGAATCATGTGGGCTCGGTCTGCCAGATGAATACCGGGAGTATCCTCGCCGGCCGGCCCAGCCTGGGTGCCTGGGCCACATATGGGCTGGGTTCCGAGAATCAAAACTTGCCGGGATTTGTCGTGCTGCTGGACGGTGATCGAGAACCGCCCGGGGGCAGCCGCGTCTGGGGAACGGGCTTCATGCCGGCGACATATCAAGGAACTCGCTTCCGCAACGGGAAAGATCCCATCCTGCATCTCAGTCCGCCGGAAGGCCTGTCGGGACCTCAACAACGACAGCAGCTCGATTTTATCGCCCAGCTAAACCGGCAGCATCTCGAGCGCCGGCCGCAAGATACCGAGTTGGAAGCCCGCATCGCCGCGTACGAGCTGGCCTATCGCATGCAGTCGTATGCTCCGCAGGCGGTGGATCTCGCCGACGAAACGGCCGAAACGCAGGAACTCTATGGCATGAATGCCCCCGAGACCGCCGTGTTCGGTCGCAACTGTTTGCTGGCCCGGCGACTGGTCGAGCGTGGGGTGCGATTCATTCAGCTGTATTCGGGTTCGGGCAGCCAGTGGGATGCGCATTCGAAGATCGAAGAGAATCACACCAAATTCTGCCGGCAGACCGACCAGCCCATCGCCGCCTTGCTGAAAGACCTCAAGCGGCGCGGTTTGCTGGAATCAACGCTCGTCATTTGGGGTGGTGAATTCGGCCGCACGGCGATGTCGGAAAAAGGAGATGGCCGCGATCACAATCCGTATGGATTCTCGATGTGGCTGGCGGGCGGCGGCGTGAAGGGCGGACAGATCATCGGCCAGACGGATGATTTCGGCCTGCATGCCATCGAGAACCGCGTCCATGTGCACGATCTGCACGCCACGATTCTGGACCTGATGGGTCTCGACCATGAGAAGTTGCTGTTCCATCACCAAGGGCGCCCGGAACGGCCCACGGTGAATGAAGGACATGTCGTGGATCAAGTCGTGGGGTAGGCATCCGCCGCGCACCGTGTTCTAAATAGCCTCGCGTGAAGTTGGTACAAGGCTCGTGCCACTGTTTCATGACCGTACTCGGTCATTAAGCAGTGCTCCCCAAGCAACCAGACGCAACACCGCGAATCACAGCTGACGACAGCACTGCTTAGCGACTGAGTACAGTCGCGAAACAGTGGCACGAAAACTGAGTTAGTCCCGGGATCGTGCAAGGATTCTGCTCCGTTCAGATTTGGAAACACAGAGACACAGAGAACACAGAGGAACTGCCTGCACTCTGTGTTCTCTGTGTCTCTGTGTTTTCATTTCTTCGTGACCTTCGCGACCTTCTGTTAAAAATAATCTATTCAAACAAAGTACTTCAAGAATCTCGGGGCCTACGCCGCCGGGCTCGCCTGGTTGGTGGTTGTGTGCAGCCTTGTCCGCTTTCGTTAGACTCTCTGAAACGAAATCTACCGACAACCGCGACTCCAATAGACTGGCGATCGAGTGCCCGTGTGGCCTTCGATCGATTTGACCTCATGACGTCAGATACTGACTCCCTTAATACACCGCTCCCGTTTCTCAGTGCCGACCTCCCCGGCATTGGGGGAGAACTCAAACAAGAACCAGGCGATTTCGAAGTCGAAGAGATCCCGGCCTATGCGCCATCGGGTGCTGGTGAACACCTCTTCTTATGGATCGAGAAGACCGGGATCACCACCGAGCAACTGACGAAACAGATCGTCCAGACATTGCGCGTCGCCAATATGGATATTGGTGTGGCCGCGCTGAAGGATCGCCACGCTGTCACTCGGCAGTTTGTATCGATCCCCGCGAAATTTGCCGATCGCGTCAACTTGCTGGAATCTCATCAAGTGAAAGTGCTGAGTGCCACGCTGCACGGTAACAAACTGCGCACGGGCCATCTGCGGGGCAACCGGTTCTCCATCCTGTTGAGAAACGTCGCGCCGCAGGCGCTGGAAACGGCCTTGCCCATTGCGGCCCGTCTGCAGCAACTGGGAGTACCGAATTACTTCGGTGATCAACGATTTGGCACCGACGGTGAAACGGCCCAATTGGGCTTTGACCTATTAAAAGGAGAGAAGGTCCCGGATGACATTCATCCCGCCCGCCGCCGCTTTCTCTTGAAGCTGGCATTGTCGGCCGCTCAGTCTGTCCTCTTCAACCAGGCGCTGGCGGCGCGGCTGCTGGCCGGGACCTTACATCAGGTGATCCTGGGTGATGTCCTGCAGGTGGCCGCTTCGGGTGGAGTCTTCGTCTCCGAAGATGTCGCTGCCGATCAGCCGCGGTTTGATGCCCGCGAAGTCTTGCCGACCGGGCCGATGTTTGGTTCCAAGATGAAACTGGCGTCGGGGACTGTTGCGGAATCAGAGGCCTTGTTGCTGCAACACGCGGGACTGACGATGGAGCATTTCAATCTCTATAAGGAACTGACCAGCGGCACGCGTCGCCCCTATTTGATTCTGCCAGGCGACCTGGAAGTCAGCGAGGAAGCGGACGGCCTGCGTTTCCGGTTCACGCTACCCAGTGGGTCGTACGCAACCATCCTGCTGCGGGAATTTCAAAAGGGATTGCGGGCAGATTCTCTTTCATAAGTCCCATTGGTCCCAAAAGTCCTATTAGTCCTATTCCTCAACACCAGCGATGGGACTGATGGGACACATGGGACCTATGGGACTTATGTGAAAACGCACGTTATCGGGGCATCCCCTTGACCGTTTTTGCGGTCAGCGACACGTGTTATCCCTGATAATTCATCAATCATTCGATTTCAGCGGACTCTCGTGGGAAGCTTGTGGTCTGTTGGTTGATGCGCATTCGGTGCGCACCTTCCCCCTCCCCAACTGGCCGATCTGTGATGTCGGGTCCCG
>JAKFVC010000075.1 GCA_021732415.1 Planctomycetaceae bacterium
CCCTCTCCCCGGAGTACCAGGGCGAGGGGAGCTAAAGTGACGTAAAATGCTTACGCCAGCCAGTGGATCTTGATTAGACCGCTGCTCACTTCGACTCGCATGCATCCATTGAAGAGGCCACAAGACACAGTCATGTTGTAGCGACGCTCATCAGAAGGAGATCTTTCCCAGGTCTGGCCTTCGTCTTCTGGGGTTCTGCCCCACAGTGCCGCTGCTGCGGCCAGTCGCTGAATTTGCAACGTGATCTGTTTTCTTGCATCGTGTCCTCCGCGAACCTCACTGCGTGGTCGCGGTTTTTCAATGAGGTGATATCGTGGCCCAATTTCCAATTCTGCAGAACAAGCTGGCCCGTTACGAAGAACTCGAACGCCTGCTGGCTGACGCTGACGTCATTGCTGATACGCAAAAGCTGTTGAGCTATCAGAAAGAGCACGGCGGCCTCGGCAAGGTGGCCAAGGTCGTCAAGCAATTCAACGATCTCGTCGCGGCCGTGGAAGCTTCGCAGCAGATGCTGGCTGAAGAAAAAGATCCCGAGATGAAGGCGATGGCCCAGGCGGAACTCGACGAAGTTCTGCCGCAAAAGAAGGCCCTCGAGACAGAACTCGAAGATCTGCTGACCGCCGGTGATGCCGCGACCCGTGGTGCGTTGATGCTGGAAATCCGTGCTGGAACGGGTGGCGAAGAAGCGGCGCTGTTCGCGCGTGACTTGCTGGGGATGTACCGGACCTACGTCGAACGTAAGGGCTGGAACGTTGAAGTTATGGAAATCAGCGAAGCCGAAATGGGCGGCATCAAGGACATCACTCTCTCCATCACGGGAGAAGGTGCCTTCATGGATCTGCAATTCGAAAGCGGCGGGCACCGTGTGCAACGCGTTCCGGAAACGGAAACTCAGGGCCGCGTCCATACCAGTGCCGCGACCGTCGCCGTGTTGCCGGAAGCGACCGAAGTCGAAATCGACATCCAGGACGAAGACCTGCAGATCGACACCATGCGGGCGGGTGGCCCCGGTGGTCAGAAGGTGAATAAGACCGAAAGTGCCGTCCGCATCACTCATATTCCGTCCGGAATTGTGGTTCGTATCCAGGACGAAAAGAGTCAGCACAAAAACAAAGCCAAGGCGATGAAAGTGCTGCGTAGCCGCTTGCTGGAACAAAAGACGGCCGAGGCTCACAATGCCCGCGCGGATCAACGCCGCACCTTGATTGGCTCGGGCGGCCGCAACGAACGCATTCGCACCTACAATTTCCCGCAGAATCGCGTGACCGATCACCGTATCGGGCTGACCATGCACCGGTTGGATACCATCATCCAGGGCGAAATGGATGAGCTGATCAAGGCGCTGCGTGATTTTGACCGCAACGAACGCTTGAATGCCACCGAGCAGCCGGCTTCGTAAACCGTAGCCCGACTCTCCGAGTCGCGTGCTGCATTCAGAAATGCTCCCGACTCGGAGAGTCAGGCTACAGTTCTGCGTGGCAAATCGAGTATTATCCCGCAGCGGTAGTCTCGATCCACGGCTGGCACCATCTCGCACTGAGCGGCGTTAATGACGGCAATCCTCGGCATTTCGGCATTCTATCACGACTCGGCAGCGGCCTTGGTCGTCGATGGCCAGATTGTCGCAGCGGCGCAGGAAGAGCGGTTCACTCGCAAAAAGCACGACGCCGCGTTTCCGCAACTGGCGGTCGAATACTGCCTGCAAGAAGCCGGCCTGCGTCCCGAGCAAATCGACTACGTCGGCTTCTACGACAAACCGCTGCTCAAGTTTGAGCGGCTGCTCGAGACCTACCTGGGTTTCGCTCCGGCCGGGTTTGAGTCGTTTCTCCAGGCGATGCCGGTGTGGTTGCGACAAAAGTTGTACCTGCCGCGTGAGCTCAATCGCGGTCTGGGCGGGGCCTATAAGAAGCGCTACGTCTACACGGAACATCACGAATCGCATGCCGCGAGTGCGTTCTTTCCGTCGCCGTTCGATGAAGCCGCGATCCTGACACTAGACGGTGTCGGCGAGTGGGCGACCGCAAGCGCGGGATATGGCCGCGGCAATCAAATCACGCTGACTCACGAGTTGCGATTCCCGCATTCGCTGGGGCTGCTCTATTCGGCCTTCACCTATTTTTGCGGCTTCCGGGTGAACTCGGGCGAATACAAATTGATGGGTCTTGCGCCGTATGGAGAACCCCGCTATACGAAGGAAATACTCGAGAAGTTGATCGACTTGAAACCCGACGGGTCGTTCCGCATGGACCAGTCGTATTTCAATTATTGCACGGGCCTGACGATGACCTCGAAGAAGTTCGATCGTCTGTTCGGCGGCCCGCCAAGGAAGCCAGAATCGCCCCTCACCCAGCGTGAGATGGATCTGGCCGCGTCGGTGCAACAGGTGACCGAAGAGATCATGCTGCGAATGGCCCGGTTCATTCATGCTGAGACCAAGTGCAAGTCACTGTGCCTGGCAGGCGGTGTTGCCTTGAACTGCGTGGGGAATGGGCGGATTCTGCGAGATGGTCCCTTCGACGACATCTGGATTCAGCCCGCCGCGGGAGATGCCGGCGGGGCTCTCGGAGTGGCGTTGTTTATCTGGTATCAACTGTTGAATAACCCACGGACGCCAAATCCGCTGGATCAGCAGCAGGGATCACTGCTGGGGCCGCGGCCCGATGCGGGCAACATTCAGAAATACCTGGATGGGATCGGTGCGAAGTACAAGTTCTATGCGGATGAAGACGAACTCTGCCAGGTTGTGGCCAAACTGATCGGCAGCGACAAGGTGATCGGCTGGGTCCAGGGACGGATGGAATTCGGTCCGCGGGCACTCGGTTCTCGCAGCATCCTGGGCGATGCCCGCAGTCCGGCGATGCAGTCGGTGATGAATGTCAAAATCAAGTTCCGCGAGTCGTTCCGGCCATTCGCCCCGGCGGTTTTGCAGGAACGAGTTTCGGACTATTTTGACGTGCGAGAACAACAACCGAGCCCCTATATGTTGCTGGTTGCGCCCGTTCAAGAATCGCAGCGGTTGCCGATCGAGTCGGGGAAATTGCAGGGAATCGACAAGCTGAAACAGTTGCGATCTGTCATTCCGGCGGTGACCCACGTGGACTATTCGGCTCGGGTGCAGACCGTCGACGCCGAGCGTCACGGTCGGTATTACAAGCTGTTGAAAGCGTTTGAGCAGCAGACGGGTTCGCCGGTCATCATCAACACCAGTTTCAACATTCGCGGTGAGCCAATCGTCTGTACTCCCGAGCAAGCTTATCGCTGCTTCCTGGCGACAGACATGGACGTCCTGGTGTTGGAAAACGCAGTCTTATTGAAGGAAGATCAGCCAAGGTTGAAGCCTGAAGAAGTTGACAAGTACCTGGCCCAGTTTCAGTTGGATTAGCGTGGTTTTAACAAGCCGCTGGGAGGGCGAGGCTCCCGCCGAGCCTAACACGAGCTTTTAGCTCGGCGTCCGCCGGAGGCATCGAACGGGGCCTCCGGCGGACGCCGACCTGCGGTCGTGTTAGGCTCGGCGGGGTACCCTCTGGGTCCCTCGCCCTCCAAGCAAACTGGCATTGCAAAAACGGATCTCTGACATGGCGTTGATGGAAATCAATTGGAAGCCGTCCCACCGAGAGCTGCGGCAGTTTGCCGGCATCTGGTTTCCTCTGGCCTGCGCGATATTGTGCTGGCTGGTGTATAAGGCCACAGGATCGTGGCAATCTTCGGCGGTGCTCGGGAGTGTCGCGGCCGTTCTGGCGGTGACTGCGTATTTCGTTCCCGCCTTCGGTCAACGCCTGTTCGTCGTCTGGATGATGGCCGTGTTTCCCATCGGTTGGACGGTTTCGCACGTCCTGATGGGAATGATCTATTTTCTGTTGATCACGCCGATGGGCTTGATCATGCGTTTATGTGGTCGAGATTCCATGGGCCGGAAGTTCCTGCCCCAGCGCGACTCGTATTGGGTACCGCATCAGGCTCCGAAGGACAAACATCAGTATTTCCGGCAGTATTGATAGAGATTAGAATTCGGAGACACGGATGATCGCGAATTCATGGATGTCGATCCCCAGGGAAGTCAGACAATGATTGAATCAACCCCCACAACTCCCGCTTCCAAGCCGGCTCCTCAGCCCAACGAGTTCTCTGCCCAAGCTGGAGAACCTCAACCCAGCCTGACCGCCGAACTCCTCGATTTTCTGGTCAACAACAAGGCTTGGTGGTTGACGCCGATTATCGTGGTTTTGTCGCTGGTCGGATTGCTGGTCGTGGCGGGATCTTCGGTGGCCGCTCCGTTCATCTACGCACTGTTTTAGGCCAGATATTGGGGAAATCGCCCCCGTGGCAGACGCTGCCAGCGTCTGCGTTCCGACGTTGGCAGCGTCGGCCACGATGACTATCCGTCTGTAAAGCAATTGGCTACGCTATATTCGACGTCACGGGAGGGTGAGGCTCCTGCCGAACCGCAAGCGTCGATCGACCATCGCCAGACTATCCGGTTCGGCGGGGTACCCTCTGGGTTCCTCACCCTCCCGTGACGTCGAAAAATCCTTCACGGTATTGCCGACCACAGCGCAGCGCGAGTTGGGGTTCATGGCCTTTGCTGACGATTTAAAACTGGCTCGAGCCGGCGATACTGCGGCGATGGCTCGCTTGTTCCACCGGCGGCGCGACTATTTGCGGGGTTTGGCGAAACGCATCCTGCCGGCCCAGTTGCAGCCACGAATTGACCAGTCGGATCTGATTCAAGACGCATTTCTGAAGGTGATTCGCGGCATTCACGCATTTGAGGGGGACTCGGAAGAGACTTTCGACCATTGGCTGGCCACAGCGACCCGCCAGGCGTGCCAGGATTCCATTGCTCATCACTTGGGAACGCAGAAGCGGAACCCGGATCACGCCGGTCTTCCCGATGCCGAAGTTGCCCTCAAGCCGGATGCGGGACATTTGCGGGAATTCACAGATTCTACTCCCAGCTATTACGCCCAGCAGAATGAGCAGTCACTCCGAATTGCGCGGGCGAAGAGTCAGTTGAATGACCTGCAACGTCAGGTCATCACGCTACGCTATGAAGAAAAGCTGACATTGCGAGAGATCGCGGAACGCCTTGGAAAAACGGAAGGTCAGGTCACCGGTGCCTGGCGACGTGGGCTCGATAGGTTGTCGAGTTTGCTCGTCGCGGAGGGGGAAGGTGGCAGTGCGGGGACTTGAACCTGTCCGGCAAAGCACTGGCACAGCCAGTGGCACCCAAATTCCGGGCTTTATTGAGGAATCAGGCCGTATTGAAGCGCTCGCTCCTGAGTCGAGTTTGCCATCGCCACATGTCACTGCGGCAACGAAAAATCAATACGCCATGATTCCTCAATATGCTTCCTCGGGTGCCACTGGCTGTGCCAGTGCCGCGTGTCTATCGACTCGCAGTCCGGCAAAGCACTGGCGTAGCCAGTGGCACCCATTCAATTTATTGATTGATGGAAGTTTCCAGGAAAATTCGCGCAGGATTTTGATTTCGATTCCGTTCTTCTCTGTTGAGAAGCCTTCCTGATGGACGTTGGTCCGCGGATTCTCAAAGTTGCAGGCCTGACGAGATGCAGCCGATGAATGATGCGGAACCACAGATCTCGGAGTCCGAAGAGGTCGTTGATCTCCTGCTCGCGGACTATTTCTTGCGGTCTGAAAACGGCGAGAACGTCAATCGCGCGCAATTCATCGCGGCTCAGCCCGCGGCGATCGGGGACGAATTGCGACGTTTTTTCGCCGTTCACGATTCACTGGGCCAACAAATCTCGGGGTTACACCAACAAGAAACCGAGGCTCGCGCTGAGGAAACGAGCTTGGTTTCCCGGTTCTTCGAGCCTCGCCTGGCCGAGCCGTCGCAGAATACTTTTCCCGCCGGTCGCGATGATGAAGACGTCTTGTTTGACACCTTTCCGGTCGATCTGGGGGGCTATCGGCTCTTGAAGCGACTAGGCCGCGGCGGTATGGGAACCGTGTTTCTGGCCCTCGAACTGGCGTCAGAAAACCGTCAAGTTGCCCTTAAGATCCCCAATGCCGGGCGCAACTGTCCGCGAGAATTGGTCGGACGATTGTTCCGCGAAGCTCGGCTCGCGAAACAGCTCAAGCATCCGAATATTTGCGAAGTGTATGACGACGGAGTCGTGGATGGATTGCCTTTCATCGCCATGCAGTTGATTGAAGGCCAGTCGCTGGACATCTTGCTGGCGCAATCGCCGGAACCCTGGCCGGCAGAGGATATCGCCAAGCTGATTCTGAGAGCTGCGACGACGCTGCAGGTGGCGCATGACAAAGGCATCATTCACCGCGATCTGAAACCCAGCAATTTCATGGTCGACAATCGGGGAGAACCGGTCCTGACCGACTTCGGCCTGGCATTTCAGTTTGATGATGACCCCGCGGTGTCTCGTCTGACGCGCAGCAGTATCATCGTCGGCACCCTGGCGTACATTTCCCCCGAGCTGGCACGTTTTGGTCGCCCGGCAGTCGTTGCGGCGAGCGATGTCTACAGCCTTGGCGTGATGTTCTATGAAATGCTGACAGGTCAGCGGCCGTTTCAAGACGAAGAAGGGGGCCTGTTTCCCGCCCAAGTTTTGACCGAGCGGCCGCGGCGGCCTCCGGGCGATATTTATCCGGGCGTTGATCGCGACCTATCCGCCATCTGCATGCGGATGCTCGAAAAGAGCTTGGAACGACGCACGACATCGATGGCCATTGTCGCCGAGCAACTGACGCGGTGGCTGGACGGCGAACGGAATTTCCTCACCGCGCTGCCGCAGATTGACACCACGACGACTGCGGTCTGGACTGCTCCCTCAATCGCTTCCCGATCGGCTGTGTTCTCGGACTCGACGATCAAGAAGATTGTGTGGTCGGTTCTCGGGTTCGCTGCGGTCATGCTGGCATTCCTGGTGATTCGAGTCCAAACCGATCGAGGTCAAGTGGTCATCCAGTCGCCATCCGCCGACCTGGATATTGCCATCAAGCGAAACGATGTTGAAGAGAAGGAATTGAAACTGATTGCTGGTTCCAATGCCGTCAGCATTTTTTCGGGTCGCGTCGAAGTGGTGATCCGGGGCGCTAATGCAGATCACTATCAGGTGAAGAACGGCAAGTTCACCCTCAGTCGGAACGACCGCACGATCGTGGACATCGAACGAATCGAGGCTGCACCGGCTGCCGCGGAGATTAAGGCCGTAGAAAAGCCAAATATTGCCGCCGAATTTGCGCCGTTGTTCAATGGCAAGGATTTACAGAACTGGGTGTTGGATGGATCGAAGACGACCGCGGTATCCGTCAACGATGGGGTCCTGACAGCCGACAACGGAGGCCCGCCCAATTTCTGGGATCACTTTGTGTCGACACGCCATGATTACACCAATTTTCATCTGCGTTGCCAGTTCAAAAAGGACGATCTGGGCCGGGGTTTACCATCTATTCTGGTTCGAGTCGACGCCTCGCCCATTGTGTTTGGTGGCATGCGGGGTTATCTGGTCCGGATCGACAAGACGACCGATGCCGAGGGTAAAGAAATCGGGAACGAGGTCTCACTGCACCTGTCGTCACGCGTCCGGGTGGATTATGAACTCGACCGAGCCAAGCTCCCGACGCTCGCAGCCGACGCCTGGCACACGCTGGAGATCATCGTCAACGGCCCGCAGATTGAAGTTCTGGTCAATGGCCGGTCTGCTTTCACCTATTACGACGAAGGTGATGCATTTCCCCGGGGAGCGGTGGCGTTACGCTTCGTTGACGCAGCCAAAGGCATGTTCCGGGAAGTGTCCCTCAAGGAACTGCCGTCTCCACCGCCGAATGAAAAAGAGACTGGCACCCGCCGCCGCTGGCAACATCAGGAACTGTCCGGAAACGAGTGGAACGAAACGTGGCGCGTGTTTCAGCATGGCGCGGGCAAGCAGTGGTTCGAGTCGGTCTGCAGTCATCCCAACTTTGAGCGCTACGCATTTACCGAAATCGGCCGAACGGACGAATACATCGAGCTCGAACGTCCCCATGAAGACGGCAAAATCGTCGTCAGAATCTACAACACGTACTTCGAACTCGGACCATCTCGCGAGCAGCTTCGTCGTGGGACGTCTGGAGCGTGGGACACGAAGTGAATGACGAAACAGTCTCAAATGGCCAAGAGTTCCCGATCAAACCTCTTATTGCGCGAGCTTTCCCTGCTAAATTCGTGTCATTTGTGTGATTCGTGGTTTTTCTATTTCAGAACTGTTTAACCACGAATCACACGAAATACACGAATAGAACTGCAGTCGCTGTTAAACCAGTGTGTAACCGTCATTCTGATTTCCTCTTTCGTCATTTCGCCTTGCTATTTCCGAACTCCGATTGGAGTTTCCTCCAGATCCTGCTACAATAGAGTTCTGCTTGTCTTTTCAGGTCCTCTCGGCAATTGGCCATTGGATAACTGTCAGGTCCAATGGCGTCACACTTCGAACGCAGATCGCGTTCAGCGCATTCGGTCCTGGGACATTCCCTCAGAGACCACGAATGACTTTTGAAGAACTCGGGCTTGCGCAGCCCATCTTGCGCGCCGTGACAGCCGAAGGCTATCAGACTCCCACCCCCATTCAAGCGAAGGCCATCCCCCACCTCATGGAGGGACGCGACTTGCTGGGCAGTGCTCAAACCGGAACAGGCAAGACAGCGGCCTTCGCTTTGCCGATCCTGCATCGACTCACTCAAGCCGGCAATCCTACCACGGGTTCTGGCCGCAAAATTCGCGTCCTGATCCTCGCCCCGACTCGCGAACTGGCTTCGCAGATTGGTGAAAGCCTGCAAGTTTACGGGGCCAATACCACGCTGCGTCAGGTCGTGATTTTTGGTGGTGTCGGACAACAACCCCAGGTGCGTGCCCTGCAGCGCGGCGTCGACATCCTGGTGGCGACACCCGGGCGTCTGGTCGATCTGATGGGACAGGGTTATGTCGATCTGAAGTTCGTCACGACATTCGTGCTCGACGAAGCCGATCGCATGCTGGATATGGGCTTCATGCCCGATCTGCGACGCGTGATCGCTCGTTTGCCAGCACAACGTCAGACGGTTTTCTTCTCCGCGACGATGCCGTCCGCGATTGAACAACTCGCCAATACCATTTTGAAGAACCCGGTCCGGATCGAAATCGCCCCGATCAAGGCAAATACCGATCTGATCGTGCAATCAGTCCTGTTCATTGCGAAGCAGCAGAAATCACGGATGCTGGTGCAGTTCATCCGCACTCAGGACATCCGCCGAGCCATCGTATTCGCCCGGACCAAGCGGGGTGCCGATCGGATCGCTCAGGATCTGGATCGCTGTGGAATTCCCGCAGAAGCCATGCACGGCAACAAGAGCCAGGCGCATCGCCAGCGGACACTCGCGAGCTTCAAATCCGAGCGACCGCCGATCCTGGTCGCGACCGATCTGGCCGCCCGCGGCATTGATGTCGACGGCGTGACGCACGTTTTTAACTACGATCTGCCTCACGAACCCGAGACCTACGTGCATCGCATCGGCCGTACCGGACGAGCCGGCGCGACGGGCATTGCCATCGCGTTCTGTGATCATGAAGAACGGGCCTACCTGCGAGCCATCGAACGCCTGTTGCGTAAGAATCTCGAGGTCGATTCGGCTCCGCCGCTGCATGCGAGCACGACCATTCCCCCACGTGTCCAGGACCCTGTTTCGGATCTGCCGCCGACCGATTCGAACGAAGAGGTCCGTCGTCCGTCGCGACATCGGACTGGCCGTCCCAAGTCGGCTCCCCGATCGTCGGGATCAGGCAAACCGAACGGACCGCATCGTGGTGGTCCGTCACAGAATAAGCGACCGGCACCGAACTCGTCGCACTCGTAAATGATTCGTGGGACGGGTCTCCAGGCCCGTCCGAGCCCGTAATCATCGACATCAAAAACCACTCATGCCTCGCGAATTTCGCGGAGCGCAGGAGTGGTTTTTCTCATTCGGGCCCGTCCCTCATTCAATCATCCGACGCTAAAACGTCCCCAACAACAAATGCAGGCTCTTGGTGTCAATTGCCGATTTCACCCCCGTCTGAACGCTTGGGTTGCCTCGGGTAATCGCCCAGTAGAGTGGTTTTAGCGCTGCGGCATGTGGCTGCTTGGCCGAGAGGTTCTTCCCATCGCGCCAGTCATATAATTCGCGCTGGGGTTCGGCACCTGAGGTGCTCGCAGCGGTAGAATATTTCGCGAGCAGCCCGTTCTTCATTGTCGTTTCCAATCGCGGGCGTCCGCCATAATAACCACGTGGCCAGCTCGATGAGCCCCCCACGTAGGGCGCGGACGGCATGCCATCGGGAAGAGCCCACGCAGTCTCGTCTGTGGCCTGCTGGAATCGTTGCGCGACCTCGGTTCGTTTCACCCGCTTCAATTCTGCCGTTGCGCCGGCCGGGACCGGGCCTCCTGCGAACCAGTCTGAGTCGGTGATCTTGACCGCCAGATACTCCAGATCCCAGCTTAAGCCATTCGACACAGACAGAGTGGGTGCTTTCGGGTCTGTCGGCGGCTGGTAGTCCAATCGGCCACGCTCATCGCGATTTTCGACGGTCTGGAACTGAGTCCAAGTCTGAGATCGGAACCACGCTGAACTGAGCCGCTGGTCATTCGCTGACCAATCCACACTGCCTCCTTCAAAGTCGTCGGACGATCGCCAAATGGGAAACACGGCGCATTCGGGTGAGAACTTCAACCCGGTCGACGGCGCGAAGGGAGCATACAGGCTCAGGCGACTGAGCGAGACCGCCGATTTGCGTTGCTGATCGAGCCAGGTGAAGCTGTGCACGCGCGACCGGATACTGAACCCGTCCGCAATCAGGGAGTAAGCGAATAGCAGCAGGCAAGTCACGCCCGCCAGGATCGGGACCGTCAACACCATCAAGGCCAGCCGCCGGCGTTTGTACAGCCAGTAGTAATTCAACGGGCCGATCACCAGCGTAAACACCGTAATCAGACACAGGAACGCAAACACCGGCACCGAACCGACGCCGGGGATCAAGAACGTCAAGAACTCGGAATTGTCGGTCCGCGAACTCATGCCGAACTTCCGCGGCCACTGAGTGCTGTTTTGGGGCAGCGACGACAACCACCAGGCCCATTCACTGGCGGTCCCCGGAAACGGGTTCTGCGGAAAGACGTGGATTTGTCCCAGGACCCAGTCGCGGTGCGAGAATGTCTCGGCGTTGACTGTCCAGACCCCTATCTCACCAGACGCAATCATGGCCTCTGCCCGCGGACGAGGAGGGCCACCGCTCCCGCCAAGTCGCAGCGTTGCAGAAGTCGTGATCTCGGTCGCGCGATACTGGTCGGGCAGGCAGTCCGACCAGCCGCCGGCATCTCGATTCAGTTGCAAAGTCTGATTCAATTCCGCGTGCTTGGCCGCTGGCTCAACCGTTCCGTAAATCAGCAGCACGCCACCTGTTGCGGTCCACTTCAGAATGGCATCACGCTCGGGTGCGGTCAGCCGCGATTTCCAATCCTGCCAATCGACCGCGACCAGATCAACTCCACTGTAGTCGATCCAGTTGAGGGGGAGATTCTGTGCCGGTTGCACGACGAAATGATCTTTGTCGACGACCGTCGGGGAATAGTAACTACTGCGTCCAGGCATCGAGGCCTTGAGGCCCGACAGATTGGCACATTCGGTCGCAGCCGCATCTTCGAACGGCTGCATTTTCTTGTCATCCAGGTCGTCGGTGGAGATGACCAGCAGTGAAGTTCGCGGCGCTGCTCCCCCGAAATCTGAAAGAGTGTGGCGCGAGGTTAAGCCTCGCAGTTCGGCACCGTTTTCGTCATAGACGCGGATGATTCCCTGCGTTCCTGAGCTGACCATGGGAATCGACAGGGTGAAGTTAATCGTCGCTTGTTGTTCGACATGGACGGCGCGATAGACTTTGGGGAGCGCATTGTCACGAGAGGAATTGACGCCTTCGAAAACCACACTCAGAGTGCGCGGGCTCCCCATATTGGAGAGCTTGATGCGGATGGGATAATAACCCCCAAACGCATTACCCGGCCACCGGGAATCCACCTGCAGAATGATATCCTGGTCTCTGGAAGACGCTTCCTGGCCAGCGGCGGCAGCCACGGTTGGGCTCAGGATGGTTGACGCCAGCAGTAGGCTCATCGCGAACCAGATCGTCCGGTTGATGACGAACTTGCCCACGGTGGAACTGCTGCGTAGGTTTGTGACGTGTCGCATCGATCGTTCCATGAATTGTCT
>JAKFVC010000203.1 GCA_021732415.1 Planctomycetaceae bacterium
CACTTCCGGCGACAACTCTTGCTTGGATTTGGCCATCTCCTGACTTCCTTGTCTAAATGGCGAACACGAAAAGCTCCATTGACTTTTTATCACACTCAGTGCGCCGCGCGAACCCCGTCCCGCACTCCAGCGTCGGCCACGGCAAAAATCGGTCTTGCCGCTCAAGGCGTCTCCGGATAGAGTCCCGCCTCTCCTACCCACACTTCAAGTCCGCCCCGCTCCCGCCTCGGGAGTCCGTTCGCCCACATCCACGTCCTGCCCTCGTCGCCAATCACCAATCGTTCCCATCCGTTCTGGTTTGCTGGTGCATTCCTTTCACCTGTGAGTGTATTTCCATGGACAGACACTGCTTGCGTCCCTGTGCAGTTTGGGGTCTGGTTGCGGCCGTCCTGACGATGTGTGGATGCTCGCTCTTTCCCGAGGCCCTCCAGCCACAAAACCTGCAAAAGCTAAACCGCCACACCGCCCCGTCGAGCGATCCGTTCTTCTCGGTGCCGGCCTATCATCATGCCGCGTATGCGCCGGATCCCAATCTGTCCGCCGATGCCGAAGACAATCCGGATGGTGAGCAACCTGAATAATGAGACCAGATCGGTCGCTTGCTCAGTCGTGAGACTCTTATTCCGTCGATCCGAAAACTCGCGTAAGATGCGGCTAGAGCGATTTCAACTTGTGATTGCGCGATCGAAAGCGTTTGAGAGTATGAGGGTGCGAGAGTAACGGAGTAAGAGGGCAGCACGTATCGGATTTCTTTACTCTCACACACTCAAACACTGGTACTCTCATACGTTCATTTCGTGCAATCCTTTTGTAAAGCGTTCCAGCATGGGCCACAGCGGCCCGGTTCGTTGACTCTCTTCAGGGGCCTGCAGATGGCGACACGTCTCAATCAAACGGGTGTGATGCTCGGTGTTGTCGTGACTCTCGGAATCGGGGCGCTTTATTGGTCTGCCCCGTCGGAGACCCAGGCCAAGCCGTTGCTCGACAAACGCCAAGAGGAGAAATACGCCGCGGAACGGAACGCGATGGTCGACAAGTACATCGCCCCGGAAGGCATCACCAACGAAGCCGTCCTCAGAGCCGTCCGGACCGTGCCACGACACATGTTCGTCACGCCGCAGTTCCGTGCGAAGGCGTACGTGGACCAGGCGTTGCCCATCGGCCATAAGCAGACGATCTCGCCCCCGTTTGTCGTCTCGTACATGACCCAAGTCATCGACCCCAAGCCGGAAGACAAGGTCCTCGAGATCGGCACGGGCAGTGGCTATCAAGCCGCTATCCTGGGCCAAATCGTCAAGCAAGTTTTCTCAATCGAGATCGTCGAGCCGCTGGGGAAAGTCGCGGCCGAACGCCTGAAGGATCTGGAATACAAGAACATCCAGACCCGCATCGGCGACGGCTACAAAGGCTGGCCCGAGGAAGCTCCGTTCGACAAGATCATCGTGACGTGCTCACCGGAAAAGGTGCCGCAGCCGCTGGTCGATCAGCTCAAAGAGGGGGGCAAGATGATCGTCCCTCTCGGCGAACGCTACCAGCAGGTTTTTTATCTGTTCGAAAAGCAGGAAGGCAAACTGGTTCAGACGAAACTGCTGCCGACTCTCTTCGTCCCGATGACCGGCCAGTCCGAAGACATGCGGAAGATCAAACCGGACCCGCTGAACCCGCGAATCCGCAACGGCAGCTTTGAAACCATCCTGCCCGAAACGGCCACACCCGAAGGCTGGCACTATCAGCGGCAACTGACGCTGATGGAGGGCGATGCCCCCGACAGCAAGCACTTCGTCACCTTCGAAAATGCCGAGGCGGGACGTTTCGCACAATGCCTGCAGGCCATGCCGATCGATGGTCGCAAGATTGCAACTGTGAAAGTTACGGTTTCGGTGAAGGGCAAACAATTACGCCAAGGCGACAGCGCCGACGAGCAAGCCGCACTGGTGATCAACTTCTTCGACACCGATCGTAAGCCGATCGGACTCGCCTACCTCGGCCCTTGGGACAGCACTTTCGATTGGCAGGAAGTCACCAAGGAGTTGCAAGTACCACCGGCCGCTCGCGAGGCCATCATGCACGTTGGCCTCAATGGGGGCCTCGGCAGCTTTAGCGTCGACAACATCCGCCTGACAGTCGGCGAACGACGATAGCGGTGGGATGGGTCCCCGAGCGAATCGTGGGACGAGTCTCCAGACCCGTCCGTCCCGACTTTGCCTTTCTTCGTGCTCTTCTGTTCCATGCATTTTTAACAGAAGGTCACGAAGAGCACGAAGAGATACAGTTCAACGCACTTCGTGCTTGGATCTTGCTACAACGTCTATGAATCCCACAGTGTGAGATTCACGGCAGGAGTGACGGACGGGCCTGGAGACCCGTCCCACGATACATCAACGAAAACACGAAACCCGAAGGCGCAAGGCCCTCGGGTTTCGTTTTATTCGATGGAACACTGTCGCTGGAAAACGACTAGCCCGCAGCGGGAGCAGCCGGAGCCGGAGCGGTCTTCGCGGCCTTCGCCTTGTTGGCATGCAATTGCAGGCGAGACTTCATGCGAGCGGCAGCGTTCTTGTGGATCATGTGCTTGGCAGCAGCCTGGTCGAACCGGC
This sequence comes from Planctomycetaceae bacterium, assembly GCA_021732415.1. GTDB lineage: Bacteria > Planctomycetota > Planctomycetia > Planctomycetales > Planctomycetaceae > JAKFVC01. The sequence goes on from JAKFVC010000203.1 coordinate 2,598, forward strand.
GGCTGGCCAGCTTGTAGAGGGCGTCGATGGTGGCGGTGTCGCCAGCCTCGACAGCAGCTCGGTACTTCTTCACGAGTGTACGCAAGGCGCTCGTCTGTGAGCGGTTACGTTGACGTCGCTTGACGTCCTTACGCATATTCTTACGAGCTGAACTTGTATTGGGCATTGTGTCTCAGATTCCATCAACGAAACAAACCGTCAAACCGACCAAACCGGCGGCCGTTTTCCAAGGCCACCGTTCCCTGACTCCGCATATATCGGATGAAATCGTTGTTTCAGTCCATGTCGCGGAGAATCAGAAATTGTAATTTCTCTGATCAGAGTTTACCAGTCAAACCGCTACTTGATTCACAAAGTGGACCAAGGACCGCAGGAACGTAAACGACCAAAAGGACGGAAAGGCTTTCCCAATAGTCATTTCCGACAAACGACACAACAAAAATAGCAGACAGGTGAGCCGGGTGCCGTAAGGCCCCCGACCGATAGCCAGATGTCGACCGGAGTTGTCCGGGGCCTCACGGCAACCGGCTCACCCGGTCTTTCGTTCGGCGATCACTTCCTGGTAAATCCCGACATAACCCTGATTCATCTGGCCGACGCTGAATTCCGTCGCCATTCGCTCACGCCCATTCGCCCCAATTCGTTGCGCCATATCGGGTCGTTCGAACAGCGACAGCGCCGCGCGGGCGTAAGCCGCACGATCTCCCACCGGAATCAAATATCCGGTCTCGCCGTCGACGACTAACTCGCGATTAGGGGCAATATCACTGGCCAGCACAGGCAAGCCGACCGCCATCGCCTCCATCACGCTGTTTGACATCCCCTCGAAATCGCTGGCCAGGCAAAACACATCCAGCAACGGCAGGATCGCCGGGATATCCTGTCGATGCCCCAGGAAAATCACTTTCGATTCAACATCCAAATCCCGCGCAAACCGTTCCAGCCACTCACGTTCTGGACCATCACCGACTAACAACAGGTAAACGTCATCCCGGACATTCTCAAGCAGTACCAGCATCCAGATCAAATCGAGCACACGCTTCTGCCGAGCCAGACGGCCCACGAATCCCAGCACCTTCGCCCCTGCCGGCAAGCCGCACAGCTCAGCACGTTGGCGATCACGTTCCTCGGCGGCGAGATCACTGGCAGGTGCGGGGAGCTCAATCCCATTGGGGACGACACGGATCCGGTCCGCGGGAAATTGCTGCCCGCGATAGAAGTCCGCGACACTTTGCGAATTCCCCACCAAACGGGCGGTCCGCGGAATCTGAAAACGGTCCAGCCCGAGTTGCCAGCCACTCTTCCAAGTGTCAACGCAACGTTCCGACACAATCACCGGGGGCCGCTGACTGCCTCCGGCCACCATTCGCGCATACGAATTCGCCGCGAACAGCCAGGTATGAATGACGTCGGGATTCCAGGTTTTGATCAACCGTGAAAGTTTCCACAAGCACAACGGGTCGAACTTCCAACGCTTTCCCAGAACTGTCAGCGGAACTCCGTGTCGCTCCAGATTCTCGGCATAGGGACCACCCCGTGTCAGCGCGACGACTCGAACGTCAAATTGATCGCGCGGCAAGCCGGTCGCCAACAGGGTCAATTGCTTCTCTGCGCCGGACCGATCCAGAGTCGGAATCACAAGTAGGACACGGGCAGGAGGCACGCTGGGGGGTCCATTAGGGAGTGGGTTTGCAAGAATGGTGTGAGAGTATGAGTGTGTGAGGGTGGGGGAGTCAGGAAAAGATAAGTACTGGTGAATTCAAGGATTTCTCCGTCACTCTCAGACCCTCATACTCTCACACTCTGTTACCGTTTTGCCCCGTCAAGGCGGCACATCTTCAACTCGAATTCCACCGGCCATTCTGGACATTCCCCGGTGATTTGCAATGATGCATCCCAACGGAATCTCAGGAGAGTCTCTGCATGAATTATTACGCTCACGGCTGCCGATTTGTTGATCGACCTTATTTTCTGATCGGCACAGCCATTCCGGACATGATCCGAGTGTCGGACAAGGGAGTCCGAGTGCACAGCAAACGGGTCATCCCGTTTGATGACGGCGGTGATTCCCCCCGATCCCAAATTGCGGCCGGAATCCTGCAGCATCTCGCCGATGATGATGCCTTTCATGGGACGGCCGCGTTCATCCAAGTTTCGGCTCAGTTGTCGACGATGTTCCGAAAGGCGTTACCAGTCGACGATGGCTTGCGCCCCAGCTTTCTGGGTCATATCACGACCGAATTGATTCTGGACTCGATCCTGATCTCACACAATTCGAGCGGCCTGGACGCCTACTACGATGCCTTGCTGCGTGTCGATCCAGCCGTGGTGCTGGACAGTGTGAATCAGATGACCCGCGATCCCGCAGTGCGCCTGGGCGAGATGATCCCCTTGTTCCACCGCGAGCAATTCCTGCGAGACTACGCAGAACCCGTCGGACTGCTGCATCGCTTAAATCAAGTGTTGCGCCGAGTCACGTTACCGCCGCTGCCCGCGGAAACCAAACAGGTTCTGGCGAACGCCTGGCCAATCGTAGAACAATGGGCCGAACAGTTATTGCCGTACAAATGGCCGGCGTTGGCGTAGCAAACATCCAATCCCATAACTCCCATAACTCCCATTGGTCCCATAAGTCCTATCCAAAATTCATGGGACGGATGGGACACATGGGACTTATGGGACCAATGGGAGTTGATGCTTCTTTTCCAACTTTTAGACATTAGTCATTAGACATTCGGATTTCGCTCTTCGCCATTCATTCCGCCCCACGCCCGTTGGTTGCGTACAGCGCCCAACACGGTACCATGATGGGCTGATCCGACGATGTCCGTCACCATTTCTGACAGGCTTGCCAGCCGTCGCGCAACTCAAAGAGAAGGCACCCCATGAAGTACGGCATGAATCTGCTGCTGTGGACGACCGAAGTCACCGACGCCCACGGTCCCATCCTGGAAATGCTCGCCAAGCAGGGTTATGACGGAGTCGAAATCCCCGTCTTCGAACTGGATGCCGGCAAGTTCAAAGCCCTCGGTCAGCGTTTGGATGGTCTCGGCCTGGCACGAACCGCCGTCACCGTCTGCACCGCCGAAGCCAATCCCATCGGCGACACGGCCGCTATTCGCCAGGCCGGTCTTGATCACATCAAGAAGGCGGTCGACATGTGCCAGGCGATGGGTGCGACGCACCTGTGCGGCCCGATCCATTCGGCACTGGGTGTCTTCAGCGGGCAGGGCCCCACCGCCGATGAATGGTCGCGCGGTAAGGACATCCTCGCCAAGGCCGCCGATCATGCTCAGAAGGCGGGCGTGACACTGGTCGTTGAATACCTCAATCGCTTCGAGACCTACTTCCTGACCTCCGCCGCCGACGCCACCCGGTTCATCCAGGAAGTCAATCACCCGTACCTGCGAACGATGTACGATACGTTCCACGCGAACATCGAAGAGAAGGATCTGGCCCAGGCCATTCGCACGATCACGCCGGTGATGGCTCACGTCCATATTTCGGAAAATGACCGATCGACTCCGGGCGAAGGTCACGTCGACTGGGCTACGACCTTCAAGACCTTGAAGGAAGTCAAATACGACGGCTGGATGGTTGTCGAAGCCTTTGGTCTGGCACTGCCGGCGTTGGCTGCTGCCACCAAGATCTGGCGGAAGATGTTCCCCAGCGAAGAAGCCCTCGCTGCGAACGCGTTGAAGTTCATGAAGGCCAACGTGGAAGGGTGATCGCCGTAGCCCGACTCGCTGAGTCGGGTGCATTTCGTCACGCCTTGAAAAGGCGAGCGTCCGGCGTAAGCCGGATGGTTTTTAGCGACATTCAATAACCAAGCAAGTTGATCCAAACATTTGATGCACCGGTCCTCATCGCGCGCCTTCGATAAGAATCATAACAGATGCGAGTCTGATTGTTTGGATCAAGTCACTCGGTGTCAGAGAGTCGCCAAAAACCATCCGGCTCACGCCGGACGCTCGCCTGCTCGCCTAAAAAATCCCCAGTTGATCGCGGGCTTCATCGGTCATCCGATCGGGACTCCAAGGCGGGCTCATCACGAGCTTGATCGTCGCCTCTTTGACTCCCGGAATCGCTTCCAAGGCCGCTTTGGCCTGCGAAATGATCTGCGGACCAGCAGGGCAGGCCGGGCTGGTCAACGTCATATCGACTAGCACCTTGTGCTCATCTTCTTGAATACCATAGACCAGGCCGAGGTCCACGATATTGACGAACAACTCAGGGTCAACGACCTGCTTGAGTGCGTTCAACATCGTCAGTTCATCGGGCGCTGCTGGCAACGCCGCATCAGCAACGGCATCGGTCGCGGGTGGAGCATCCGCAACTACGGGCGCTGCAGCTGGAGTTTCAGTCGCCACAGGGGCAGTTTCGTCACTCATAATTCAGGTCCTACGAAAATCTGGCCATCTTCGACTTTGACTGCGAACCGGGGAATCGGCGACGTTGCCGGCATGCATAAGGCTTTGCCCGTCACAACATCAAACCGAGCTCCGTGCCGCGGACAGGTGATCTCGCAGCCATTCACCGGCCCGTCTGTCAGCGGCTGCCCGTCATGCGTGCAAACATCTTCGATGGCATAGAACTTGTCAGCCACTCGCAACACGAGCACCGCTCGGTCATCGACGAACGTCAGCAGTCGCCCTTCAGCGGGAAATTCGGAAACGGCAGCTACTTTTTGGAAATCGGACATTACACCACTTGATAGTCGTTGTTCACTCCACGAACGAAACGCGTTCGCGGCAGCGACATGGAATTAGCTTAACACGTCGACTGTTGGCCGACCCGAGTACTGAGAATGTGTTTCGATCAACGACTATAACTCTTCAGAACGCCCCAGCCCGAGCTTGCGTTCTACGGCGTGACTCAACGTCTCACGCACGACTTCGACCGGGATGCGATCATAGACGCGATGGAAGAAACCTTCGACGATCATGTTCATGGCTTCGGTTTCGTTGATCCCGCGCGACATGCAGTAGAAGACCTGCTCGGCATCCACTTGCCCGGCCGTCGCACCGTGTGTGCAACGGACGTCATCGGCTTCAATTTCCAAACCCGGAATGGCATCCACACGGGCCGTATGACTGAGCATCAGGCTGTCATTGCGTTGATAGCCGTCGGTCTTCTGAGCTTCTTTATCGACGCGGATCATGCCACGCCAGATCACGCGGGCTCGATCTCGCAAGACGTCTTTGTACAACAGATCGCTGTGGGTGTTCTCGGCGTGATGGGTCTGCTGAGTGTAGTACGACAGGATTTGCTTGCCGGTCGCAAACGTGACACCGTTGACTTCGCCACTGGCGCCGCGGCCATCCAGATGCACGTCCTGATGGATGTGCGAAAGACGCGACCCAATGCCGCCGACCGTCCACTGCAAGGTCCCGTTCGCTGCCACGCGGCCGCATTGATGAGCGATATGCCAGGTCTGCTCGTTCCAGTTCTGCAACTGCACGAACCGCAAATGAGCGTCCTTTCCGACCAGCAATTCGATCGCCCCCACGTGCAGGCCAGGGATATCAGGCGTCAGCGAACACGTCTCTTCGAGCAACGTCGCCGAAGCGCCGTCTTCCAGAATGACCAGCGTGTGGCCGAAGTCCGCAGCCCCAGCCTGGGCCAAGCCCATCAGGCTGTAAAGCGGTTCGGAAATCGAGACTCGCCGCGGAACATAGAGGACCGTGCCACCCGTCCAGAACGCCGCGTGCCAGGCCGAGAAGCGATCGCGATCGCTCTGGACCGCGCGGGTCATCAAGTGGGGCTCGATCAGATCCCGATGCTCACGCACCAAGTCCGCCAGGTCACCAAACAACACGCCTTGTTTTGCCAGCTTTTCATCGAGCTGAGACGACTTACACGAGCCATCGACTTGAACCACCGAGCCGCCAAACGTGGCCCGGTTTTCGAGCAACGTCGAAAAGCCCGAGGTCTGTGTTCCCTTCGAACGAATTCCAAACTGCTGCGGCTGCATGGCCCGCAGTTGAACTCGTTTCCATTCTTCGGGATCGAGTTCATCGGCCAGCTTGGCCTGATAGACTTCGAACGCAGCCCGGCGTTGATCAGTGACCCAACCCGGCTCATCGCGAGTCTCGAGAAATGCTTCGAACGCCGCGCGGTCAAATCCCATACCCGTGGCTTTCGACGAAACAGCAGATGATACGGTCGATGTCATGACGATGTTCTAAACGTTCTGAATTCTTAAACCAATGCCGCCAATTCATTGAATTCAGCAGCGAGGACATTATCTCACCATGAAAATTTGCTCATCTTGATGAGCGGGGTTTCCCACGAGCTTCCGATTCGTGTTCGTGCAATCCACGAGCCAGTCCATCTTTTCCAACACGGTCTGCCCGATCAGCACTTCGTTCCCGAGAACGAGCGCCTCTTCCAGCGTCGTCCGTCCGTTAATTTCAAATTGCAACGGCCCGACGACATTGACGACTTCACTTCGCCCGTCAGCATACTGGGCTCTTCGCTGCCCCAGGACCTGCGCCCCAAGGATGTCGGCAACATGCTGAGGAAGAACGCTGCAGACCGCTCCGGTGTCGACGACCGCATGGCCCGTGTAGGTCCGAACGGTATCCGTCGCCGGCAATAGTCCTGTCGAAGCATTGATCTGATCGACAATGTTCGTCAACAAGACCGGAATGCGAACTTCGCCCATCGTCAGTTCCTGCACCATTTCGTGTTTACCTCCACGATTGACGGATGGCCCGCATTCGCAAGGTGCGGAGAAAGCCGGCTTATAGCGCTTCAACAAAAGGTTTGCGCAAATGGAATGTGTGAGAGTGACAGTGTGTGAGGGTATGAGAGTAAAGAAATAGTCCAATCGAATCCCCGCACCCTCTTACTCCGTTACTCTCGCACCCTCATACTCTCAGACGCGTCGATGCGAAAACATTAAGTGAAACCGCTCTAGCCGACGCTGCCTTCCATCTGCAATTCAATCAAGCGGTTCATTTCCACCGCGTACTCCATCGGCAGCTCTTTCACGAGCGGTTCGATGAAGCCGGTCACGATCATTGCCGAGGCTTCGGCTTCGCTCAGTCCGCGACTCATCAGATAGAAGAGTTGCTCTTCGCCGATCTTCGAGACGCTCGCTTCGTGTTCGATCGTGACGTTGTTTTCTTCGGATTCGATGTACGGGTAGGTATCGCTGCGGCTGATCGGATCCAGAATCAAGGCGTCGCACACGACGTTCGACTTGCTGTTCTCAGAACCCTTGTTGAACTTCACCAGACCGCGATAGCTGGCTCGACCTCCCGACTTCGAAATGCTCTTCGAGATGACTCGGCTGCGAGTATTCGGAGCACAGTGGACCATCTTCGAACCGGCGTCCTGGTGCTGGCCCTTGCCGGCGAACGCGATCGACAGAGTCTCACCACGAGCGCCCGGCTCCATCAAATAGATGGCGGGATACTTCATGGTCAGTCGCGAACCCAGGTTGCCGTCGACCCATTCCATCAGCGAATCGCCGTAAGCCATCGCCCGCTTGGTGACGAGGTTGTAGACGTTATTGGACCAGTTCTGAATCGTCGTGTAACGACAGCGGGCCTTCTTCTTCACGATGATCTCGACGACAGCCGAGTGCAGGCTTTCCGAGCTATAAGTCGGCGCCGTACAGCCTTCGACGTAATGGACCGAGGCCCCTTCGTCGACGATGATCAGCGTTCGTTCAAACTGGCCCATGTTCTCGGAATTGATCCGGAAGTAAGCCTGCAGCGGGAATTCGATCTGGACCCCGGGCGGGACATAGATGAACGAGCCACCCGACCAGACAGCCGAATTCAACGCGGCAAACTTGTTGTCGGCCGAGGGGATGACCGTCGCGAAGTATTCGCGGAACAGTTCGGGATGATCGCGCATCGCCGAATCGGTATCGGTGAAGATCACACCCTTGTTGGCCAGATCTTCCTGCAAGCTGCCGTAGACCACTTCGGACTCATACTGAGCCTTCACACCGGCCAGATACTTCTTCTCGGCCTCGGGGATGCCCAGGCGGTCATAGGTCTTGCGGATATCCTCAGGTACGTCATCCCAGCTCTTTTCCTGACCTTGAGCTGCCTTGACGTAGTAGTAGATGTCCTGGAAGTCCAAGTGAGTCAGGTCGCCGCCCCAATTGGGCATCGGCTTCTCGAAGAAGACTTCGAGGGCACTCAGACGGAACTCACGCATCCAGGCGGGTTCGTTCTTCATCTCGGAAATTTGCGAGACGATCGCTTTGTCCAAACCCTTGCGGCTGTGAAAGACGTAGTTTTCCGTCGAATCACGAAAGCCGTATTGGTATTCGCCGACGCCGACGTCGTCCGCGGTTGTCTTGAGATCTGTGGCCATAATTTGGGTACGCCAAAATAGGAGCTACGCTGAACTCGGAACCGACTCAAGTCGGGGGAGCTTTTCAGGTAGTGGGGGCTCAGTAATTCTGCAGTAGGAGGGACAATCCTGTCCGGCCTACAATTTTCTAGACCTTGGCAACTTCTGTCGTTTCTTCCGCTGCCACTTCGGGATGTCGTTCACGGATGCCAGCATAGCCGGAATCGTGCAGTTCCTTGGCCAACGCGGCATCACCTGTCTCAACAATGCGGCCCGACAACATGACATGCACTTGATGCGGGTGGTTGAACTCGAGCAGTCGTTCGTGGTGCGTAATAATCAACACGCCCATGTCCGGCCCGGACAACTTCGCCACACCTTCGCTGACCACTTTGACCGCGTCGCTATCGAGACCGCTGTCAGTCTCATCGAGGATCGCGAACTTGGGCTTCAGCATGGCGAGTTGCAGGATTTCCATCCGCTTCTTTTCACCACCGGAAAAGCCGTCGTTGAGGTACCGGCGAGCAAAGTCCGTATCCATGCCCAACTCTTCCATCCGGCTGCGGAGTTCCTTGCGGAAATCCTTCATCGGAACCAGGCCTTCGCCTTCCTTCCGGTCCGGGTTGCGGACGTTGGTTACGGCATGCCGCAGGAAGTCAGCGACCTTCACACCCGGGATCGTGACCGGATATTGGAAGGCGAGGAAGACCCCCAAACGAGCTCGCTCGCTGGGATCGAGATCGTTCAACTTGGCTCCGTCGATTTCGATCGAACCACCGGTGATCTCGTACTTCGGATGCCCGGCCAATGCATAGGCCAGCGTGCTCTTACCCGAGCCATTCGGGCCCATTAACGCATGCACTTCACCCTGGCGCAATTCGAGATTCACCCCTTTCAAAATGGGCTTCTCATCGACCGCGACGTGCAAATCCTCAATCTTCAGCAAACTCGCCATGAAATTCTCGAAACCTCGACAATCAAGCGACAAGGCCCAATGCCATATCCCTCAATCGTTTATTGAATGAACCATCAATTACACATGCAACATTTCACCCACACCAGCACAACCGCTGTGGTGAGGAACCGGCAATACATCGACGGCGCCGCGAACGATCCGCTTCGCCTTAATTTTGTCCTGGATGCGCATCAGGCCTTCCAGCAGTGCTTCGGGGCGGGGCGG
>JAKFVC010000221.1 GCA_021732415.1 Planctomycetaceae bacterium
GTCGTTAGATAACTCCATCATTGCCAACCACTCTCCAGGATGCACTTCTTTTCGATCCGCGAATTCCCTCGCCTGTTTCAGACCATCAGTACAGATTAATATTCACCACAGATTCTGCCGTAGAGCCGAAAAAGAACAGGAGCCGTAAAAACGGCTCCTGGGCTTGGCATTAGCGGGTTATCGGGTGCGAGCTGCAGGGGAGCTCGCGGGTGGCGTAGAAGTCTTACGGGGCATCCGAATCGAGTGGCAAGCTCGAGTCGCCGCAGTGCTTCCGAGTCACTCATCCAGGTTCAAGGTTTGGCGCCCTTGGGAAACTTGGAGTTCGTCAGGTTGGCATCATCAGGTCCAGTGCCCGCAGCGCGTTGATTTTCGCGCTGAATGGCTTCGTAGACCTCCTGTCGGTGGACCGGTATCTCCGTGGGGGCATTGATTCCTAGGCGTACTTTATCGCCGCGAATGTCCACCACGGTGATGACGATGTTATCACCGATGATGATGCTTTCGTCGCGTTGTCTCGACAGCACAAGCATCGTGTGGCTCCTCAGTTTCTCCAGGAAATCCATCTCGGCCCGGCCCGCTGGCCGCTCTCCGCAACAGACTTTGATCCTGGATCGTGTTAGGGGAATAAGCAATTCAAATCCGTTTTCAGTCTTCTCTCACTGCGTCAAGTTGTCGATCTTCGATCTCTTCTTCGCGGCTATAGGCCGTTGGGACATTGCGCGGTTCTGGTTCTCCGCGTCGTGCTGATCTCCTCAATTTTGTCCGACGGTCTCACTCGGCGTGTTCGTCCTGGTTGAACCATGGCCGAGTCGCCTCCCTTCCTCGCCGCCACCCTCCACGCGATTGATGAGTCCCTGATCAATCGGGGAGATGTATGCTCTGGACTGCACGACGCGGACAACCGGTGATCGAGTCCTGTGTTCGGAGATTGGCAGCACCGCACCCGAACTCATCACCGTCCTGCATTCGCAGTGACCAGTGTGTCCAATGGAGTGGCAAGCTCTGTGGAGGACACTTCTGGTGGACTACGGCAGGGATTGTTCTCCGACTTCCGTGCCACGTACATCGTCTAGGCTTCACTCGTCAGAGTAGCCCCAGAATACGAAATTTGCCCAGACCGCAGAGTCACTGTCAAACAGTTCCACTCGTGACGGATATAGCGTTTGCAATAGTGCTTAATATGCTATGTGCTGATTGCGTACCAAATGGGGCCCGGATTAGAAATTTCCGTGTCACTCGCATCACGGCCGTACCTGCCGGATGGTGCTACCACCCTCGATCGGCTGGAAATTCGGCTCGATTCTGGCCCCCACCCTGCGCTGGCGCAAATCTGCCCACATTCCCGGTCGCTGTCATCTGACTACGCTTATCTTACCAAGAGTGAGTAAATCTGGCGAATTTTTGTTTCGATTTGTTGACACCTGAGCGCCGGCAATATAATCCACAGTTAGGCAGTTGAACTCTGCTGGTAATGCTGCTTAGCGCGGGCCAGTGCGGCGACTCACATCACGCATGGCTGATCCGACAACGCGGTTGGATGGCATGCCGTTCACACTATTATAGGAACCAAGGAATGCTTCGTCTAAGCCCCCCAAGTCCTCAGGTGTCGTACCAGCGGCGTCTGGTAACGTGCAGCATCCTGTGGATGACGATCCTGATTGCGCAACCGATCTTCGGACAGGACATCCCGCGCGGATTCGTGAACAAGGTGTTCAAAGACGACCAGGGCGACCACAAGTACGTGGTGTTTGTCCCGAAGACTTATAACCCGGCGAGACCCGCACCAGCCATTCTGTTTCTGCATGGTGGCGGCGAGTGTGGCACGGACGGAACCCTCCAGACGACGATTGGTTTGGGCCCCTATCTGACCAAGGTCCCGGAGACATTTCCGTTCCTGGTCGTCTTCCCCCAGTGCGAGGATACTCGGGGCCGGATCTTGACGCGGTGGCGTCCCGATCAACCGGATGGCATCCGGGCCCTGAAGATCCTGGGTGAAGTAGAGAAACAATACAAGGTTGATCCGAAGCATCGCTCGCTGGTTGGCTGGTCGATGGGTGGCTATGGTGCGGTCGCGATTGCTGCGGCCGATCCCACACCTTGGAATGCTGTGGTTTCCCTATCCGGCGGTGGTGATGCAGAAGAAGCTGCCAAGTTGAAGGACACGCCCTTCTGGGCCTTCCATGGCGCCCAGGACACCGCAGTCAAAGTCGACGAATCCCGCAAGCTGGTCGAGGCCCTGAAGGCCGCTGGTGGCAAGCCCATCTATACCGAAATCCCCAATCTCGATCACGAATCCTATAAGGCGGCTTTTGACCGACCGGAATTCTATAACTGGTTGCTCAATCCCAAGATCACCACAGAGCCGCCGCTGATGGTGCAGCCGGGAACGAAGTTTTCCCCGCCGCCGGTGAATGCTCCGTTCATTCCTGCTGTGCATATTCCGCGAGCGGCATACGTGCGTCTCGGTAATGACATGCTGCAGAGTCTGGGTGATTCCATTCCACGCATTGTGCCGGCCGACATGTTGCAAGGCGGGATTCCGGATATTGGTCAAACAATTCAAGCCGAAGGTCGCAGCTTCAGCGTCTGGTTCCAGGGGATCAGCTATAGTGCCCAGCTCTATCGGGCCTCGGTCAAGGCTTATGCGAAAGATCGTTTGAATTTCCAATTGGGGCTCTCGAATGCCCAATTGGTAATCGGTTCGACGTCGGTCAACGGTGCCGGCAAGTCGGCACAGACTGGCCCCATTTCGATTGTGATCGGACAGACGCGTCCCGTCTGGCTGAGCTTCGACGTGAAGCCGGTGATCCTGGAAGGCCGGATCCGACTGCAGTTGATTGAAAGCCGGTTCAACATCGAGAGTGACAACTGGTACGTCACCAATCCGGCAGGCATCTCGACCCGTGGCTTGGGCATGACGGCCGAACGAGTCTCGAGCGGTTTGATTGGTGGTCTGTACGGTCAGAAATATCGGATCGAAGCCGAAGTGAAAGGCATAGTGCCGCATCTGGTCGCACAGCTTGAGCAAAAGATGTCGTTGTCAGAGATCAATCAGGTAGTCTCAACCGTCTGGCCGATCCCCGTCTATCAGCCGCGAGTTCGTGTCTGGCCGCAAGAGGTCTCGACGGACGACAAGGGCGTGACTCTGATCCTGGGGGCGACTGCCGCTGCGATTTCCGCAGAGACGGCGCCGAAGACTCCGATCTGGGCGTCGCCCGCAGGCAAGGGTTTGTCGGATATTCCGAAGACAACCGCCCTCACCGTCGGGATGGCTCCGTCCGCTCTCAAGCCGATTGTGGCCATGCTGGTCGAAAAGAAGATGGCCCGGATCAATGTTCTGGATCTGCCCATCGACACCTTGAAAGTCTTCGCCGATGCCAAGCAACTGGCCGAGGTCATTCCTGATCTCAAGAAGTTTGGTGATACAGCCGAGTTGTGGACCGAACTCGTACTTTCTGAACCGCTCGATGTTGCCGACGCCGATGGCAAGATGCAATTCAACCTGCCAGGCCTCATGATTTCGGTGGCAGTGAAACCGAACAAGGAAGCGAAAGAATGGCAGCCGTACGCCGAGATTCGCTACGACGTTAATCAGCCCGCTGCCGCTTCGGTTTTCAGTACCACCCAGACGACTCGGGCGATCGAGCTCTCCTGGGCCGATCAGCCCACCGTGAAGGCCACGGCTCGCTTTGCCCCGGGTTACACGGCCGAGAATACGGAGTTCGATTTGGCCAAACTCGAAACGTTGTTCCAGGCAGGCTGGAAGGAATGGACGAACAGCGGCACGGCATCGCGGGTGACAGTGCCTGATATCGATTTGGGATATTGCAAGTTGCGGCTCAAGCATATCGGGTGGTCGGCCCCCGATCTGGCGGCCGTATTCGGTAAGCCGGGAGTCCGGATTACCAATCTCTCCGACCAGACTGTCACGTATGAAACCAAGGGGCCCTACAGCGACTGGAGCCAGCCGTATGCCTTGAAGGCTGGCGACTACGATGCCTTCGATATTGCCTATCCAATGTTGTTCCGCCGTACGACTGCGGATGGCCGGATCGAGATGTTCACGTTACCAGCGGGATCTCATTCCGAGTTCCGCCTGCCTACGGCAGGTAGCAAGACCGTGCAATTGATGCAGGCCCGGGAAACGGCGGCCCCGAGTCCGCCACCGCCGGATACCTCGGCCTCGTCGAAGTAATTAGGTGTATGATTAAATGCCTCGCAGCGGCCAAAGGGTCGTTGCGGGGCATTTGCGTTTGAGCACCGAACCGTGGGCTAGCGCTTAGCGGCTGGTTTGTCGTTAGAATGATCAGCCGGCACGCGCTGGCGTCCTTTGTGAGCGGACTGGCGCTAGCCACCGGTTCTTCACGCCCAGATTGTTGAAAACCGGCGGCTAGCGCCGTGCCGCTCACGGATTGAATTGCTGATTGGCTTTGATCTGATTTCGCGGGCATATCAAAGGAGTGACCAGCGGTGGGGAAACCGGGTGACCTGACAGGTGAGCAATGGCAAGCGGTCGAGCATTTCGAAGGGCCGCTGCTGGTGCTGGCTGGACCGGGGTCGGGTAAGACCAGGGTGATCACCCGGCGCATCGCGCGGCTGGTTGAACGAGGGATTGATCCGCGCGGGATCCTCGCCATCACGTTTACAAACAAGGCGGCCAACGAAATGGCCGACCGTGTCTCGCAGCTGTTGCCGGGCACGCGGGTCTGGGTCAGCACCTTTCATCGGTTTTGTGCGCATGTGCTGCGGCGTAATGCGACCCAGGTGGGCCTGCAGCCCAACTTTACGATTCTCGATTCGTCCGATCAGTCCCAATTCATCAAACAGGTGATGGGTGATCTCGAACACGACATCGTCAAGTATCCCCCCGGCGTGATTGCATCACAAATTGGCCGCGCGAAGAATCGATTGCAGAAGCCGGATGATCTGAATTCAGCCCTCGATGACAGCTATGCTGATCCATTGGAAGCAACAACGGCCAAAGTCTATGCCGCCTATCAGAAGGCTCTTCTGGAAGCCAACAGCGTCGATTTCGACGATCTGCTGATGCACGTGGCCGTCCTGCTGCAGGAACAACCGGACCTGCGTGAACGGCTCGATCGACGGTACGAGTTCATCCTCGTCGATGAGTTTCAGGACACCAATCTCGTTCAATATCAGATCGTTCGAGCACTCTCGGCAGACTATCCCAATCTATGTGCGACCGGTGATCCAGACCAATCGATCTATGGCTGGCGTGGCGCTGAGATCGAAAATATCCTGCGTTTCGAGAGCGATTTCCCCGGCACGCGACAAGTGCGCTTGGAGCACAACTTTCGCAGCACGCAATCAATCCTGACGGTCGCGGATCGGTTGATTCAATTCAATACGCTCCGCAAGCACAAGCAGTTGCTCACCAATAACGCGGCCGGCGTCCCCGTCCGATATTGGGAGTTCGAGGACGCAAATGCCGAAGCGGATGGCATCGCCAAGTTCATCATTGAAGAAGTCGAAGCGGGACGCCGGGCCTGGAGCGACTTCGCGCTACTGTTCCGAGTCAACTCACTATCACGCCGCTTGGAACGTGCCTGCGTACGCCACCGTATTCCGCATCAGGTGGCATCGGGTGTCGCATTCTACGAGCGGGCCGAGATCAAGGACATGCTGGCCTATCTGCGATTGATCATCAATCCGCAGGACGTGGCGGCCTTCCGGCGGATTGTCAACACGCCGGTTCGCGGTATCGGGAAGCAGACTCAAAACAAGATCTTGCGGTGGTCTCAATCGGAAGGCCTGGATCTGTTGCAGGCTTGCCAGCAGGCCGATCGCATCACGGGGCTGGGTAAGAAGGGGGCCGTCTCGGCGAAGATGTTTGCCCGGATGATGGCGGAGTTCTCGTTGTCGGATACGGGCTCGGTGGAGGGGCTGCTGCGGAAGGTCGTTGAGAAGACGCGCTACACGTACGGCTGGGACAATGCCCACGCGGCGGAAGATGACGTCCAGCGACTGGCCAACGTGAATGAGCTCGTCGCGGCCGCCGCGGCGTACGATCATACGGTCGACGGAGAATCGTCGCTGGAGGGTTTTCTAGAAGAATCAACCCTCGTGGCCGATCTGGATAGTCTCGATCCCCATGCAGGTAAGGTCTCACTGCTGACCCTGCATTCCGCCAAGGGGCTGGAATTTCCGGTGGTGGTGATCGTGGGCCTCGAAGAAAACCTGTTGCCTCACGAACGGGCGTTGCGCGATAACAACTATCGTGAACTCGAAGAAGAGCGACGGCTCCTGTTTGTCGGGATCACGCGCGCGAAGCAGGAACTGGTCCTGACACGATCGACTCAGCGCGAAACTCGCGGACGCTTGGAGATGACCATTCCGAGTCAATTTCTGCGGGAACTGGCTCTCAGTCGAGACGTGGAGCCGACCGGAGCATCCATCTCCGCCACGTCCGATACCGAAGCCTTGCTGGAACGACATAAGGCCAAGTTGCGAGATCAACTGGCGCAGCAATTGGCG
Organism: Planctomycetaceae bacterium; assembly: GCA_021732415.1. Lineage (GTDB taxonomy): Bacteria > Planctomycetota > Planctomycetia > Planctomycetales > Planctomycetaceae > JAKFVC01. The sequence continues at coordinate 6,496 of JAKFVC010000221.1, forward strand.
AATAAGAAACCGCTCCTGATGACGGGTGCCAGTCTGTTGAACGGCTCGAAAGAAGCGGCTTCGATGCCCTGCAAATTTGCAGTGGGCATGCGGGTCAGGCACCCTCAACAAGGCTACGGCCAAGTGACCGACGTTGGATTTGGATCGCGGCGGACGGTGACGGTGCAGTTCGAATCGGGGCAGTTGGAGACATATGTCGCGGCCATGTCTCCGTTGCAACCAGTCGGGATTGGGTGAGTCGGCGCAATTGGAGTTGATGGGAGGGTGAGGCTCCCGCAGAACCGCATAGTCTGGCGACGCCTGAATGACGCTTGCGGTTCGGCAGGAGCCTCACCCTCCCGTTACGTCGAAATATCGTTCACAGCGGATTGTGTATTGCGGCGCGCAAGAAAACAAAAACAGCCCGGCCAGTCAACTGGTCGGGCCGTCGATTTGTTCTTTATGGTTCACGACTCAGTACGGCGCAACTTCACCGCCCGAGACACCTCAACTACTAGAAGTCGCTGCCGATTTGTTCGTGACCGTTTCTGGTTCCCAAGGCGTTGAACACCTTCATGTCGATGTTCTTGTTGATGCTTTTCGCCGAACCATCGCCCATCGTGAAGTTCGCAACCGCGGCATGCCAGCTTCCGAAGCTGAAAATGTAATTGCCAGTTCCTAGTCTCCACTCGTCGAACATCGGCCGGCCTTCTGTGGGATCTGGAATGCGAACACAGCAACTTAAGGCATCTCCCCAGAATCCGTATTGCGATTCGCCAAACATAATCGTCGATGTCATGCCATCGCGAACGTCGCGATCAGAGACCGCACTGTTCATGCTGCCCATGCCGTTTTGCGATCTCGGCAGGGGTGCCCCTGTGGAATTATCGATCCCAGCGCCCATGCACATTTTGTAGGTTGCGTATCCCAGACCTTCTGGACGGCCGGCAGCTAATGCTGCAGAAGGACAAACGTACGACTTGACGTTGCTTTGAATGGACGTCCAGTTCGGTGTTCCCTTCGCTTTCGCAGAGGCGAAATTGATGGCGAGCGTGCTGGCATCCATTTCCTGTAGCATCAGAGCGTGCCAGCCCCATTGGTCAGAAATGGTCCAAGAAGGGAGCGTTGGCGGGCCGATCATCAACTGCACTGGCCCGGTCTGCGCTGGCTGGCCAGGCACGGTGACCGGCACCATCGTTTTTGACTCGACAACAGTCGGATCAGTGATCACCACCGAGAGGCTAGACGTACCGGGTGCCTGCGGAACGCAGGTCGCGGAACCTGCCAAACAGATCCAGCCGGACGGGAACGAGCGATTGGTTGAGAGATAGTTGTGGGCAGCCAGACCGAGCTGCTTCATGTTGTTGAGGCACTCCGCTTTTCTAGCGGATTCTCGAGCCTGTTGCACGGCGGGAACCAGCAACGCAATCAACAGCGCGATAATCGCGATCACGACCAGCAGCTCGATGAGCGTGAACCCACGACGAACGCCTGCAGTCTGGGGGTCCGAGGGACAAACAGTACACGGCCGAGATCTCATGTTTTGAGCTCCAACTCAGTAATTCCGACTCAAAGTATTCGATTCCTGAAGGAATTCGGTCCCGCGGAGTCAACGACGGCGATGGCTGCCAATCACGAAATACGAAGTACTTCGAAAAGATTCCGAGCTCAACCCGAACGTGAACTGTCACCTGCAATTGCGTGAACGAGCGCTAAGACAATTCCCCTAGACGTTACAGTAATCGCGTAACATCAGAATTGCAATAAGAATCGAGCCTTGGGTGCTGGTTCGTGGTGCTTGAACGGTAACAGACTCACTGGCAAATTGAGCTGCAACAAAAACCACTTTCTGAGCCACCCCAAGACACTCGACAACCAGAAATCTTGAGGATTCGCGAAAATCGCTGTGCCGGCAGTTGTTTAGCAGTCAAAAAGCAAACACCACCCGTTCTGAAATCAGAGTGGGTGGTGTTGAGATCGTTTTCGATTTTTGTCGTTGTTGAAGTCCCAGTAGCCTTAGTAGTTCCAGGCGGGAGCTTCACCGGTCGGGTAGACGTTGCAAACGACATCTGCTTCGCTGTCACAGAAGTCCACAGTGTCCTTGAAGCTGCTACCGGCAGCGTGCCCCTTGTGGCCGCAGACCCCGTTGTAGCAGTACGATTGATTCATCGAACCGATGGCGGAGCCTACGTCTTCCAACTCTTGATTGACGCCGAAGGCCACTTCGGAGAGGCCGACAATCATCGACAAGACGGCAATCGTAGCAATCAGAACGAGTTCAGCAGAGACAATGAAACCGTTGTCATCATTCAAGAACGTGCGGGTAATCTGCAACATGTGTGTGCTCCTGGTCAATCTGGGTGTCGGTTGTAAATCGGTTTGTGTCGGTGTTTTGCATCGGTGGTCAACAGCGGCTGTTGTATAGAGTGTTAAGCACGCTGCGTGCCAAATGGTACAAGTTGTAAAGCGGGCTCTACAAATTGATTAATCCATGACCGTAAACCCATACACTTTATCAGGTTGTGAATTCCACGAAACTGTTACCGAGGACCAAAACAAAGATCTCCTCAACAGCGGATCATGTTGTGGAAGAACCACACGCACCAGTCAGAATGTCTGCATTATTGCCGTAACTTTTTATGCTTTAAATACTTTCGACAGACAGCATCACGTTGTTTCGGCTGTGGAGTTTCAGCAACATCGCGGTGCCCCCTCTCGGGACATTGGAAATTGCGATGGGAAGGTCTGAGCGGCTCGCCATTGGTGACGAGAAGTAGTAGTGTTGAGCCCTCAACAAGAAGCCGTTTCGTGGATTGGCTGAGAAAGCTCGCCGCGAGATCAAGTCAGTAGCGCCCAGGACGAAACATGCCGGCAACTGAATCGACGCCCCCTGAACGGCCAGCTTTTGATTCGCGCGATCGGGTGGCAATGATCTTGATTGCCGGCTTGCTGGTCGCCAATCTGGGCTTCGCGGTCTGCACGGCTCGGGCTTTGTCAGTCACGCATGATGAGTACTGGCACTTGCCAGTCGGGATCTTGAATCTGCGAACAGGGCGATTTGACTATGAGCCGCTGAATCCGCCGCTAACACGTCTGGTCGCTGCAGCGGCGACGTCGATCGCCAGGCCTGATTGCTATCAGGGTCCCGTTGAACTTTCGCAGGACCCAACCACCTATGGCTTAAAATTTCTCCGCATGACGGGGGAACGCCATCAGCACTATTACCTGTGGGGGCGAATCGCCAACGCCTCGTTTTCGGTGATCGCCGGGATCATCCTGGCAATCTGGAGCTGGCAGTGGTGGGGACGTACTGCCGCCTGCATGACCGCATTATTGTGGTGTACCGAGCCCACCGTGTTGGCTCATTCCAGTCTGGTCACCCCTGATACGGGACTGACGTGCCTGACGCTGGCCCTGTGGTATGCACTCTGGCGCTACTTTCGACAACCCGGCCTGTGGGCTGCGGTGCTCTGCGGCATCGTCCTGGGACTGGCTCAGTTGACGAAGTACACGGCGATCATTCTCGTGCCGCTGATCTGCGTCGCCTGGTTGGGCTGGTTCGTCATGCGCGGTCGACAGCAGATACCGATGAGCCGCATACAGCTTTTTGGCCATCTCGGCGTGATACTATTGCTGGCTCTGTTCGTCCTGAATCTGGGATATGGATTCGAAGGTGTGTCTTCGACGTTGAATCAAGTTCAGCCGCGAAGTGCCACCGTCACCAGATGGCTCGGTCGCTGGCCGGTCTGCGGGCAGCTTCCACTTCCCTTTCCCAAATCCTATCTGATTGGACTGGATGCTCAGAAGCACGTCATGGAGTCGCAACATCCTGTGTATCTCGATGGAGCCTGGTCTGTGACGGGATTTCGCTTCTATTTCCTGTGGGCGTTGTTGTACAAACTGCCGCATGTCTGGCAGCTCGCGGGCATCTGGGGATTGATCCGCAGCGGACTCGGTCGGGGCACACCGTCATTGCGCGGCCAGATCGGTTTCATTCTGTTTCCCGCACTTGTCTTGTTTGGTACTGCCAGCTTGTCGGGGATGCAATTGGGAGTCCGTTACATCTTGCCCGTCTATCCCTTCCTCTGTCTGTTGGCGGGGTCATGTTTTGCGTCTAATGAAGGTTTTTCAATTAGCCGTTGGCAGCAAAGACTGCTGATTTCTGTCGTGCTATTGGCACCGTGGTCCCTGAGGTTCCAGCCCGAGCATCTGGCGTATTTCAACGAGTTTGCCGGAGGACTCGAGGGTGGAGCTGCCCATCTCCTCGATTCGAATCTGGACTGGGGCCAAGACCTGCTGCAATTAAAAGCGTATGTGGATAAGCAGCCTGATCGGCGCTGGGCGATCGCGTACTTCGGGAGCGTGCCACCAGGCGAATTAGGTTTGCAATATGACCTGCCACCAGCCCGACAGCCGCAACCGGGATCATACGCCGTCAGCGTCAACTATGTTCAGGGCCGGCCACATGTCGTATTTGATCAACAGGGCCACCCACAACCCGTGGGGCTCGATGAATACGGTTACCTGCGAGCGTTCCAACCCACGAAACGGATCGGTGCATCGATCCTCATCTATCAGATTCGCCCCTCCGACCTGATGCGTTGGCAGACCCCGTAGCCTGACTCTCCAGAGTCGGGCTATATCAGGCCGCTTGGCTTTGGCGGAATCTGACAGGATTCGCGCATTCACTCAGCACCTCTGCTGAATTTCTTGTCTTGACGATTCGTCACACGGATCCTTTCCGGGCCGATTTAATTTCCTTAATCACATACTGTGCCAATCCTTACGAGTTGTATGCAGAGCCACGTTAAGGCGTGTTTCACATGCGATGGCACATGAACTGCTTTATCAAACAATCATGATCGAAGACTGGTTGTGAAGACTAGGAGTTGCAATTCAACTCGGCCCGTCAACCACGAGCTACACGTTATAACCAGCACTAGCAAGGGATTGCATCAACGAAAAACTAACTATGCCTGACTCCCGCCCTGGGCCGCGCTCCAATCCCTTGCGGCCGTGAATGATCGCCCTCACTGCATTCCCCTAACTTGAAACGATTCCGCACTTGGCGTGCGGACACCGTGTGTCTCGTAGTACGTCCCGACCTTCCAGCCCATCAAGATCTCAGCAGTTTGTTGATGTTTTGATTCACCTGATTTTCGCCGCTGGTTCATCAGAATCTCGGCATGACCGACGAACCTTCCGTCTGCCACGGCCCTGCAGTGGGTGCTCGACTGCCTCTTGAAATACGACTTCAAGATGACGTGTTTGCAGTCTGTTGAGTAAGACCACATTCCAGTCGTGGAGTATGAGGTATCATGTTTCGACTCAGTATCACCGCCCGCCAAACGACCC
>JAKFVC010000105.1 GCA_021732415.1 Planctomycetaceae bacterium
GCCCATTGCTGCCCACCCCTGACCGACCGACAATCCGATCCTCGACTCCCCTGGCCACCGCTGCGCCCTGGGGGTAGGGGGGAAGAAGTAATGAACCTCAATTCCGACAAAATAAATCAACAGGCCGTGACGGGACGGGGCTCACCAGTCTGTTGATGAAATAGAGACCATGCCAGAATCCATCTACATCCTGGATACTTTCTCCCTGATTTTTCAGGTGTTTCACGCCATTGGCAGTGAGATGACCAGCCCGAAAGGCCTGCCGACCAACGCGGTGTATGGCTTCACGCGGGATCTCAATACGCTGCTGAAAGATCACAAACCCGATTACTGGCTGGCCGCGATGGATTCGCCCGGAGAAGCCGTGCGCAGTGGCTGGTATCCGGAATACAAAACAAATCGCTCCGAGATGCCCCCCGATCTGCGGCCGCAGATCTCCATGATCCAACAGGTGCTGGAAGCGTTTGGAATCCCTGTCGTGCAGCAAGATGGCTGGGAGGCTGACGATGTCATGGCGACCGTCACGAAACTGGCGGTGGCTCAGGGAATGGACGTCATTCTGATCTCCAGCGACAAGGACTGCCGGCAGTTGCTGGGACCGCACGTGAGGATGCTCAACCTGCGGAAGAATACGTACTTCGGTGTGAACGAGCTCAAGTCTGATTGGGGGATTACTCCTGAGCAGGCGATCGATTTTCAATCGCTGGTCGGCGACAGCGTCGACAACGTGCCGGGCGTGCCCTTGGTCGGCCCCAAGAAGGCGAGTGCTCTCCTGCTGGAATTCGGCGATCTGGAAGGTGTTCTCGCGAATGCTGATAAAGCTCCCGGTGCCAAGCTGAAAGAGAATCTGAAGGTGTTCGCCGACCAGGCCCGGTTGTGCAAACGGTTGGTGAGACTGTACGACGATCTGCCGGTGACTGTCGACTGGAATCAGGCCCGCGCCGGGCAGTTACAGCATACGCGGTTGGGAGAGTTGTTCACGGAGTTTGGATTCAAACGTCTGGCCGATGAAATCAAGGCCTTGCGTCCTGCATCGGACACACCGGAGCCGTTACCGGCGCAGCAGACTCGCGACTGGCGGATTGTTGATACTCCGGAGAAATTCGCAGCGTTTCTCGAACAATTCCTGCAGCAGAAGCGCTTCTGCCTGGATACGGAAACGACCTCAGTGGATGCCGTGCGGGCCGACATTGTGGGCTGGGCGATTTGCTGGGAAGTGGGTTCAGGGTATTACATTCCGGTCCGCGGTCCCGCTGGCCAGGCGATGCTCGATCCGGCCATGGTTGTTGCGGCGTTCAAGCCGCATCTGGAAGATCCGACGGTCGAGATTTCGAACCAGAATATCAAGTACGACATGCTGGTCCTGCGCCGTGCAGGGATCAACATCGCGACCATCGGCAGCGATCCGATGATCTTCAACTATCTGCTGGACGCGGGGGCTCGCAGTCATGGCCAGGATGAGCTCTCGAAACGTTATCTCGGACATGAAATGATTCCCATCTCGGCCTTGATTGGAACCGGAAAGAATCAGAAGTCGATGACTGAAATCGACATCCCCGTTGTGGCTGAATACGCCGTCGAAGACGCCGAGATTGCACTGCAATTGTGCGGCAAAATGGAACCGATTCTGCGTCACGCGGAACTGTGGGATTTGTACTGGGAACTGGAACGCCCGCTGATTCCGGTACTCGCGGAAATGGAACATCGAGGGATCAAGGTCGATGCGGATTTGCTGCGGACTCACAGCAAATCCGCGGGCGAACGGCTCGATGTGATCCAGGCGCAGATCTATGGTCTGGCGGGACGCGAATTCAATATCGACTCGCCCATCCAACTGCGTGAGATCCTCTTCACGGAACTCAAGTTGCCGGTCTTCAAGAAGACCAAGACCGGCCCCAGCACCGACCAGGAAGTGCTGGAGCAACTGGCGGTGTTGCATCCGTTGCCGAACAAGCTGATGGAACATCGCAAGCTCTCCAAGTTGAAGAGCACCTATCTCGACGCCTTGCCGGAGATGGTCAATCCCGAGACCGGCCGCATTCATGCCTCGTTCAATCAAGTCGTCGCGGCCACCGGTCGTTTGAGTTCCAGCGATCCGAATCTGCAAAACATCCCGATTCGGACCGAAGAAGGCCGCCGCGTGCGGTCCGCTTTCATTCCGGGTGAACCGGGCTGGAAGCTCGTGAGTGCAGACTACTCCCAGATTGAGTTGCGAATCCTGGCCCACTACAGCCACGACAAAGCTCTGCAGACAGCGTTTGCAGCGGGAGTCGATATTCACACGGCCGTCGCCGCCGAGATCTACGGTTTTCACGTGAATCTGGTGAGTGGCGAAATGCGCCGCGTGGCCAAAGCTGTGAATTTTGGGGTGATTTACGGCCAGAGTCCCTATGGACTGTCGGCCGCAATCGGCATCAGCCAGGATGAAGCCGGCCGGTTTATCGACGACTATTTCACAAAGTATGCCGGGGTCGAAGCCTTCATTGAAAAACTGTTGGAAGAATGTCGCAAAACCGGGTACGCAACCACGATCAAGGGGCGACGTCGAGCCATCACGGGAATTCGCGAGTTGACTGGTCGGCGACAACTGAATCTGCCCGAGCGGACCGCAGTCAACACGGTAATTCAAGGCTCCGCAGCCGATCTTATCAAGCTGGCGATGATTCGAATTCACCATCGCCTGAAGGCCGAAAACCACCCCGGCCGCATGCTGCTGCAGATCCATGACGAACTTGTATTCGAAGTTCCGGAGGCTGAAGTGGCCAGCCTGCAGCAACTCGTGCGCGAGGAAATGGAGCAGGCCATCAAGCTGGATGTGCCGTTGAAGGTGGATGTTTCGGTGGGGGATAACTGGGCTGAGGCGAAGTAGCCTGGACGCCGAAGCTTCGAGCGCCACGATATCCATAGCACGAAGACTTTTGAAACACAGAGTCACAGAGGAAACAGAGTTCCTTGTCTTAGATCAGCTAACAGAACGTTCGGTGGGTTATGGGATTGTGAACCACGAATAACACAAATGACACGAATTTGATTGCTTACTATTGCATTTGAAGGAACAGCGGATCATCTCTTGTAACGCTCCAACTTCTTTCTAAATTCGTGTCATTCGTATCATTCGTGGTTTAAAAAACACCTACTTTCTGGACCCATCGAAGAGATATTACGAGTTCCAGATTGTGTTCGCGGTTTGTGGGCATTTCTCTGTTACCTCTGTGACTCTGTGTTTTGCTCCTCTCACCCCGGCTCTTGGAGACATTCCTTTGAGGTACCGCATCGCAAACTTGCGAATCGCCCCGCATTTGTGGATGATCAACGGCCGCTGATCGAGACGCCAGATCCTTCCGGAATTGGCCGCCACTCCCACCGCTTGCTTTTCACCCAGATGAGGGCCCCATGAGTTTCAGTGTCCGGATCCGTTTGTCCGTCATGATGTTCCTGCAGTATTTCGTCTGGGGGGCGTGGTTCGTCACACTGGGAACGTATCTGGGGAAAACGCTGCAATTTGAGGGTTCGGCCATCGGCATGTGCTACGCGGCGATCCCGATTGCCGGCATGATTTCGCCCTTTTTCGTGGGCATCGTGGCCGACCGCTTTTTTGCGGCGGAACGGCTGCTAGCGGCCTTGCACCTGATTGGGGCGGGGATTCTCTATTACGTCTCGACCGAGCCAGGCAACAATCTCGTCTTCCCGATCTTGCTCTGCTATGCCCTGTGCTACATGCCGACGCTCTCCTTGACCAATACGGTCTCGTTCCATGAGATGAAGGATCCGGCGAAGGAATTTCCAGGGATTCGCGTGTTGGGAACGATTGGCTGGATCGCCGCTGGCATGTTGATCGGAAAATTGCGTTTGTCGCCTTCGGGAAGCTTGACGTTGTCGATGGGCACGGCATCCGACCTGGCCGGCAGCTTGACCAGTATTGAAGCCACTGCGCTGCCGATGAAGATCGCCGCCTTTAGTTCGATCATCCTGGCCATCTCTTGTTTGTTCCTGCCGCATACACCGCCGAAGAAGGATACTCAGACCAGCCTGGGATCGATCGTGGGACTGGATGCTTTGCGCCTGATGAAGAGCTTGTCGTTTTCGGTATTTGTGATTGGCTCGTTCCTGATCTGCATTCCGTTGCAGTTCTACTATGCCTTTACCAACCAGTTCCTGAACGCGGTCAACATGCCTGATCCCGCATTTACGATGACCTTCGGACAAATCTCCGAAATCTTCTTCATGTTGGTCATGCCCTTCTTCTTCGTGCGGTTGGGCGTCAAGAAGATGTTGGTCATCGGGATGCTGGCCTGGACGATCCGCTACTTCCTGTTCAGCCTGGGATCTGTCTCGTCGGGCTACTCGGTTCCCGCGCTGTATATGGGAATCATTCTCCATGGAATCTGCTATGACTTCTTCTTCGTAACGGGGCAGATTTACGTTGATCAGAAAGCGCCCCGCGAGATGCGTGGTGCTGCTCAAGGCTTCATCGCATTTGCGACCTTGGGTTTTGGTCAATTCATCGGTTCGGTGCTCGGTGGCCGAGTGCTCGATATGTATGAACTGACGAAGACTCCGCCGACTTATGACTGGACCAAGTTCTGGCTCGTCCCGGCATTTGGTGCGGTGATCGTATTAGTCTTGTTCGCCGTGCTGTTCAATGATCGGGATGTGAAGCCGACCGCGGAGACTGTGGCGTAGCGAGAATTGGTTCGACGGACAAGGTGACGAAATGGCCGCGGTTCGGTGGAACTGCGGCCATTTTCGTTAATCGTTCCACAATCCGCCGTCTTTACGGTCGATGGGAGGGCGAGGCTCCCGCCGAGCCTAAAGCGACCGGCAGGTCGGAGTCCGCCGGAGGCTGAATTGGATGCCTCCGGCGGACTCCGAGCTAAAGCTCGCTTTAGGCTCGGCAGGAGCCTCGCCCTCCCATCGACCGCAACGCCACGATTGCATTCGGGCGGATCGACGTCTGAGATCCTTACTCCACGAATGCCCGCGTACGGTGTTGGACGAGTTCGGTCACCCGATCCTGTCCGACCAGATCAATTGCCACTTGCAGGCCTGCGAAACGTCCTGCCAGACGATCCGGATGATGAGCGTCCGAGGCCAACAGCTTGTAGCGGCCCCCTTTCAACCAGGCCTGGCTGAGCATCTGGGAGAACGGCCCTTCGCCTCCCGACAGGCTGTTGAGATTGCCTTGGAGCCAGACTCCGCGCGCGGTCAACGAATCGACGAGATCGCGCAGTTCGCTCTCTCGCAATTTCATGCGCTCCGGATGTGCCAGTATCGGTTGATAGCCTTCTGCTAACAGTCGATCGATCGTCGGATCGGCGAAGTCGGGCCAGGACGGGCCCCACCAATCCATCAGGGTCGCACGGCTATTCGCGAGTGTCGGAACACCATCTCGCTCGAAATATTCCCAGTTCTCCTTGGCCAGCACGAATTCTCCACCGGGCCAGACCTGATATTCGAGTCCCTCCTGTGTGATTTCCGCCTGCAGTGCCGTGACCCATGTGCGAATTCGCTCAGGTGTATTTTCAGGATAGGCCTTGGGAATCACGTGGGGGGTACAGATCGTCCCCACGTAGCCCGCAGCGATGAATTGGCGCACGCACGCGAGCGAGGCCTCGATGTCGGGGCAGCCGTCGTCAATGCCAGGTAAAATATGGCTATGACTGTCGATCCGACCTATTGGCAGCATAATACTTTTGCCTCATCCGTGGTGAGTTCTGTGCCGACTGAAAGTATGAGAGTGCCAGTGTGTGAGGGTATGAGAGTCGAGAAATGTCGAATCGAATTCAGGCCCTCTGGCTCCGTGACTCTCACACCCTCATACTCTCATACTCTCCAACGCATTTCGAATGCGTAAACATTAAGTGAAGCCGCGCTAATTAGCACAGCCTTGGTCGATCGTCGCCGCCCGTTCCTATTGGCAGCTTCCGATCTGTGGCGCACCATCAGTGTAATGGACGCGGCCGAATGAAGCACCTGTGACAAGGTTCGTGAATGTTCCGCGAAGGATGTCTTTTTATTCACACGAGATCGAAGGCGAGTCTGCTAGTACGGACACAGACGCGGTGCTCGGGGTTGTCTAAAAAATGGCCGAGCTGCGAGCGATTTTTGCCAGTTCAGAGAACTTGCAAGCGGAGCAGGAATCGGCTAGCTCGACGCTTTAAAAAATCAATTCTCGAGATTCGCCGGCGCCCGACTGGAGGGCGATTGAGCTCGCAGTTCGAGACTCTGACGGGGCCGCAATCCAATCCTCAAGACGAGGGAGTGACGGATATTGCGGGAAGCACGCACCGAAAAAAAGGCGACCGAACAACTGCGACCGACAAAAGGCTCCTCGCAGGCCCATTGTCAGCCGAACTCTGATGAATTGATACCCGCTCAATGAGTCGTGCGGCTCGCACCGACATCATGATTTTATCAGGCGCAAAACGCGTTGCCTGAATTAGCCAGCCAGATAGGGACCGTCGTAAGGCTTGTCGGCCTTGGCTGCCGCAGCAACCTCTTCTTCGACATCGTTGGTTTCGGGATTGAAACCATAGGCGACGCAGACACGTGCGATCCGGGACATATAGAACAGGGTTCCCACCAGGATGCCACCCGCAACCACCATGTCGAGGTGACGGCGAGGGGTCGAGATGAGATGCGTGACCAGAGCTAACGTCGGCTCGGCCACCATTGCGAAAATCGGCTCAGTAACCATGAAGACCTCATTGTGAACAAAACTGATTGCTTGCAAACGCGGGCGGTCAACCGTGTATCACTTTTCGTGCCAGTCATGTGAAAAAGCCAAGAGCCGCTAGGAAACTTGGCGGATAGTTCGCAGATCGTCAGGAACATGAGAAGAAGAAATCAAATTCCCTTGATTATCCCAGAACATTCCGCGGAGCGGGGACGGTTTGCAGCTAGTTGTCACATTTGCCTCAATCCGCGGCACGTGCCGCGCACTTAAGCGAGGGCCTCCCACAACTAACTTACAATCTCTTAAGCAAGTCTTCGGAGGATACTGTACAAGGTGGTCCCCGCACCATCTGGCACGGTATGTTTTTTGCCGCGCAATCCTTCCCATCAGGCAGCGTGAAAACGGGCCTCCCGAGAATCTTTCGATCTCGTTAGGATGATCGTTTGCAATGACGCTCACTCCCAGGTGTTTGACGGATCGATCAAGCAGTCGCCTGGTAGTCGGAGAGCCTGTAAAACTTCAAGTGAAACGCGGCACTCGCGTCTGGACATCGGATTAACAACCTGGAGAGAAATGTGGTCGCGGGCCGGGATCCGTGCCGCTTTAGAGACGGTGCATAGGCCTTCATCGAAACGCCGCATTCCGATGCAGGTCGGGCCGATTTTTTTCCACTCGCACCGAGTTCACTTTTGCCTTGCAGTTTTGTAACCAAATTGCCGCCTGACCTACGTCACTTCCAGTAGTCCGAATCAATTGCTCGCGCGACTCAAAACAGCGCCAATCACCCGCCTTGTAACTTGGACATCTTGATCGCGACCGCCACTCCTTCTCAGACCGAATCCTGTTCAATATGCTCAACCCAGTCGCTCCCGCCGTTGACTCACTCGATTCGCCTGATAACCGAACGCCGCACACTCCCGCCGGAGACCGGATTCGATTGCAGCAATTGATCGAGCAGGTGGCGAAGCTGCTACCCGCTCAGGGGCCGCTGACAGCATTCGTTTTCATTAATACTCTGCAGGCCCTCGAAGACCTGCAGTTCGATGAAGGTCTCCGTAAAGGGGCCCGTCTGTTTCGATGTCAGCCGTATCTGCCTGAAGACCGCTATCGCCAGAAGCTGGCGCAGGGACGCATCAAGACCGAGGACTTGATTTCAGTACTCCTCGAAGAACTGGATGAACTGGGAGATTCCGCCCATGCCGCGATTGCCCCTTCGGGGACCAAGCTCGATCTGTGGCTGGCGATGTTGCGGTATCCGCTGCGATCGGTTCGCGACCACGAAATGCGGTGGTTTCTGGCGGAGACGCACGCTCTGAAAAAGATGCGGGAAGAAACGCTGCCCGCGATGCGCGAAAGCTTCCTGCGTGAGACGCGGCATTGGGTCTTAAAAGACTTGGCCAAAGGGGGCGTCGTTGAATCGGATCAGGCACCAGTCAGCCCCAACGGCGAAACCCGGGTACTCATCGCCGATCTCCTGGAACGATTGGGAGTCGCCTCCATCGAGACCTGGACCGAGGCGCAATGGGAAAACCTGTCGCTCAGTTTGCTCTGGCGCATCTGCCGTCACGGAGTCCACGGGATTGAGGTCCATTCGCCCTCCACGCCAAGCGCGGTGCGTCATCGGGATTTGTTGCTCGAGGCGTCTGGTGAAGACAGCGATGTCCGCGTTCACGAGATCTTGATTCGCTTCTGTGCCGCGTTTGCCGATCAAGGTCTGGCTCGGTGGTCGCTGCCCAACCGCGATGCAGGATTTTTCCAATCATTCGCCAGCCTTTACGAACAGGGCAGCAATCATTCCGGACAGTGGATGGAGGGTCTGTCTGCCGAATTGGCCCGCATTCAAACGGCAGGCATGGAACCGATTGATTCCGTCTACGAATCACTCGAACTGCTGGGCGTCGCTCCCGATCAGTGGGAAGATTATCTACAGGATACACTTCTGGCTCTGCGCGGTTGGGCGGGACAGATCTGGCAGATGGAAACGCGTGAAGATCGCGTCGCCATCGGCGCGCGACATGGTACCTTGATCGAGTTCCTCGCGGTACGTTTGATCCTGGAGCGTCTCGCTCTATCGGATCTGGCGAAGACGGCCTGTGGGTATCAGGGTGAGCTGAAGTCGCTTGCCGATTTCCTGACTCAACGATTGTCGAAGCACCCAGCCGGTGGCATCGAACAACGGGCGTTTCTGGTCTTCCAACTCGCCCAGTTCATGGGTTGGACTCCCCAGACCTTGCATTCGCTCACGAAGCAACAATGGGGCGATTTGATTTACGAAATTGAAGCGGTCTCTTCATTAGAGCTGCGACGTATTCTGCATCTGGCCTTCGAGCGTCGGTTTCGTACGCAGACACTCGACGCATTTGGGCGTTTCCAACCGGCACCTGCAAAACCGAATTTCCGTCCGCGATTTCAAGCCACTTTCTGTATCGATGCCCGCGAAGAGTCGTTCCGACGACATCTCGAAGAAGTCGCGCCCGACACACAAACGTTCGGCCTGGCCGGCTTCTACGGAGTGGCGATGTACTATCGCGGCATCGCGGACGCCAACTTCGCAGCATTGTGTCCGATCGTCATCCGGCCCCAGCATTGGGTTGTGGAAGATGCCGTATTTCCGTTTGAAAAATCTCATAAACGGAGATCCTGTTTCCGTCGTGCGTTGGGGGCGGCTACCTATCAGATCCACGTCGATAGCCGCACCTTCACCGGGGGAACGGTCCTGACTGCCAGCTTTGGTGTGCTCGCGTCGATCCCGCTGGTGGCGCGCGTGTTGTTTCCCTCATTGACAGCCAAGATCAGGCAAACGGTCGGCCGACTGGTGCAGCCACCTCCACTCACTCGGCTGCGATTGGAACGACGCGAGCAGACTGCCGGCCCGGAAGGGGGAGCCGTTGGCTTCTCGATCCCGGAAATGGCCAATATCGGTGAGCGTATGCTGCGCGATATCGGGCTCACCTCGAACCTCGCCCGGTTGGTGATCTTCCTGGGGCACGGCTCGTTCTGTTTGAATAATCCTCAGAAATCGGCGTACGACTGCGGTGCCTGCTCGGGGAGTGCCGGCGGTCCGAACGCTCGCGCGCTGGCGGCCATGTTGAACGAACCGCGTGTCCGAGAGATTCTGTCGAGCCGAGATCTCACCATCCCCGCGGATACCGTTTTCGTGGGCGGACTGCACAATACGGCTGATGACACGATCACGTTGTACGATCTCGATCTCCTGCCACATTCGCACTCGCAGGATGTCGACGGCGCCCGGCAAACCTTCCGCGAAGTCTGTCGGCGAAATGCCCACGAACGTTGTCGGCGATTTGATTCGGCACCGTTGCAGATTTCTCTCACGGATGCCCATCGCCATGTGAAACGACGTTCGGAAGATCTGGCGCAGCCGCGTCCGGAATATGGGAACGCATCCAATGCGATTTGTTTCCTCGGCCGTCGTGAGCGAAGCCGAGGACTGTACCTCGATCGCCGTTCGTTCATGCAGTCATATGATCCGAAACAGGACGATGTGAATTTCACGATTCTCGGACGGATCCTGGGGGCCGTCGTGCCGGTTTGCTCGGGAATCAACCTGCAGTACTTCTTCTCGTCCGTTGACTGCGAGGGCTGGGCCTGCGGCAGCAAGCTGCCTCACAACGTGACATCGCTGTTGGGGGTGATGGACGGTTCTCTCAGCGATCTCCGTTGCGGTTTGCCGACTCAAGGTGTCGAGATTCATGAACCAATTCGCCTGCTGTTCCTGATTGAGACAACACCCGCCGGAATGCTGTATTTGATGGAACAGAACCCGGTGGTCGGCAGGATTCTGAAGAACGGCTGGGCTCAACTGGCGGTATTGGATCCCGAGTCCTCGCAAATTCACGTCTATCGCGACGGCAAATTCCAGATCTACGAACCCGATATCCGAGAACTTCCAACCGCGACGTCGTCATTCGACTGGTACGGCGGCTGGCGCGATCACCTGCCGTTTGCCGAGATTGCATCTCGTTAAGGCAGTCATCCGGCGTAAGCCGCATGACCGTAGCCCGACTCTCTGAGTCGGGTGCATTTCGAACGCGGACTACCCGACTCTGAGAGTCGGGCTACAGGGGAAGCCAGGCTACGCCGGCTTCCCAATCGTCCCTCCAGCGTTCATCGCCAGATTCCCGCCGTCCATCGGAATGATGGCCCCGGTAATCCACGACGAGGCATCCGAGGCCAGCAACACGGCCAGCCCCTGAATGTCAGTGGGCTGGCCCAGCCGTCCGATCGGGATCCCACTGAGCCACTTCTGCTCAATCGTCGGATCCGCGGCAATGCGTTTTTGGATACCCGGGTTGTCGACCTGGGCGGGCAGGATGGCATTCACTCGGACGCCGCGACTGGCCCATTCGGTACTCAGTTCACGCGTCATCTGCACGACGGCCCCCATCGCCATGCTGTAGACGATGTGGCCGCGCCCTAACGCTGTCTGACTGGCCAAAGATCCGATATTGAGAATGCTGCCGCGCCCCGCAGCCAGCATCCGGCGGCCCCCTTCCTGACACATCCGAAAGCGACCGAAGACCAGGTTTTGAAACACTTGCTGCAATTGGTCTGCAGTGACATCTTCGGGCCGCACCAGCAAACCTTCTCCCGCGATATTCGCCAGGAAATCGACGCGGCCAAACTCACGATCCAAAGTCGCGAAGAGTTCTCCAATGCGTTCGGGATTGGAAACGTCGCAGGTCACAGCGACGACTTTGCATCCCAGTGTCGTGGCTTCTTGGGCGGTTTGCTGGAGACGTTCCGCATTGAGATCCGCCAGAAGCAAATCGGCCCCCTGCTCGGCCAGGGCCAAAGCGGTAGCCCGTCCCATGCCACTCGCGGCACCTGAGACGACGGCGACTCGGCCGGAGAGATTGAATAGTCGATCGGTCATAGTTGTGGTTCCGTTAGGTAGTGCCAATTTGCGTTAGCAGATCGTTTTAACTTGACATTTTCGTTCAAACGCCGAACCGGGCTGATGGGAGGGCGAGGCTGGGGTGATGCCTCTCGAATTACTATTTTCATGCGACTTTTGTAGCGCTGAGCCCGTAAGCGATTTTGCGTTTGCTAAAAAGAGTGGAACCGAGATGTTCTCGGCACCAGTTCATAACAGATTGTG
>JAKFVC010000307.1 GCA_021732415.1 Planctomycetaceae bacterium
GCTGCGGGGGCCGGTGTCCCTTTGTGAATGGCGGTGTCTTCGTCACTCATCATGGCGGTCTTGGAATCGCCGTCGGTCAGCCAGTTGGCAATGTCCAAGTCGGCAATCGGTGGTGGCTTGGGACCGTCCACCTGGAACAGGGCCGGGCCGACTCGCAGCAGATCGCCGGATTTGAGGATCGTGGGGCCGACGATTTTCGCATCGTTGACCCACGTGCCGTTGCTGCTGCCCAGGTCGGCGACGCGGATGCCCTCGGGGGTCGCTCGCAGCGAACAATGTTTGCGGCTGATGTCGGGCGAACCCATGCGGATATAGCAGCCCTCATCGCGGCCAATCAGCACTTCTTTGCTGGGGATGACCAACTGCTTACCAGCCAGCTTTCCCGTTTGAATCACCAATTTCGCCATGTGGCGATCTCCTGGCCCCTGGAGCACTCCTCGACTAGGATTTCTGATCCCCTATATCTTACATCCGGATCACTGCTAAACGAAAGATCGTTTTTTATTTCCTGAGACAAGACGGAATGACTTGTTGTTGGTTTGTTCGGATGGGAGGGCGAGGGATCCACAGAGCGCTTTGATTTGCCTTTCGAAACGTGTGGTGGAAGAGGAATAAGATCTCACGCAAAGGCGCCAAGGCGCAAAATACAAAGAGATGAATTCTTTGCGCCTTTGCGTGAGATCCTTCTTCTTGAATTCCCCGACACGGGGCCAATTCAGAGTCAGTGATTTCCATTTTTAAGAATTTCCTTGGAAGCCTAATGCGAGCTTTAGCTCTCGTGTTGTGGGATGCCTCCGGCGGTCGCCGAGCTGAAGCTCGTATTAGGCTCGGCGGGAGCCTCGCCCTCCCATCTACCCCGTCCTGTGTTCAAATCAGGATCTTCGTTTGAACGCATTCGGTGGTTAGTCGCGGAGGTCGTAGGCGGAGAGTTCGGCGGGTTGCGAGAGCTCGCTTTGTTGGTAGAGGCGCGGTGGGACGATTGGCACGAGAGCCGCCGAATCACCGGGTTTGCTCGGGCGGATCATTTCGCGTTTGCCATAGGTCACGATGATTCTCGACGGAGAATCCGGACGGCGGGGAGTGACGCTTTCCCAGCCGGTCGCGAGCTTCAACACGCGGTGGGGCCAGACACTCTGCACCAGATAGTGCAGGCGGCTGGAGGGGGCCTGGGTGGTCATCAGGATTAACTCGCCGCCGATCGGAGGTTGTGGCGGCTGGGCGGCTCGCCAGGTTCTTAAATCGGTCCAGAATTGGAGCAGGGGTTGTTCTCGGGCACTCGTTGAGGCCAACGGGCCGGCGGAGAGAAAGGTGGCTCCCCAGAGGCAATGGGCGACCAGCAGGCCCCAGATTCCGCCTTGCACGAGCCAGCGTTGACGCGACTCAAAGCCGTGAATGAATCGCATCGTCAACCACAAGCTGGCGGCGAAGACGACGGCTATCGCGACGATCAGTGCGAATTGATGCGAGAGTTTCGAAGCGTCCAGCCAGGTACCGCGATAGCGCCAGATGGCGATGAGGACTCCAAATCCGTAGGCGGCCAGAGTGGCTCCAAAGCCCGCGCGGCGTTCGCCTATTTCAATCAAACCACCGGAGGCAAGAATGGCTAATGGTATGAGGAGAAACGCCGTCCACAGAGATCGCTGAAACAGGACCACCTCAGAACTGAGCACCGACAAGATCCACATGCACAATGAGACCGCCGACCAGATCAGCAGGAAGTGTTGACTGCGGCGGCGTAACGGTTCTTCGTTGCGCACCACAATCCGCAGCATGCGATAGGCACCCAGGATGACGAAGCCGCTCAGCAGAGGCAGGATGGCGGCCGAATGCCGAAACCAGATCTTGGAGCCTTCGACCCAGTTTTCCACTTCCGGCTGCAGCACCGGGGTCGGAGTCGATTTCGTGAACAAACCGAGCCAGACGGCCCAGAACTCGCTGCCGTGCATCGAGCCCATCATCAGGGGCCACCAACCCCCGATCAGGATGCCCACGATGATCCACACGAACAGGGATTTCCATTGTCGCCAATCGGTGCAACCCGCCCTGCGATTCAACGGGATGACTCGTCGGCCGGTCACCGTGCATTTGGGCGCCGTCGCCAGATAGACGATCACAATGGTCAAGGTGACAATGGACAGCGGACCGCTGGACATCAGGCCGAGACCCCAGAAGATGCTGCCCAGCAGGAGCCAGCGAGACCACGTCGAACGCCCGCTTTCCAGATGGCGAAGGAGGCTCCAGAGAGTCAACAGGCTCATCGTGAGGCCCAGCGTGGCCGCGGTGGGTTGTTGTACCAACTGCTGGGTAATGGGATGAGTCGCCACCAGCACGGCGGTCAGCAGACCCAGCCAGGCGCCGCCCAAAGTGCGTGCCAGTTCGAACGAGACCACCACGATCAGGAAGACGCAGATGGCGGCCGGAAAGATGACAGCCGAGGGCTGCGACGGGCCGGCACACCAGATGGAGGCGGCCGTCAGCCAGGTCATCAGGGGGGGCTCGTAGACGAGTGCTCCATTGGCCGTCACGTCACCGGGGTCGAGGAACTCGCCCCAGCCATCGGCCGAGAGGAGTTTCAGACTGCGCAGACCCCAGCGAGCGGCGTCTTCAGTCCAGGGGGCTCGCACACCGGCGAAGAGAATGGGGACGAGAGCCAGCAACCAGACGAGCGGTTGCATAGCCGCAGCGCGACGCGGAACCGGGAACCACTCCACCTGGGGAGCGACCGCCCGTCGCAACAGATCTGCCTCGTCATTCCAAACGGTCAATTGTTCTTGCATGGCTTATTTTCCGGGGTTGCCTGTTTGAGGTAAACCCCAGCCACCACGAATAGCACAACGCGGGTTGTGCTGGCAAGCCAAGCCCCCGTGGCCGACGCTGCCAGCGTCGGATCAGACGTGGCGAGCGTCCGGCGTGAGCCGGATGGTTGTTATGCGGGAATTTATCACCATTCCGCGTCATTCAAACGCGTGACCCAAATCCATCAATATCTCTTCGATCGGGCGCCACTGGCTGTGTCAGTGCTTTGGCGGACAGCGTATTAACAACCCCGCACTGGCCGAGCCAGTGGCACCCGACTTATAGCGTAGTGATTTCTCGTAGTCGCTAGTTTGAATAGCGCGGAATGGTGATAAGTCCCGTGTAACAACCATCCGGCTTACGCCGGACGCTCGCCTACGAAGAATCACTTTTCGGCCCGCTTCCAGGCAATGATCTCATCGAGAATCGACCCCAGCGGCAGATGCGGAGCCCCACCCAATGTTGCCTTCAGCTTGGTCAGATCGGGGACGCGGCGGCGGATGTCTTCGAAGTCGTCGCCGTAGGCTCGGCTGTAGGGTAGGTATTCGATTTTGACCGCGGGATCAACGCGGGCGATGACCGCTTCCGCGAGCTCCTTGACGGAGACCGGTTGGTCGCTGCCGATATTGAAGACCTGGCCGTACGCTGATTCGGTTTCGGTCAGACGCATTACCACATCGACGATCTCGTGGACGTGACCGAAGCAGCGGACCTGGCCGCCATCGTCATAGACGACCACGGGGCCACCGGCGAGCGCCTGGTCGACGAAACGCGGGATTACCATGCCGTAGTGACCGACCTGCCGCGGGCCCACGACGTTGAAGAAGCGGCCAATGGTCACCTTTAAGCCGTACTTGCGGTAGTAGGCCAGGGCGAGGAATTCATCGATCGCTTTCGAACATCCGTACGCCCAGCGCGGACGTGTGGTGGCTCCGAATTGCAGGTCGTCCTCTTCGGTCCATTGCTCTTTAAAGTTCTTACCGTAGACCTCGCTGGTGGAGGCGAGGAAGAATTTTTGACCGCCTTGAATCGCCAGTCGCAGCAGGACTTCGGTGGGGTAGATGTTGGTTTCGATCGTGCGGACGGGGTCGTCGGCGACCAGTTTCACTCCCACGGCGGCGGCCAGGTGAAAGATCACATCAATCCCGCGGACGACATCCGCCAGCATCACCGGATCGGTGATCGAACCGATGCGCAGCTTGAACTGCGGGTGGTTGAGCACGCCGTTCAGATTCTCGCGCTGACCGGTCGACATGTCATCGAGGACGGTAACCGAGTGACCTTGTTCGAGCAGACGTTCGGTGAGGTGGCTTCCAATGAAGCCCGCTCCGCCGGTGACCAAGCAGCGCGCCATGCCGTTGCGTTCCTTACTGTTGAATGGCAGATCCGTGTGACGTATCGCAAAACCTCGAATTGGAACGAGATCTCGCGCGGTTCACAACAGGGTTGCCTGGCAGTTCATCGAAATTTGTCTCGTGACCGAGGGACCGGTGGCGGAGACACATCCCCATCATACGCGGTTTGAGGCGATTTTGCTGGGAACGGATCGTGGGAAGCGTTCGTGGGATGAAATCGTGGGATGGGTCTCCAGACCCGTCTGAGTCCGTAATCCCTGACTCAAAACACGATCGATCCCAGGGAGCTTCGCACAGCGCACGGGTGGGTTTGTGTGAGAATCGCTGAGAATTCTCGGACGGTTTTCCGCATGGCGACCTGTGCGCTGCGCGACTTTCGCGAGGGTCGATTCTTTACACCGCCCAATGTTACGGGCTCAGACGGGTCTGGAGACCCATCCCACGATACATTCCTACTCTGACACTCTGTCACGATTTCTTGGCGCGGAATGCTGCCTCGCGCAAGGCTCTCTTTACAATCGATCCCATCAAAAACCGCAAAATCCATACAATCGGCATTGTCGTTACAACCGGACATCCGGGCGCAACTGCTGACTGGCGTTCCAGTTAGAGTTTCATCTGTAGCGATTGTAGCGAATATTCTCAAAATTCCGTTTTTACCGTTGGTATGGTTTGTGCCTTTTATTCCGTTTGTAACGACATCGGCCAGTTCAGCCTGATAAGGGCCGAGGACTGGCTGCCGAGAACGGAAACTTTGCGACTCAATCGAGGGCCCGAATGGCCTGAGTCGAGCACCCATACATCGGTCACGCCGGCCCCCGTCATCACGGATCGGGGCTGCTGCGAGACCAACCCGGTAACGCTGTTGAGAGAGCGTTTGTGGCGACCTGAGAGACCGCCACTCAACGAGCCGTACGGAACGCTGTGATTGGTTGTGAGCCTGCTTTTTCAGGCTTCTCAATCGGTCATTGGCTGACTGGATGGCTCGTCCTGGAAGTGACCTGAGAGACCACTTCCGACATTCGACCCGCCCCAGCCTGGGGCACGATCGCGATCCGCCTGACCGGGACTTCGTTCCCCCGATCGGGCTGGGCCGCAGACCGACTGAATTCAGCCGGTCTGCGGCCCCGTCGCGGTTTTTTCCAACCGGGCCCGAGCTCCTGCGTGTGGGACCTCGCGCCGTTTCACCCTGCGTATGTGTTTTCCAACCCAGCGACGAAATGAAGGACAGTGATTATGTTGACTACATTACAAGCACTATGGAATGATGAGCGGGGATTCATCATTTCGATGGAATTAATCCTCGTGGCGACGATTCTCGTTCTCGGCCTGATTGTCGGGATGTCATGCCTGGCCAGCGCCGTGGTGGCGGAATATCAGGATTTGGGCTGGGCCGTCCGCTCACTCAATCAAAGCTACTTCTTCGGCGGATTCCGCGGGTGTAAGGCCTGGGTGCCGGGTTCATCGTTCGTGAATCGGCCCTACTTTAATGGCGTCCCCGTATTGGCGGATACCTGGGACATCGGCTTGGGGAATTACGGACCTGGCTATGCCGCTCCTGCTTACGTGGCTCCCGCATATGTCGCTCCGTCGACGGGGACTGTCGTCACTCCGCGAGGCCCGGCACTGCTGCCCCAGGATTGTCCGCCACTCGCTCCGACGACGGTGGTTCCCTGCCCCAGCGGCGACTGTGTGAACGAGAAGGTGATTCCCGGAGCATCGCTGACACCGATTCCAGATAACACGGTGCCCCGCGCAATTCCCGCCCCGCCTCGCATCGAAGCACCCGCTCCGGCTCTGAACCCGCCGCAATAAGAGGCTTAATCGAATCACAGGACTGTCGCTGGGTCAGTTGCGGTGGGGAGATCGTTTCTCAACTCTCCACCGCAACTTCCTCCGGCCAGTGTAGAGACTGAAAGCCGTTCAACGATATCGACGTCGCGTGGTGCCCGACCAAATCAGCCAGAACGCGTTAGCGTCCGGTTCAATTGGAAATTCGAGTCGCGTGTTGCCCGAACCGGGGGCTAACGCCCAGCGGCTGATTTGTCGAATAGTCACAATCGTCGTTACAGCCCGGATGATTCGGATATTGAGCACAGACCAAACGATCGATACAGACCTGTCAATCGATTTTGGCGCTACAGCCGGCTCAATCTGATCAATTAACACTATCGATACAACCCGCACGGCCGACATAACCTGTTGTCGGATTTGCGGGTTGTGTCGATTATTCCGTTTCAATTCAGGCCCTGGTCGCAGTCGGTCGCGCCAGTGGCACGGTCTGTGCTTGATGTGAGGATCGTAACGAATGCAACGATTAGACCTGATAAGGCGGTGGTGACGAATGAAGCGACTGCTGAGCCAGTCGAGTCCACTCATCCCGAACGACGAATAAATTCCTGGGTCGTAATGGCCCACTCCAAAAAATGCCTCTGGCTGAGCCAGAAACAAATCAACGTACTGGGCGCTAGCGACGGGTGAAGAGAGAGCACCAGTTGGATTGTTGAGGAACGATCCAACAACGTCTTAGCAGGCCCTGTCCTCTGGGAGGGCTCCCTTCGGGGAGCCCTCCCAGCGCTAACACGAGTGAATGTTGCCAATTGACTGGACCGAGCTGTGACTCGCCTGGAGATCGGGCTGGAGTCCGCGGCGTGAGCCCCCTGCTCCCGTGGCAGACGCTGCTAGCGTCTGCGTCCCCAACATTGGCAACATTGCATGAGAAGAGACCCGGGCCTGATGCGGCCGGGCTCGTCTGAAATTTACAGATGACGATTGCCGGTTGTCTGGCGAGTTTCGTAGCCCGTTCACACCCAGTACAGACCACGTTGTGGAATTCGAGTGTGACGACATACAGACGCTGGCAGCGTCTGCCACGGGGGTCTGAGGCATACGCCGCCTGAGAATAGTCCAATAGTAGTCTTTAGTCCCTAATGGTTCTGCGTCTTGAACGCAGGGCATTTACGGTAGTTGTGGATTGATGGCACGAACTCTCACCGTTTCGACGGACCTTTGGTCCTGAAAAATGGCTCGTGTCGTCAATCGAGAATCTCACGGTCTGCGCCAGAGGTGGCGCCGGCAACTCTCAAAGTTTTAGTCTCTCTCTAAAGGAACGAAACATGTTGAAATCATTCTGGCTGGATGACACGGGAGCCATCGTCTCCATCGAAATCATCCTCATCATTACGATCGCCGTCCTGGCTTTGATTGTCGGGTGGAGCGAAGTCGCTCACGCGGTGAACACGGAGCTCGACGACATCAGCAACGCGGTCGGCAAGTTCAGTCAGACCTACCAATACACAGGCTTCGCCTCATTCAAGACGGTGAACGGCAACAACACGATTAAGTCGATCTACTACGGCTCGGCCTTCTATGACAATCCGGACGATTGCGATGGCTTCTGTAATGGAATCTCGACGATTACCTGCTGTGCGGTGATCGCCGGTATCAATGCTCCGGGTGGCTGATATCTGGTTGTGATCGAGCGACATCGAATAATAAAACCCCCTCGGCAATGATTGCCCAGGGGGTTTTCAGTTTTTACCGTAGCCCGACTCTCTGAGTCGGGTGGTATTGATGTGAGCAGCACCCGACTCAGAGAGTCGGGCTACGGGATGGCTACGGTTTACAACGGAATCGGCCAGTTGATTCCCGATGAGAACCCGCCGTCGACATAGACCACCTGCCCGGTCATAAAGGCCGACGCCTTAGACGCCAGGAAGATCGCCGTGCCGAGCATGTCTTCCACCTGACCAAGACGACGCAGCGCCGTGTTGGTCTTCCCCCAGGCCTGCATCGTCGGATCGGACCACAGCTTGTTGGTCATGTCAGTCAGAATAAATCCGGGGGCCAGGGCGTTCACGCGGACGCCATACTCGCCCCATTCACAGGCCATGCCGCGAGTCATCATGCTGACCCCCGCCTTGCTCATGGCATAGGGGAGTACGCCCTTCAAGGGGGCATAGGTATTCAGCGAGTCAATCGTGATGATCGAACCGTGCCGTTCGGCAATCATCCATTTGCCAATCGCCTGCGACAGGAAGAATGTGCCGCGGAGATTGATATCGAGGATAAAGTCGTATTCGTCGGGCGTGAACGTCTCGACTTTCTTGCGTTTGTTGACGCCGGCCACATTCAACAGCGTGTCAATCCGCTTGAAATCGACCTTCAGTGTGGTGACCAACTGCTCGAGGGCCGCGACGTCCGCGACATCGCACACGACGCTGCGCACGGCATGTTTTCCCGTGGAGATTTCTTTCGCCGTTTGCTCGAGCGTTGCGGCTTCGCGGCCGGTGATGACGACTTGAGCGTCTCGCGCCGCAAAGCCCGCTGCCAAAGACTTGCCGATGCCGCGACTGGCGCCGCTGATGACGACCACCTGATCCGCTACCGAAAATAAATCGTCCGCCATGGAGTGCCTCTCTGAGGTCTGTGTGATGAGTATTGCGAGCATCTCGCGCTGGACCATTGCGAATGGTCCAGGTAATCGCGGAGATTATAGCAAAATGATTAGGCGAGCCGGGTGGCGTAAGCCCTCGGATTCTTCGGGTAATTTCTGAAACACAGAGGCACAGACAACACAGAGCTCCGACAATTCCTCTGTTTTCTCTGTGTCTCTGTGTTTCCAAATCTGTTTCGAAAAGAACTCGGGAGCGCACACCGTCCGGATCGCCTGCATAGTTATTTCAGCGCACTTACTTAGAATGCCCTTATGGATAGTGGCCAATTCAGGCTCTTCCGGCTGCCAGCAACAGGACCGAAATTCTGTACGCAGGACTGGACCTACGATTCATGATTACGACAAGCGACGTCAAAACAACCTTCGAGCCCGTGCCTTACGGTGAGAACAGCAAAACGCATCCGGCGATTCGGTTCGTCCTGAAGTGGTTCAAGTGCCTTCACGATAACGTCGGCGTTTCGACGATCATATTAACTCTGGTCGTCTACTCCGCTTTGTGCCTTTGGTTTTGTGGGACGGTGCTAGGTTCGGCCAGTCTGCTTAATCAGTCTATCGCTTACGGTTGCCTCGTAGTCATCATCCTATTTCCGTTCTGCTGCATGGTGATATTAGTCTACTGCGGAAACTGGGCGCAGCGCATCTACGATCACTGCTATGACGACACCACGCGGCCGTTGCTATTTGAAACAGTCCGCATTGAGCAGATCGAGCAATTTCTGTCGGTAGGTGACTTGGAGGACTTTGGCCCGGGGTATCTGGTGCGCACGCGGGATGACGAATACTTCGTCATCATGTCGCAAGCGCTGGAATCCTTTGACCAGCTGCCAGATGGAGAGGACTATCCGCTGGAACTGCTTCCCGAGATCTTGGAGTTGGATCTGAACCACCATTCCAAGGAGCTGATCGAGATTCGTGGTTTCGGGCGAATGATCCCCGCAGATGATATCGATACGGTCTGCGTCAGAGATTTGCCGCTCCAAGACTTCCCTGCATTCCGCATCTTTTCCAGAGAAAGTCTGTCGCGAGAAGTCCTTGGAATGCTTCGTGCTTCCGATGTGCACACAGATTGATGGCAGCAAAGATCAGCATTGATGGTGTAGCCTACAACGCGGACTACAGACTACCGTGCGGGATGTCGTCGCCGGCATAGTGCTCGTAGAAGTGGCGGCCGATTTCGTCGCTCAGGCGGGAGAGATAGTGGTTCTTGAAGTCGTAGTACGACTTGTCTGACGCGGAGACCGGTTCCAGTGTCGGAAATTTCGAAACATACTCCTTGGTATAGATTTCTTCTCCTTCGCCGTTCTCCATTGCATAGACCGTGATCAGAGATTCGGAATGACCGCGGTAGAGGTCGCTGCTGCCTTGTTCGTAGAGGCCGAATTCGCTGATCTCGATAAAGATTACATAGTCCGCTTCCAGGTCGTGGCCGATCTCATCCGGTTTGTCCCAGTCGTCGTGCTCGTCGAGCCACGCGTGGACTGCATCCGGACTGATCACCGTGATGTGATTGTTGTTTAACCGGTGGGCCACCTGCCGCCCGAGTTCGCGGTCGACTGAGTCAAAGTCCCATTTGACTTCTTTGGGAGCATAGCAGAGGACCAGGACCTTCTTCTTTTTCTTGTTGAGCGAGACGCCGGTCTTGGTATCGAAGTCGGGTTCGATCGACGGCGGGCCACCGATCAGATAGCCCAGGGTCATCAATTGTTGCAGACACCCTGGCAAGACCAGCATTCCGGCCAGGATGGCGAATACGAGGCACGTCCGTCCGCGTCGTCGCGCTGGGACGGTCGTCGCTGAATGGGTGGTAGTCTGCATGATTATCCCTAATGAATCTGACGACTTTGTATGTGAGGCGGGATCAATGAGTCCAGGGCAAATGATCGGCAGTGAATTCCAAGCAGGCGATGGTCGGTGGAACGCTTAGAATTCCACGCCTGCCTTATGGCGATAGAACTGGCGGGCGAGTTCATCTCCCACGCGATCCAGGAATTTCTTACGGAAGGTTTCGGGCTGCATTTGTTCGATGGAAACGGGCTGATGCGGGGGGTAAGTCGTATCAAACGTCTTCAGGAAGACCTGCCGGACTCCAATCACTTTGGATTTGGGCGCATCATCTTTCGCCGACTTCTTCGACTTGCTCGAGCTTCCCGCTTTCGCGTCCGTCTTGTCCGACTTGTCTTCCGTCTTATTCTTCTTGGAATCCGCTTCGGACTTCGCATCTTTAGCGGGCTTTTTGGTGTCGTACATCAATTCATAGACGGTCACGACGCCGCGGGCTTTGCCGCGAAACAGATCCGGACTGTTTTCTTCGCGAAAGTCGAAATGGTCGAGCTTGATGGCCACGACCAGTTCTGCTCCCAGGTCGTTGCCCAATTCTTTCATGTCGAAATCAGTCCCGCCGTGATCGTCCATCCAACTGGCGACCTTATGTGCTTTGACGACGGTAATTTCGTGGAGATGCAGCTTGCGGCTGACTTCGGATGCGAGATCCAGATCGAGCGAAGAAAACTCGCTTTTGACCGACTCGGGCGTCGAGCAAACGACCGCCACTTTCTTCTTCGACTTGAGCATCGACTTGCCATACCAACGATCGAATTCCGATTCGACCATCGGGTCGCCCTGGAGCATTTTTCCCGCCATGACGAACAGCGAACAGCCGCTGAGTTCCAGAAAACAGCAGCACACCAGTGCCGTCATCCACCAGGGATTCTGCGAATGGCGAACGGTGTGAGGCATTTCTGTAAGTCTCCCTGGAACGACGGAACGAACGGGCTCCGTGGCCGCGATGGAAGGGCGGTCAGGAGGCGATGGGCAGTGGGATTAGGCAGTTGGAATAGGCGAATCAGTCACCAGCAACAGCCGCGGAGGACTGCCGCCCGTGTTGGGTTTGCCAATGTGGGTGGGAAATTGTGTGCAGAGATGGATGGACGATTGGAGTTGCGGTTGATAACCGCTATTGAAAATTGAGGCAAGAGCGAATTTGTGAGAACTTGCCGGACGAGTGCGGGACGGGGTTCGCGCGGCGCACTGAGTGTGATAAAAAGTCAATGGAGCTTTTCGTGTTCGCCATTTAGACAAGGAAGTCAGGAGATGGCCAAATCCAAGCAAGAGTTGTCGCCGGAAGTG
>JAKFVC010000257.1 GCA_021732415.1 Planctomycetaceae bacterium
CCCCCAGCCCCTCTCCCCGGAGTACCAGGGCGAGGGGAGTAAGTCATCGCAAGATACGCGTTCTTTCTTTGCGCTACGATTCTTCAAACACCCGTCTAGCGTCCCGCGCGTTCTAACTCCCCGGTGGGCTCGACTTCCGGCTCTCCCGTCAGGTGCTTGTTGAATTGACCGGAAGGCTGCTCGGGCGTGTGGCGATGATAGGTGTGGCACATCACACAGCTGGACTGCAGGTCGTGGGCTAGTGAGCCCCTGGATTGCAACTTGCGAGGTGTCGCCGTCTCCGAAATGTGGCACGTGCGGCAATCGGACATGGTTGGCATCAGGACGTCGCCCGTGTCGCGGCTGGCTGAAACCTTGTGGTGACATTCGTTGCAACCCAGCATCCG
Organism: Planctomycetaceae bacterium; assembly: GCA_021732415.1. Taxonomy (GTDB): domain Bacteria; phylum Planctomycetota; class Planctomycetia; order Planctomycetales; family Planctomycetaceae; genus JAKFVC01. The sequence goes on from JAKFVC010000257.1 coordinate 387, forward strand.
GTGTGCCGTATGGCCGAATCGGCTGTGTGGGAACCAGCGGTTGGGGATATCGGGCGGATTGACGGTCCAGGTGCCATTTTCGGCGGTAGCGGAAACCGTATGGCATAACTTGCATCCGCCGCGACTCTTTACGACGCGTGTTTTGTTCTCGATCAATTGTTCGGCTTCGGGAATCGTATCGACGACCACAAACGAGCGCGCGAACTGTTCTCCGTCGATGACCGCTTTCTTGATTTTCTGGGCCTGCTCGGCAGTTAATGGGATGCGATCGGGCTGACCTGGAAACGGTCGCGGTGGCTGGGATTCGACGAGCAGTTCTTTCTTCTTATCAAGCACCGTCAGGGTGTATTTTTGCGTCAGGTATCCACGGACGATCTCGGGCAGGGCGTGCGGAACCGAGTCGCCAGCATAGTTCTGATTGTCGAACAGCAGGGGATGACATTGGACACAGTGTTGCTGATATTGGATCGGCAGCATGTACCGTCCGGCGGAATCGGGGACATGGCAGGCCTGACAGTTGTTCGACAACACGACGGTCTTCCCGTCCTTGTCTTTAACCCCTTGCGCCACGAGATGCGCCGCATGGTTGAACTTGATGTCTCCGCGATCTCGCCATTTTGATAACGCTGGCTGCCCGGGCTGGGGCTCGGAATTCGCGGGCCGCTCGACGAGGACATCCAGGAACTTTTTCTGGTAAGGTCCCTCGACAGGATCCTTTTTCAAGAGCGCATCGAGTTCCGTTCGCGTGAGGAGATTCGAATGAGCGTCGCTCTTGAGACGAGCGTCGAGATTGAACGCAGGGTGTCCATCGCTGAAGCCATAGATGTGGGCATAAAAAATATCCGAAGGGCCGTCGGTGGTCTTCAGATTTCCGTGACAACGGACGCAATGGTAGTCCGTGACGCTGACGAGTTGCAGCTTGCCCTGGTGCTCGCGATGACACTCGGAACAGGAGAGCGAGGCGTGGGCGGGGATCTGTCGATGATTGTGTTCGGCGGCCGCGTGACACTTCAAGCACGCCTCGTTGCTGACCGACGAGTTCTCCGCTGAGCTCACCGTAGAACCGATCGAGAACAGTCGGCGAACGGGCTGCCAGGTCGTGTGGCATTGCCGGCAGTCATTCGAGATGAAAGCGTGAGCCTTGGAGAGTCCGCCCGCGTCATAGGCCTCGTGATCGCCCCGGACGGCAGCCCACACGAGCCAACTGCCGCAGGCCAGCGCGAGCACCACCCCGGAGAGCCACGCCCGTCGACGAAAACGGTGCGGCTGCTGGTGGAATTCCAATTCCGCGCGTTGGGCCAGCTCGCGAATGTCTCGGGTCACGGTGATAAGCTCACTTATTGCGGTTTCACTTAATGTTTGTGCGATCGAAAGGGTGTGAGAGTGTGAGTGTGTAAGAGTAACGGGGTGAAATTGCATTCCCAGAAACTTGGACTGCTATCACCCTCATACTCTGTCACTCCGAGACTCTCACACACTCACACGCGCTATCGATTGGTTAAAACACGCTAACTATGTTGCCTGACTCTCCAGAGTCGGGCGGTATTCAAACTAATTTCCAAATGGAATCACTCGCAATGCAGAAACCGCGTGCGCCGCGAGTACCAAATAGAGGGCTACGGTTACGGGAATATGAACCAGCAGCCAGCCATGCAGCCAGAAATGATATCGTTGAATCATGGCGAACTGTCGACGTTGTTCGCAGAGGTCCAGTAATTGATCGAAGATCGGGATGAAATCGGGATGCTGGTTATCCGAACGAATCTGGCAGACCATGATGGAGCGGCGGATGGCTTCCCGCCAGCTTTCCGTGGCGGGCTGCAGGGGCAGTTGCGGCCGGATCAGTTCGAGATAGAACAGTTTCAATTCCTGGATCTGCGCGGGTGTCGGCGGTGCTCCCTTCGCGGCGGCGACCAGATCGGCCGGCGCCGTGGCGGGAGGCTCTTTGACGGGCTTCAACGGACCTAGCGGATTCGTTGCGGGCGGTTCGGCAGTTGCGCTGCTTTCCGGGGCGGGCACAATCGGTGAGCTGCCGGCCGCGGCCGCAACTGGCTTGGCCTTGGCCCTCATGGCAGCGAGGTCAGGTTTCGGCTTGGCAGCTGGCGGTGCTGCCGGTGCCGGAATTCCGGAATCGGGAGCGGTTTCGGAAGTTGCAGCTGGCGGAGTCGCGTCACCCCCAGCGGCTTTGGCCTTGGCAGCGGCCCTCATGGCAGCGAGGTCAGGTTTCGGCTTGGCAGCTGGCGGTGCTGCCGGTGTCGGAATTCCGGAATCGGGAGCGGTTTCGGAACTTGCAGTTGGCGGAGTCGCGTCACCCCCAGTGGCTTTGGCCTTGGCAGCGGCCCTCATGGCGGCGAGGTCAGGTTTCGGCTTGGCAGCTGGCGGGGATGCCGGAGCCGGACTGCGGCCATCGGCTGGACTTTCAGGAATCGCTGGGGCGTCGACTCCATCTGCGGTCTTGGCTTTGGCGGCAGCCTTCATCGCTGCAAGGTCGGGTTTTGCCTTAGGAGCTGCGCCCTCGGTTGTTGCTCCGGGTGAGGTGATCGCAGGAGTTTTTTCGGGTGCCTTAGTCTGGGCGACCGACTTCATCACCGGTGCGGCTGCGGGCACAACAGCCGGTGTGGTCGCTGGCGGCGGAACTTCCGCGGCGTTGTCTGACACGGGCGTGGAGATCGGGGCGCTGGCATAGACCTTCTTCAGAAACTTCTGGAAATGGACGGCATCCGACTCAGTCTTGGGATACTCGTTGCGGTTCTTTTTGCGGTCCTCTTCAAAGTACGGTTGCCAGTGGGGCGCGTACTGCTTGATCTCGACGGGCGAAATCGAAACTTCCAGCGGTCCGCAGACGTCCGCCAGCAAACAGTCGGATTCGGCGGTAAAGCGATTGCAAAGATGAGGGATCTGTTCGATGAATGTCTCACGCGACACGTTTTCGAACATCAATCGCGGCAGCAGTTGCTGCAGGAGAAGTCCCCAGAAACCGCTCAGAATCACGCCAAAAAACAGGATCCAGAGGAGGATCTCGACGCGTCCGCCCAGTCCAAATCCGGCGTGGAACAGGGCGAACGGGACGGTCAGCGTGCCGATCCACAGGTGCCCTTTCATCCAGAACTGGGCACTCCCGATCCGTGCGGCGGGAAATCGGCGACGAGCGCCCAGCAACCCGGCGAAGACCATCATGGCCGCCGCAATGCTGCCAAAGATGAGGCCCGGCACGCTGCCGCCAGTGGCGCCGTTGACAGCCCAGTTGGCGTACCACACGTAAACCCCGCCTGCGACGGCGCACACCACTGCCGACAGCGTGGCCCAGGTTCGTTGGGTCCGGTCAATAATCAACACTCGTGGCTCCCGTGGCATCGCGGGGGAGTAGTAATAGGAAATCTGAACAAACTCTAACTCAGTCAGGGGGCGATTTTCAAGAACCGCGAGAGGATTGGTGTAGCCGGACTCTCTGAGTCGGGAAGCTGGGGGGGAAATGACGAATGACGAAATCCGAATGACTAAAGAATGACCAATGACAAAGTCCCGATGACGAATGGCGTGATGTCTAGATCATTGGGATTTGGTCATTTGTCATTCATTCGACATTCTGGTTTCGTCATTCGTCATTAATTCGTAGTTGACCTATCTCGCGGAATTGGCGTAAAGTCACACGTACGCCTCGTCCTCTGACGAGTCGCCGACCACCGCGCAGGGATGCCATGCTGGAATTGCCGACATTACAGGAGCCGACATACGTTTGTCCGGGTGAGGACTACAGTATCTCCCGGGCCGTGCATTTGTCGCGACTGGCGGCGTTCTATCCCAAATGCCGCGAGTGTGCCCATCGGCACGATACCTCGCAGTTGACCCCGCAAACGATCGAAAAGATTGACGCCTCGGTGCAGCGTGCCGAACGGGCGACATTGTTTACCGATCAGGGTGTGCGTGGGATCTATCTCAATGAGTTGACGGCGTCCAAGGCGGGAGAAATGGCCGGGGCGTTTGCCAGCCTGTTGTGGGAATCGACTCCGCTGACGTTGAAAGAAACCGATTCGGCACCGGTGAGCCAACTGCAGAAACGGCTGGGGCCGCAGGTCGTGATTGGTCATGACGATCGGCCCTCATCGCCTGATCTGGTGACGGGGGTCGCCAAGACGTTGCGGCGGATGGGTTGCCAGGTGATCGATATCGGTCTGGTCAGCCGCCCCTGTTTCTGGTTTGCCGTGGAACATCTGCAGGCGTCGGCCGGAATTCATGTGACGGGATCGGGTTGCAATCCGGCCTGGACGGGTCTGGATTTTGTCGGAGCGGGTGCGATTCCCGTGGAACGCGATCATCTGCTGGCGTCGATTTCCGAACGCTACGAAGCGGGTTATCAACGGCCTCTCAGGCAGTCGGCGGGTCAGCGGACCTTTCATGCTCAGGCTGTGTATGAAGCCGGCCTGTGGAAGCATTTTCACGCCTTGCGACCCTTGAAGGTCTGCGTGGGGTGTCCGAACCGGCCGGTGCGAGATCTGATCGGCCGCCTGTTTCAAAAGCTGGCCTGCAAGCTGATTCCGGTGGTAACTCCGGTCCGTTCGCGGTCGCTGCGGGACCCGAACGACCCGGACAATGTGCGGATGTCCCAAACGGTGGTGCAGCAGGGAGCCCACTTTGGCCTCCTGATCGACGATGACGGTCAAACCTGTGCGGCGTGGGATGAACGAGGCGAACTGGTCCCTGCCCGCCGGCTGACTTTACTGCTGGCGGAGACTGTGTTGACAGAAGCCCGGCATTCTCACATCGTGGTGGAAGAGTCGGCCTTCAAAGAGTTGCTGCGTCCCGTCGACCGCCGCGACGGTTTCTGTGCGACGGCCGCACCCACGCTGTGGGGGATGGCTCAGGCCATGCGCGCCTCGAACGCCGAATTCGGAGGGGGAGACCGCGGAAGCTACTGGTTCCGCGAAACGTTCCCAACCTGCGACGCCGTGCTGACTCTGGCGAAGCTGCTGCAGGCACTCAGCCGGTCGGATGCGGAATTCTCTGTCGTCCTGGCCGGGCTGTGATGAAATCACATAAGTCCCATCCGTCCTATAAGTCCCATGTGTCCCATTAAATACATGGGACTTATAGGACGGATGGGACCAATGGGACTTATGATTTAGATGCGCGGCGCCACTGCCGGAGCAATCGCCTTCCAGTCCACGCGCGGCGCTTCCGCCCACAGGTGTTCCAGATCGTAGAGCTTCCGGGCATCAGGCGTGAACAGGTGGATGACGATGTCGCCGTAGTCCTGCAGCATCCACTGGTTGTTGTCTTCACCTTCGAAGCTGATCCGCTTGGAACCCTCGTGCTTGAGAGTCTTGTGGACTTCTTCGGCCATCGCCTTCATCTGGCGCGAGCTGCTGCCCGTCGTCACGATGAAGAAATCGACGATCGTGGTGACTCCGGTGAGATCGAGAACCAGCGTATCCTGCCCGCGTGTGTCTTCCAGAACCCGCGCGGCCAGACAGGCTTGTTGCAGGGTGCGATCGAGTTGTTTGCGGCGGCTGGCCGACATGGGGGGAGTCGGCACCGCGTGTACTGTGACTTCTGTCGAAGCAACAACCATCAAGACCTCAACCGTTCCGAGTTTCTGCTAAAACGTCTCTAAGTGACTGTTCGACTGACCGCGCAGCACCCGGAGGTGACGTCGCGGTTCGTCCAAAATGGGAGTCGAACGACCCCTTATCATGGCGTACTCGAGGGCCGTCGTCAAACGGGAACTCGATATCGTCCCTGTTTGGACTCACGCACTGGTGATGGACACATGAGATTCTGGAATGTTCGGTCGGATGCATTTTCAAGAGATTAAGTCAGGTGATCGACATAAAACCATAGGCAGGCGAGCCGGGCGGCGTAAGCCCCGGATTCTTTTTGAATCTAAGTTTTGAAACCCAGAGTCACAGAGAAAACAGAGGAATTTCAAACTCTGTGTCCTCTGTGCCTCTGTGTTTTTTTCTTCGTGTCCTTTGTGACCTTCTGTTCAAAACCTTTTAAATAGAAGGTCACAAAGGAATTTGACTAAATCAGCCGGCACGCGTTAGCGTCCGGTTTCCTCTGGAGATTCGAGTCGATTGTTGTTCGAACCGGGGGCTAACGCCCAGCGGCTGATTTGTCTAATGCCTAAAGCGAGTGCCATTTGGCTTACGCCGCCCGGCTCGCCTGGGCTGTCGTTTTTGGTTGGCGTTGAGTTTTGCGAGCTATCGCCGATCGATTCTGTCGCTCGCAACGGTCGTAGTACGCTTCAATCGCTTCTCTGTCTCTTCCACAACTACTGCTGAAATCAGAGCTTGTGGAGTCTGTCGGGAGATTCGACAATAATCGGCGGCTGGAAATCGTTGTGAACTTCGCGTTCAGACATCCCACAAAGTGCAGGTTGGCAGCGTATGGAGTGGGAGTTCTGAAACGCGCCCTATTGAGATCTTTATGTCATCGTCTTCTCCGCTCGCTCCCAGCACTGCATCCGCTGTGACACCTCGACTGAATCCGATTCCGGGACGAGTGATCGTCGTCATGCCGGCCTACAATGCGGCCGCGACCGTCGCGCGTACGGTGCGGGATATTCCCCCGGGTAGCGTCGACGAAGTCATCCTGGTCGATGATTGCAGCCGCGACGATACCGTGGCTGTCGCCCAATCTTTGGGGCTAACAGTCGTCCGTCATGAGAAGAACCTGGGATATGGCGGCAATCAGAAGACCTGCTACCAGTTGGCTCTGGAACGCGGTGCCGAGTATGTCGTGATGGTGCATCCCGACTATCAGTACGACAGTCGCGTCATTCCGGCGGCGATCGATTTTTTGAAGCTGGGCATCTGCGATATGGTCCTCGGCTCACGCATCCGGACGCGGCGCGAAGCGCTGCAGGGCGGGATGCCGATCTACAAATACATCAGCAACCGCATCCTGACATTGATTGAGAACATCGCCCTGGGGCAGAACCTGGGCGATTTCCACAGCGGCTTCCGGGCCTACCGGCGCGAAGTCCTGGAAACGGTCCCCTGGCAGAACAATTCGAACGACTTCGTGTTTGACAGTCAGTTCCTGGCCCAAGCGGTCTATTTCGGCTTCAAGTTGGGCGATATTCCGGTGCCCGTCCGTTACTTCGACGAAGCCTCCAGCATCAACTTCCGCCGCAGTTGCATCTATGGCCTGGCGACGCTGCGCGTACTGATGCAGTATTGGCTTCGTATGTTGGGCTTAACGCGGAATAAGCTGTTCAACAGGCAGCCCGCAAAGTAGGTCAGGCTGTGCCTGACGTGTTCGGCCGTCGTCGCGGGTTCCATCGTCAGGCACAGCCTGACCTACGTCGAAGGGACTTCAAGGACGGAAAGGACATTTCATAAGTCCCATCCGTCCCATTGGTCCCATTCATCTTCTTTAGAACGTCTTCACCAGCGTGCCACCATCCACGGTGATCGTCGTGCCGGTGATATAGCTGCCGGCGTCCGACGCCAACAACAGTGCGGTGCCGGCCAGTTCTTTCGGTTCGCCCCAGCGACCCAGGGCCGTGCGGCTGGCGAAGACCGCCTTCTCTTCCGGCGACAACAACTTGCCAGGCAAGTCAGTGAGGAACGGGCCCGGGCAGATGCAGTTCACGGTAATGCCGAATTCGCCCAGATCCAACGCTGAGGCACGTGCCAGGCCAATCAATGCAGCCTTGGTCGCCGAATAGACGTTGCGGCCAGTCTTCGAAGCCAGGCCCATGATCGAGGAGATATGGATAATCCGGCCCCAATTCCGCGCCTTCATCTGCGGCACGAGGGCTCGGGTGAGCGACATGCAACTGGTCAGATTGAGTTCGACGACCCGGTCCCAGACTTCGTCGGTGATCGCGTCGATGGTCTGCGGCGTGTTGCCACCCGCGTTGTTCACGAGGATGTCGACTCGTCCGAACGTATCGAGGGCGAACTTGGCGAGGTCGGTGACTTGCTGGCGGTCGTTCATGTCCGAGACGCGGTAGGCGACTTTGACCTTGGTCCCGTCCTGGATTTCCTGCTGAGCGGCCTGCAGTTCCGCTTCGTTCCGGCTGCTGATCACGACATTCGCCCCGGCTTCCGCAAACCCGCGAGCCATCGCCTTGCCCAAACCCTTGCTGCCGCCCGTCACCAACGCCACTTTGCCCGTCAAATCAAACATTTCCGGAATCATCAGATGTCCCTTGTGAATGCGAGTGCCTCGTCCAGTTGCCCGTGCCACGAGTTTGCATCATGGACGGGCGTGGGAAGCGGGTCAACCCTGGGCGGGGTGGAGGTCCAGACGAGGTTCTCGAATCGGAGTGCTTCTGGAACAAGTGAGAGAGTATGAGGGTGTGAGTGTGTCGGAGAGAAGTTCGAGGCTTAGGCCGACATTGATGGGAACTGTCAGCCTTTGTGTCCTTCGTGACCTTCTGTTCCAATTCTTGTTTTGAACAGAAGATCACAAAGATCACGAAGAGTTCCCGGCTGAAGTCACTCGGGTTCTTAACTCTCTATCCCTCACACACTCATACTCTCATACTGTGGCCAAATATCAATCGCACTCCAGCCGCAATCCCCCCTCCCTGCTTGCGGTGATTTTCCTCCCCTTCCATAATGCCTGTAGATGAGGTGCGCTTGGATTTGCTGTCTTTGTACGAGGTTAAATTGATGGATCCCCGTTACCACGTGGCCGACACCAGCGAAATCATTACTCCGGCCCTGTTGATCTTCCGCGAGCAACTGGAAGCCAATCTGCGGCACATGGTGCAGATTGCCGGCGGTCCCGAACGACTGCGGCCGCATTGTAAGACTCATAAGATGAGCCAGGTGATCTCGCTGGAACTGCAGTTGGGGATTACCAAGCACAAATGTGCGACGCTGGCCGAAGCGGAGATGCAGGCCGATGCCGGTGTCCGCGATATCTTTCTGGCCTACAACATCGTCGGGCCCAACATTCGCCGAGTCGTCGCGTTTTGCCAGCGTTATCCCGATGTGCGGCTGGCGGTGACCGCCGACCATAGTGCTCCGCTGGCGGCGTTGGGCCAGGCGACCTCGGCCGCGGGTGTGTCGGTCGATGTGTTGCTGGACGTCGATACGGGACAACATCGTACCGGAATTACTGTCGGTCCTGCGGCGCGGACTCTCTACGAGCAAATCTGCAAGACGCCGGGAGTCCGTCCGGGGGGCTTTCACGTTTACGACGGACATCAGCATCAGAAGTCGCTCGATGAACGTCGCGTGGCGGTGTTGGCAGAATTTCGGAAGGTGCAGGCCTTCCGGGACGAGCTGGTTGCGGCTGGGATGCCGGTGCCGCGGATGGTCTGCGGGGGGACTGCGTCGTTCCCGATTTATGCGGAAATCGCTGATCCGACGATCGAGTTCAGCCCGGGGACGTGCATCTTGAACGATGCGGGCTACTCAGAAGCCTTTCCCGATCTGGAATTCAGGCCGGCCGCGTTGATGCTGACGCGCGTCATCAGTCGTCCGACTCCGGACCGCGTGACGTTTGATCTGGGGTATAAGGCGGTGGCGTCCGATCCTCCCGCGGGAAAACGCGTCTCGATGGTGGGCATCGATGATGCCGAGCAAGTCCTGCAGAACGAAGAACATCTGGTCATCAAGACGTCCCACGCCGCGGAATTTGAACCGGGGGATGACGCCTATGCCCTGCCCCGTCACATTTGCCCCACGAGCGCCTTACACAAGGAAGCGTTCGTGATCGTGGACGGCAAGCTGGCAGAACGCTGGCCGGTGGCCTCACGCGACCGGTGGCTGACGCTGTAGACGCGATCGGCAATTTCATAAGTCTCATCCGTCCCATGTGTCCCATAAGTCCCATTAAAGTCATGGGACTTATGGGACACATGGGACTTATAGGACTAATGGGAAACGGATGAAGATCGAAGGATGACAAAACGCAAAAACAGGGGCCAACTGCTGAAGCTGGCCCCTGTTTAATTGCTTTAGATAGAAATCGTCTCTGGCAAACTACCAGTCAATCTGGGCTCGCAGTCCAAACATGTTGGCGTAGCTGTGGCCGAAAGTTGGGTTCGCCAGGAACGATTTAATGTAGTTCAACTGGAACTTGGTGTAGGGATTCAAGTACCAGTTCACGCCGGCAGTCCAGTCATCCATGCGGCCGCCGTTGATGTTGCCGTCGTTCAGATCGATATACGAATACCGTGAGCACAATTCCCAGGCACCATAACCGCAACCGGTGTCAGTCCGGAAATTCTGCAGCGGCTTGACGCGATCCAGAGCACCGGCCTTCTTATCGTAGGGCCGGCTTTCACCGGTCAGGAAGTAGCTCGCATTGACATAGGCACCCTTGTAGTGCATCTGAGTCAAATTGTCCTGCGGATTGACGATCGCCAGCATTGCTTCAGACTGAACATAGAACGGTCCATGAGACCACACCAATTCACCCCCGTAGTGCTGGAAGTTGTTGCAGTTGAACACACCGGTGTCGACGAACGGCGGCGTGCCGTTGGCGACGTTGGGAATGGCCACCTTGCTGGTTCCCACCGGGTTGGCCGCGGATGACCCAAACGAACCGATGTAGAATTCGGGGATCGTTGAGTACCGCATCTTGTCGTTGCCCGGGTTACCGTACCAGAAGGCACCACCCATGTGCAGATAGTACAGACTGCTGTCTTCGCCTTCTTCGTACCAGGCCAGATGAGTGGCTCGACCGGCGGCCGAGATGCCGGCGTTATCACCGATGTCGTCGCCGAACTGGTCCTGCCCAGTCTTGAAGACTGACGCCGCCCACGTCGACATCTGGTCTTCTGAGTAGTTGTAGGTACCGACACCAATATGCCGGAACGCTTCGAACGACTGGAACAGCGAGGATCGTTCCATGAACGTCTGGTAGCGAACGCTGGTTACCGATTCCAAGCCATATGGTTGCTTCCATTGACCGATCTTGATGAACCCCAGCACGGGGACGTGCGTGATTTCCAACCACACGTCGGTGAACGTCGGGCGTCCGAAGAAGCCGAAGTCTAACTGAGCGAAATAGTTGACGTTTTCAATGACGGCACCCTTGGCCGACAGACGAAAGCGTCGGAAGTCGGCGCCGTCCTGGATATCACCGACCGTCGCCCGGTTATTCGCGGACTGATCGAAGAAGCCAACGTCCGCCTGGAAGAAGCCGTTGACCTGCACGTTGGGGTACTTGGGCTTCGCGGCGTCGGCCTTGAATTTGGACCAGTCATTCTGAATCGCCAGCATGCGGCGATCGATTTCCTGCATGACTGCCGGCGACAGTTCCTCTTGCGGACCGGGAACTGCGACCCCCTGGTCAGCTTGCCCGAGCCCCCCAGCGCTCAGCTCACCCA
>JAKFVC010000113.1 GCA_021732415.1 Planctomycetaceae bacterium
CCCCATGATGAAACTCCCGGGCTGTGAGAAACAGAGACAACCAGAGAGTTCAGCGTACGCCACCGTTCAGACACGAGGCAGCGCTGAATCAACAAACGGCGCTCGACACGCAGGGGACGCCTGATCAAGCTGCCGCGGAGCGGCTTCGTTCAACAGATTTCATTCACAAAGAGTAGATTCGTTCGTATGCGAAGCGCTCTCTTTGATTCTTGAGATCGCATCAAAGAGTTGGCAGAACTCGCGAAACCGCATTAAACACAGGGTTCTGCGCGCTCTCTCTTTGGCGGGCAAAGAGAGATTCCGTAAGAGGGTTCGGTTCGGGGAGCCTTTTATTGAGTAGCGGAACAACGCTACCCAGTGGTTTACACGAAACGCCGAGAGAGCAATCTCCCGGCGTTTTGCTTGCGCTGGTGAAAATCCCTGTTATTGAGGGTTTTTGAGGCTGTTTGTCGCGTTTGAACGTCGTTCGAAATGTCGCGAGTTCGGCTTGAGAGACTCGGCCACCGTTTCCAACTCTGACATTTGGCAATGGTGCCCGTAGACAACCGGCCAAAACTCTCTAGCTCTCTGGTTAATTGGTTGGTCTAGGTTAACGCGCCTGTCGAACATGGTGGCCTTGAAAAGGGCGAACTCGTTTGACTGGTGACGCCTTCGGGTAATGCTTGGGCAATCCAAAGCATGCTACCGCTGCTAAACAGCAGCAAAGTTCCGCCAGTACGCTGTCGAATTATTGGAGTTGCGATGACTGGCGTTGGTTCGGGGCCCACTACGAACCGGCGCATGGGAAGACCTAAGCCAGTTCATTCGGCGCGATGATGCAACCCAAAAAGTCTGTTTCAGGTTTACATGCAATGTTCAGATCCTACCCGACCACGCGCGATCTGCAGGCTCGAGAAATTGGTGGATTCAGTGCTGCCGAGCATCAGGTAGCCTGTTGGATGCAGCGAATTGCGAATTCGGGTGAGGATGGATTGCCGCGTGGAAGGGGTCATGTAAATCAGGACATTTCTCAGTAGAACCAAGTCGAATGTTGGTAGCTGCGGCCAGGTGCCGTTGAGGTTCGTTTTTTGGAATCGAACCATTTGACGCAATCGGTCGTTGATCCGCCAACAGGTGGACTCGCGGCGAAAATGTTGAGCCCGCCGGGCATCGGATAAGCCTCGTCTAATTTCAACTTCTGTGTAGCAGCCCGATTGAGCCTGCTGTAGTGCCGTCGCAGACAGGTCACTGGCCAACAAATCGACGCTCCAGTCTCGCAATTGCTCGGCGAATCGTTCCTGCAGAATCATCGCGACGCTGTAGGCTTCCTGTCCTGTGGAACATGCTGCACACCAGATTGCCAACCGGCGCTCAGGGACACGGCAGGCGATGATGCGCGGCAGCGTGTGTTCTGTTAGTTCGTCGAAATAATGCGGGTCTCGAAAAAATGAGGTCTCATGCGTCACGAGCGATTCGACAACTTCTTGGGCCAACAGGCGATCGTGGTGATCACGCAGTTTGTTAATCAGGGAATCGAGATTGGTCCAGCCGTGCCGCTGAGCGACCGGGAGCAGACGGCTGGCAACGAACATGTTTTGATCTGCCTCCAATGCTATCCCGGCTTGTTCGTCGAGGAATCGGCAAATGAATTCAAAATGGTCTGAGGAAAGAGTCATGTCTTGATCCTTAACTCGCACTAAACCGTTGAAGGCGCGTTGAAGTCGTGCGCCGGCAGATTTCTTGTGGTAGATCCGTCAAAGAAAGTACCTCATCCGCGAGGCCGGCCGTGGCGACCTGGCCGGGCATACCCCAGGCAATACTGCTGGCCTCGTTCTGGACGAGGATGGTTCCGCCCGCTTGCCGAATCGCTCGACACCCAGCCAGACCATCGTTGCCCATTCCCGTCAGCACCACGGCCAAACTCACAGGGCCAAAAACATCCGCGACCGACCGAAACAACACGTTGGCCGACGGACGGCAGCCATCTTCGGGAGCGTCGTCATGCGGAGCGACCTGGACTGCCACTCCCTGTCGATTCACCACCAGATGACGTCCGCCCGGTGCAATCCAGACTGCGGCTGCAGTGAGAGGTTGGACAGTCCCGACTTCTTGCACGTTGCGGCCGGTTTGACGACGAAGACTTTCCGCGAGAGAAGTCGTGAATCCCGATGCCATGTGTTGCACGATCACGATCGGCGTGACGAACTCCGGGGGCAGTGCTGACAAAAGTGTTGCCAACGCATTGGGACCGCCGGTCGAAGTAGCAATGGCCACAATCTCGGCATTGTAAGTTGCCTCCCGAGAGGCCGAGGCTCCCGCCGAGCGGCTCTTCGTGACTGTTGGACTGTCTTGAAGCCCGGATGAAACCTCGCCTTCTCGAATTGAAGTCGTTACCGATGGCGGTATTGGCTTGTGCTGCCGGGTGCCAGAAGACTTGATCTTCGTCGTCAATTCCCCTTGCACGCAGCGTTCGAAATCGGCGTTGGATTCGGGTTTCGTGACGTAGCCCGTGGCCCCCAGCAGCAAAGCATCGACCGTGGTTTGCGAGCCGCGTTCGGTCAGTCGACTGAACATGATGACGGGCAGAGCGGGATGCGTTTCGCGAATTGTGGCGAGGGTTTTCAAGCCTTCCATGTCGGGCCTGGCAACGTCGAGCACAACGACGTCGGGATGCAGATCCTGTAACTTTGCCAGGGCCATCCGCCCGCTGGCCACGGCTGCCACGATTTCGAATTCACGATGCTGATCGAAAAGCCGACTCAGCGTGTGCCGCGCGGTGGATGAACCGTCAACGATGAGTAGTCGAATCCGTTTCATGTCACATCCCGCGAGCGTTTGGAACCGGCCCGCGACATGATCGCCTCGATCGCCCGGTTGGTATCAAAGACTAACAAAAGCTGCCGGGGAAGTTGATACGCTCCGCGAAAAAGGTTTCTCGTTTCCCCAGGTGTCGTGTCGGGGGGCGGAGTGAATAGACGCGATTCAAATTCCAGGACATCTCCGACTTGATCCACCAGCAGGCTCAGCAAATCGTGACCGTTGCGAACAATGACATTGACCGGTGGTGGAGCATCGTCAGTGCGTGGCGGCAAGTAAAGCATACGGCGCAGATCAACCGCCGAGACGATCTGGCCGCGCATGTTGATCAGCCCCGCGACAATCGAGTTCGCCAACGGGACGGGGGTTAATGTCTGGGCAGACAGAACCTCGTGAACTTCGCTGACGTTGATCCCCAGAAACAGACCGTCCAGGGTGAACGTGCAGATGGTTTCGACATCAGACATGGTGTTGGCCCACGGTTGGTTGGCGCGACATCGCAACTGAAGTTGGAAGTTGATTGCGCGGATCAAGGGAATAAAAGGACGGCCGGGACACAAAGTTTCAGATCAATGGTCACATTCAGGCCATCGTTCCTATTGGTCCCATCAATTTCGCATGCCAATCAGACAACTCTCAAGTCATTCAATCACTTCTGAATTGGGACACCAGATCATTTAACTGCGTGGCCAGGCGGGTTGCGTCCTGTGCTGCTGCACGAGTCGCGGTGGCTCCCGCAGCGGTTCCCTCGGCGGCCCGGGCGACCAGGGTGATACTGCCGGCGATTTCGGACGTCCCTCTCGCCGCATCGGCCACATTGCGGCTGATGTCGCGGGTAACGACAGTTTGTTCTTCGACTGCCCCCGCGATCGAGTTCTGAAAATCGTTGATTTGTTCAATCGTGTGGCTGATCCGGGTAATGGCGGACACGGATTCGCGAATGTCGTTCTGTGTGACGTCGATCTTGCGTCGAATCGTTTCGGTGGCGTTGGCGGTCTGTTTGGCGAGCTCCTTGACGGCGTTGGCCACGACGGCGAACCCCTTGCCCGCTTCGCCGGCGCGGGCCGCTTCGATCGTCGCGTTAAGCGACAGCAGGTTGGTTTGCTCGGCTATGGACGTGATGACCTTAATGACTTCACCGATCTCGGCGCTGCTCTGGCCCAGCTTGGTGACCGTCGAGTTGGTCGTCGCGGCCAGTTGCACGGCGTCGGTGGCGACGCGGGCGGCCTGCTGAGTGTTGTTGGCAATTTCGCGAATCGCCGTGCTCAGCTCGTTCATGGCCAGTGACACAGCCTGGGTATTCTGGCTGACTTGTGCGGCGACGACAGATGCCCGCTGAGCTTGCTGCGATGTCTGCTCGGCATTTGTCGACATCTGACAACTGACATCGGTCTGGCGGTCGGCGGCTCGATTCAATTCGGTCGCACTGGTCCGCAACGAACGCATGGCGGCGAGCATACCGTCGGCCGCCTGGTCAACAGCCTCGGAGATTTCACCAATCTCCGAATTTCCATGAAAGTTCATGCGGTGAGTCAAATCGCGGTTGGCGAGTGACTGAAGGCCATGGACACAGTTCGAGAGTGGCTGCGTGATGCTGCGAGCCACCACGACGACGAGGGCCACCGAAACCGCCAGCGCGAACAACGTTAACAACAGCGACCACAAGCGTTCGCTCTGGAATTCACCTCTGCGGATGCGCAGAAGTTCGTCCAACTCACGCGCCACAACGTCCCGTAACTGATAACTCGCATCCAAAGCCTTGACGATTTGTTGGTCGATCTCTGCGCCGTGGACAGCGGACTGCATCGGATCGGTCAGCTCGAGGCGTTTTAGCAGGGACTCCATCGACACCACGAAATTTTCGAGTGCCGGTTCAATCTGGCGGATCGAAGGACTTGGCCCATGAAAGTTCGGGTCCTCGGCCAATGCGGTCCGAGTGCTCGAGACGACGGCGTCAAAATCGGCCTCGCGCAACAGGCGGCCCGTGGAAACCAGATTCAGGATATCAGCCGCCGTCAATTCTGGTTTGGCGAACGCTTCGCCAGACAACAGCCGGAGCTCTACCAGGCGATTCTGCAATCGGGGTAACCCCAGTACGGCCGCGTCCATCAGGTAGTAGCTGTCGAGGTCGGGATCGAGAATCAGGTTCGACGTGTCGCCCACATGTGCAGCCAACTGCCGCGCATTGTCACGGAATTGACGTTGGCGCGCCTCGTTGACTTCTGGACTGAATGATCCGCGATCCGCTTTGTACTTCTGCCACGCTGCTGCCATGTCACGGGGTAGTGCTCCGGCACGTTGCCGTAGAGCCATTCCTTCCTCGGTGACCTGCAACGATCCGCCGAACTGACGTTGGACTCCGTCGAGCCGCTGCAAGGCCTGGTCGATCTTGCCCTGCTCGCTGACCAATTCCGCTTCAGCAACTCCCTGACGAGTTGACAGCCATTGATGCCGGGCCAGGTGGCGCAGCAAGTCATGCAGCGGCCGCTGATATTCGTTGCCCGCCAGTTCCTGGGTGGCAAATTGAATGTGACCGTTGATGCTGGCCACCATGAAGTACAACAACACGGCGATCGGCAGTGAAAAACTCAAGCTGATCCACAACAGTTTGTTGGGGATCCTTTTGGATGTCAGGACATGGAATGGCATGGTGTGGCTCGCTGATGCGGTTCTGTAGTTTTAGTTTGGCCCGAAAAGAAAAAAAATACGGAATCTGTCACATGTCAGCTCACTTGCAGGAAATCGGTGACTCGTCCCAGGACCACGGCCGTAGCGACAACGCGGTGCCGCGATTCAGGCTCGCCGGTCAGTTCCACCGGCCGCAGGTCATGTGGTCGTGGTGCAATATCGAGAATGCGGTCCACTTGTAACCCCAACTGTGATTCCGCGGCGCGATAGATCACGATGGAAATAAGATCGCTGACTGAGCCAAGAACGGTCGTCAACACCGGCTTGTTCCGCGAAAGCTGGTATAGCGGCAGAATGTCGCCGCGATACTGCAGGACATCACCTGTGGCGGAATGTTCGACGGCCGCCGACGGGACTTGTTCGAGACACACGACGTCCGCGAGCAACAACGCAATCTGTCGATCGCCATCCACCTGGCAGACCAGCACTTGCTCTTCCAGTCTTGGCCCCTCATCGTGAATCGTTGCGGAGTCGGTCAGGAGTGATTGACTATCAGCCAGCAATCCTGAGCTGCGAGCGAGGCCCAGCACATCGAGAATCAGGGCGATGGTGCCATCCCCCATCAAGGCGGCTCCACTGAATTCGGTCTGGGAGGCCAATAACTCTCCCAATGGTTTCACGACGATTTCTTGAGGATCCCCAATTTCATCCACCAGTAAGGCAAAGCGTCGCGTGCCGGTTTTCAGGACTAGAATGTCCAGCGTTTCACGGAACGCCTCATCGCAACGTGATTTCACGCCCAGCTTGTGGCACAGGTCAGCCATGGGCAGCAATTCACCGCGCAACCGCAGGACGGGCGTGTCGTGAAAGTGATCGCAGGCCTGCTGCTCGTCCGCGCCTCGCAGACGCAGCATCTCGACGACGTTTATCTGTGGAATTGCGAATTTCTGCGGACCACAAGAGACCATAATCGCGGGAACGATCGCCAATGTCAGAGGTACAGTCAGGCGAATTGTCGTGCCCACGTCTTTTCGAGTCTGCAGTTCAATCGTGCCGCCAATTTGCTCGACGCACGTTTTGACGACGTCCATGCCGACACCGCGACCGGACATGTTGGTCACGCGGTCTGCAGTCGTGAATCCCGGCAGAAACACAGAGTTTCGCAGGTCGGTTTCCGAGACCAGGTGTGCTTTTTCAGCCGCGATGACTCCGGCCTCAATGGCTTTCTTGCGGATGCGCTCCAGATCCAAGCCTGCACCGTCATCCGACACCTCGATGTGAACCTGACCGCTCTCCTGAAATGCCCGAACGAGCAACCGTCCGGTCTCGGGCTTGCCCTTGATTTTACGCAGATACGGCTTTTCGATCCCGTGATCGATTGCATTCCGCACGAGGTGGACCAATGGATCGGCAATCGCTTCCAGCATGGACTTGTCGAGTTCCGTGTCGCCCCCCTGCAGCTCAACTTCGCACAGTTTTCCGCATTGTTTGGCGATGTCCCGCACAATGCGCGGATACTTTCGCCAAGCATTACGAACCGGCTGCATGCGCGTGCGCATCACACCGTCCTGCAGTGCCGCCGTCAACCGGTGCAGTCGCTGGATTGGTTCCGTCAGCTCATCATCCTGGCGACTGGAAGCGATCTGCACGATGCGATTGCGAGCCAGCACCAATTCGCCGACGAGATTCATCAAGTCGTCGAGATGATCGATCTGAACGCGAATGAACGACGAAAGTTCCGGTTCGGTGACCCGGCTGCCGAGCATGGATGAAGACCAACTGTCATCCTGGATCGCGGTCGCTGAGACTGATGGCGAGGGCATCGGCTGCTGTAGATCGTCTGGCGGGGGCTTTTCTGTTGACGCTTGCGGTGCCGGTGTGAGGTGAGTGGCGGTTCGTTCTGGTGACAGGTTCGGCTCGGCTGGGTCTGGTTGCCCGCGATTCGAACTGACAGAATCGACACCCGCCGCGGTCCACCGGGCGAGTTCCTTCAACAGCGCTGAGTGGTCAGCGGCACCTTCATTCCCCGTCGATTCAATTCCGCCAATGGAGCCTCGGATGGCATCCATCGTACGCAGCAACAGGTCGACAATGTTCGCATTGACGACCACCTGGCCGCCGCGCAGATTGCTTAACAGGTTCTCGCCCGCATGGGCGATCGCCCCCAGCTTCGGGAAATCCAGGAAGCCGGCATTGCCTTTGATCGTGTGCAAAGTACGAAACACGATGTCGAGTCCCGACTTGTCGCCGGGTGTGGCCTCGAGTGCAACCAGTACGTTGTCAATGCGATCCAAGCCCTCGCGGCACTCGATGACGAATTCACGGATGTAGTCTTGATCGTGGCTCATAAGTGACGGCAAACGTTGGTACGAAGCGGCCAGGAGCGCAGGCATCGGCCTGGGCTGCGGAATGCTCCAGATGAACCCAGCGTCGAACCAATGTCCATTGGAAACTAGGGACTGAGCAAAGTTCCGGTCCGCAGCCCGGATGTTTGGTCCGATTGTGCGGAAATATAGACATTACGCGAGAAATCACGCGAACAACTGAATCACGATGTTGCGAACCAATTCGCGATCGAAACTCTTGTTGCAAATCGCCGAGACTCCCAGTTGATAGATCGGCGCAAGCTTCTGGGGGTCGTACTCCGTCGTGACCATGATAATGGGCACTTCTCCTTGAGTACTGTGCTGGCGAATATGAGCAATCAGTTGACGGCCGTCCATGCGCGGCATGTGGTAGTCGGTGACGACGAGATCGAACCGGGTTTGCGCCAGGTGACCGACCGCCGTGTCACCGTCGTCTGCATGCGTGAAGCTGGAAAAGCCGAGTTCGCTGAGAATATCTTGCTCATGCCGCCGGGCGACACCGCTGTCATCGACGATTAACACCCGCAGATCGCTCAACCCCCCCACTTTCTGCTGATCTCGTGAGTTATCCGACAGGGCTCCCGTGATGGCCGCTCGCAAGTCATTCGCGTCGAACGGCTTTTTCAAGAGGCGCAGGCGTCCTAACTTCTCCGCGGCCGATCGACGCCGAGCGGTCCAGTCGTCACCGCTCATCAAGACAATTCCCATTTCCAGCCAACGCAGCGAGTCTCGAATCCGAGCGGCCAGCTCCAGTCCGCTCATATCCGGGAGTCGCATGCTGCTCAGCAGAATTTGCGGCGCCATCGAGGTCAGCCGTTGCAGTACGTCATTGCCCGTCTGGCAAACGTGAACGTCGGCCACCCCGATCTCGGTCAGCACGCTGCGAATCATGTGAGATTGCAGCCGCGATTCTTCCGCGATCAATACCGTCACCCGTTCGGGAGACCAGCCTTCCGTGGCGAGTCTCGGCAAAATCTGAGTCGTTTCAAATGCCGCCTGCTGTCGATTCAACGAGTCCAGTACCGTGACGACGTCCTCCATTGAAGCATATCGATCGTCCGGAGACTTGGCCAGCATCTTCTGAAAGATCGTATTCAGAGGGTCCGGGACATCATTGCGGACGACCGAGAGCGCCGGGGGCGGATCCACCCGGTGAGCTAGAATGCGCGCAATCAGACTCGACTTGGTAAAGACAGGGCCGCCTGTCAGCAGCGCGAACAGCGTACATCCCAGGCTGTAGATGTCACTGCGTTGATCGACGGTCAAGGGATTTTCGGCCTGTTCCGGCGACATGTAATCCACTGTGCCAGCGACGGCCCCCAGCTGCGTCAATTCCGATCCCTTGGCCCCCTCCCACTCCGACACGCGAGCCAGCCCCAGATCAACCACCTTGACGCACCCGCTGACATCGCGCAGCAGATTCGCCGGCTTGATGTCGCGATGCACGATGCCTCGTTGATGGGCGTACCCCAAGGCCAAAGCGGCTTGTCGCACGGCCGAAATCGCGTCCGAGATGCTCAATGAACCCGTTCGCCGCATGACTTCTCCGAGATCGGTTCCCTCGACGTATTCCATTGCCAGGAAGTCGCCCAGCGGGCATTGATCGGCATCATAAGCCACCACGATGTTGGGGTGATTCAGCCGCGCCGACAACTGAATCTCGCGACGAAAACGGGCGATAAAATCTCGCGTCGCGACTTCTTTCCGAATCACCTTCACAGCCACCAGGCGTTGCATCCGCCGATGCAGGGCCTTGAAGACGGTACCCATGCCCCCTTCGCCAATCCGGCTGAGCACGAGATAGTTCCCCAGCACAAGCTGGTTCGCACGCCCGTGCCCGACTTCCTCGGCCTGAAACGGTGTGAGTTTCCCTTCGGCAACCAGCAGAGACAGCAAACTCGCGCCCGTGATGGCGTCTCCGCGCTTCTCCAGCGCATGGCACGTTTCCGCCAGTGACTCGTCGTCCAACAGGCCGTTTCGCAGCAATTCGTCAGTGATTTGTTCGATAGAAGTGATCATGCGCGAGAAAGAGCCTACAGAAATAAGACCTTCGAGGGAATCAATTCGGGGGCGCAACCAATGTAATAATATCGATCCGAGTGCATTGGCGACACCGATCGATCCCCGCATCCCGAATAATCAATTAATGAACTTTCAAACGAAGTGGATTACAACTAGTTGTCTTTAAGACTCGAAGTCGCCATCGCCTTTACCAATAAACTCGCTGCACCCTTGCGCGACTTGGGAGAGACCCTGAAAAGTGGAAAAGACAAAACCGATCAGGTCAGTCCCGCCGAGATGGTCGGGGCGACTCCACTTGTAAAAACACCATCTGCGATGTCACGAAGTCACAAATTCGGGCGGCCGATTAAGGCACTAATTATAGATACGCAACCATGCCACTCTTGGCAACGGGCGTCACTTTTCTCAATTGCAATCGCTCACCGAACGGCTGCAGACCGCAGAACACCACCGTTGGAACATCTCCGCCCAGGCGGTCGCGCGGCAGCTCCATGCCCAATTGAAATGTTGCGAAGCCCAGATCGCCACCACCCTCGCTACCCTCGAGCTGCGTTTCGCAAATTCGGAGGCTCCCAACCAGGCTGTCCTCTACGAGGAACTGATCGCTCTCCGAGACGAATTTGAGGATTGCGAAGTCCAACTGCGGAATAGGACCATTTCGGTCGTCACGGAGCCCATCGTCCTGGAAGAAGTCGAGCTGGGTCCCTTTCGGATTGTCCTGCATTGGGACCCCGTACTCGCTCACGCGTCACCCTACACGGTGCAGGCCATTCATCCGTGTTGTCCTGAGGGCCGATCCGATATCACGCATCCGCACGTGATTCGGGATCGGTTGTGTGAGGGGGATGCCACCCATGTCCTGCGGCAAGCGCTCCGGAGCGGGCGTTTGACCGACTTCTTCCACATCATTATCCAAGTGCTCCACACTTATAACAGCCACAGTCCGTATGCGAGTCTCGACGAGTGGGAGGGCATCGACTGCCATGCTTGTGGCGCGCACTCCGCTCATGACAGCAGTTACTGCCATGTCTGCGAGGCCCAGGTCTGTGACAGTTGCAGTGCCTACTGCTCATTCTGCGACACGTCGGCGTGCGAGGCGTGCACGCGTTGTTGCGTGCGGTGTGACCAGCTCTTCTGCCCAAGTTGCGCCGACGTGTGTCGCGAGTGTGGAGAGAATGTCTGTCCTCGTTGTTTCAACACCCACCAACTTTGTCAGGAGTGTCACGATGCGAACCCCACCGCAGAACTGGAATCGGAAACGGTCTCAACCGCGGATGACGCGCCGGCCGGCCTTACGGTTCAGTCCGTGGGCCTGGGCCAAATTGTTGTACCTGCGTGATCTTGGTCCCACAGAAGTGGGCGGCTTTGGCATCTCCGATGCCGAGGATCTGCTCTTGATCGAAGACTTCGTCTTGATCCAACAAGACTGCTCACCGGTCACGGTGGCGTTTGATGACGACGCGGTGGCTGAGTATTTTGACCACCAGATCGATTTGGGTCGTCGGCCCGCACAAGTGGGACGCGTTATGTGGAGTCGAACGTTATGTGGAGTGGCATTCGCTCGCCTTTCTGTATTGGTGTTCGATCTTGTTCAATCTCCGCATAACTTTATAAGGATTCCAGCCAGTCTAGGATTTCTGGATCCGA
>JAKFVC010000015.1 GCA_021732415.1 Planctomycetaceae bacterium
CGTCCGCCGGAGGCTGAATGTTATGCCTCCGGCGGACGCCGAGCTAAAGCTCGCTTAGGCTCGGCGGGGTACCCTCTGGGTCCCTCGCCCTCCCATCTAGCTATTACGGCTCTTGTGGATCCGTCAACAGACGCTTCTCCATGACCGATTCCATACTGGTCCGCAGGTCTGCGAGGTTGCTGATCAGCGATTGGAAGTCGCCGCGCCGCAGCATCAGCAACTCGACTGGAGTGACGCAACGCACGCTGGCACTGCGGGATTGATGCTTTAACAGGGCCATTTCGCCGAAGTACTCGCCCTCGCGCAAGTGCGCCACGCTTTTCTGTTCGCCGTCCTGCGTGACGAGAATCTCGACCTCGCCTTTCACGAGAATATACAGGCAATCGCCCACATCCCCCTGTTCGAATACCATTTCGCCGGGCTCATAATGGGCTTGGGCGATGGCGTTCTTTTCCGTGAGTTTCAACTGCACGAAGTCGGCGGGCAGCAGCAGGTCGATAAACCAGGAAATTCCCACACGCAGCTTGCGGTCCAGGCCGGGCAGTTTCCACCAGTAGACCGTACGCCAGAAGAACCACGCCAGAATCCCTGAGAGCTTGATTCCCCAGATGATTTCCGCGACCGCTGAACGGTGGCCGAGCGAACCCATCTTGCCGAGCCCCGTGAACTGAAACGTTTGCCGCGGTTTGTTGTCGATGGAGGCCAGCAGGTTCTTGGCCACCAGCTCCGCTTGCCGAGTCGCATGTTGGGCTGTGGGCGGACAGAATTTGTCGGCTCCCGGGTAGGGAACGAGGGCGCAGTCGCCCAGTGCCCAGACTGATGTGCTACCGACAACTTGCAAGGTTTCGTCCACGCTGACCTTGCCGCGTTCTTTCGGCAAGGTCAACGTGTCAATCAGCGGATGAGGTGACGAGGGGACGGTCGAGACCACCGTTTTAGACGGAATGACTTCGCCATTTTGCAGGATGGCGGCATTCTGGCTGGCGGTCCGCAAACGTGTTTTCAGGCGAATATCGACGCCACGCTTCCGCAGAATGTTCTGAGCATATTCCCCGAGATCCGGGGCCAGTTCGCGTTCCAGAATCCGTGCTCCGGAATGGAGCAGAATCACATGGATTTCTTCCCGTTTCAGACCTCGATAACGGGACGCGACTTCGCGCAGGAAATCGTTCATTTCTGCGGCGACTTCCACTCCCGAAAATCCGCCACCGGCAATGACAAACGTCAGCAGTTCTTTCTTCATCGCAGGATCGGGTTCAATGCTCGCTTCCTCGAGCACGTGAATCAGGTGATTCCGTAGCGCGACGGCATCGGCGAGATTCTTGAATGGAAATGCATGCTCGTAGAGACCCGGCAGACCGCGGAAATCGGTCACTGTCCCCAAGGCCAGGACCAGATGGTCGTACGGCAAAATCATCTGCCGCGGCCGGAATCCAGGCGACAGCGAGACCGTTTTCTGTTCCAGGTTGATCTCTTCGACATCACGAATAAACAGCGTGGTACGCGGCAGCAATCGACGCAGCGGGCTGACGGTATCCAGGATCCCGATACTGCCTGAAACGACTTCCGCCAGCATCGGCTGAAAGACGAAGTAGTTTTCTTTGCTGACCAGGACGACTTCAATATCAGCGCGATATTTCAGCTTTTTCTCGAGGTAGATCGCGGTATAAACACCACCAAAACCTCCACCCAGAATGACGATTCGCTGTTTCTGTGAAACGGTCATGTTATGTGAATTTCCCGCCGACGATCAGTGGTGAGATGTGTGCCGCGAACCGAAATTGTATCGCAAGTACCCGCCATACTAGCCCGAAGCGCCAGCGAGTGCATCCCAACGGATCTTCGCGAGCGAGCTTGCCTCCCTCCCGTTGCTCCTATAGGTCCCATTCGTCCCATAAGTCTCATGCAGGCGATGGGGCTAATAGGACGGATGGGACCACCAGGAATTATCCGTCTCCTGTAGCCAGGATTGATTCGACAATCTGTGGAAAATCATTGATCCGCCATACTCTTTACCCGGTTTATCCAGTCTCTCGTCAGATCCGGCAGATTGGTTGCGGTCGCGCAACTAGGACACAAGTGGGGCATGAGTCACGGACGATGATTACGAACAGAACCGGAATCGTCGGCGTTGCTGTGCGCGATGTGCCATCTGCATGCGGGCAGAGCGATTTCACTTAACGCATGCGCGAAAGAAGCGTGTGAGAGTATGAGTGTAAGAGAGTAACGGGGGTGACATGGCAGGCCCAGTAACTGGAATTGTCACGAACTCCATACTCCCCCACTCCGATACCCTCACACACTCACACCGCGCAATCGAATGGTTAACGCGCTGTTAGCCGCTTGATTTCGGTTCCCACAACCACTTGATATCAGACACCTTCGCCGGGGCAGATTTTGGGCCGGCGAACCCATGCTCCGCGAGCAAGATAGCCGTCATGCCGCATTTTTTTGAGAAACGCGATCCCTGGGGGCACGGCCTTGGGTTATGGGTGCTCGTCGGTATGGCGTTCACCTTCCCGCTAGCCGTATGGGGTGTTTCCCAGTTGCGGATGGAGAACGATGTCGAGCATTGGCTCTCCGACGACAATATTCAGACTCGGCAGTTCGACTGGTATAACGGCCATTTCGGCACCGAAGACAGCCTGCTGCTGACTTGGGATGACAGTGCGCTTGAAGATCCTCGCGTGGAGAAACTCGCGGCGCGAATCTTGGGAACCGCGGATGCCGAAGGGATTCGACGCGGCGGGTTAAAGCAAGTGGAATCGGTACGGACTCCAGGGCAACTCATTCGGAGAATGGTCGAGCTGAAAATCGACCGCGAAGAAGCGATCCGGCGCGTGACGGGGGTCATGTCCGGCCCGGGACGTGTCTGGTGCCAACTGAGTTCCGCGGCGCTGGGACAGCGCAGTCGTAGCCTCCGTTACCTGCAGGAAGAAGCACACACGCGCTTCGGTCTGGAATTGCAGGTTTTTGATCTCAACCAGGGTTTAGACGAAGTTTTTGAACCCGAAGACGACGAGGTCGCCGAGGAAGTTGCCGCCACGCCTGCTACCGGTACAGAAACCGCAGATCCCGCTAGCGAAGTTATCGTCGAGGAAGCTCCGCCACACGATTTCCAGATCTCTTGGCGCCACATGCATGCGGATCCCAAGCTGGTCACGGAATTCGTGGCTTGGGCCAAGACGTTGAAGATTCCGGTGGCCGGACAGCGTGACGGCGAGCCGTTGATGTCCGAGTGCTTCCTGCATGCCGGACAGCCCGCTGCCCTGGCGATTGCCTTATCTCCGGCTGGAAAAGCCGATCGCAAGGGAACGTTATTGCAACTTCGTCGCCTGGCGGAAGAAGTGGGAGTCCCCGCGAAGTCCATCCACATGGGTGGTTCGCCCGTGGCGTCCACCGCACTCAGCCACGAGATCATCAAGGCGCTCTGGAACCCAGCCGCTCCGTGGTACATGCCACATCAGCGCTCGGTGGTCATGTTCTCGTGGGTCGTCGGATTGTTTCTGGCCTTCTGGTTGCTGCGAAGCGTGCGACTGGCAATCATTGTCCTGGCGATTTCGTATCTCACGACATTGGTGACCGTGGCCCTGGTGCCGGCGTTTGGCGGCAGCATGAACATGGTGTTGATCGTGATGCCGACGCTGTTACTGGTCGTCACGATGTCGGGGGCGGTACATATCGCCAACTACTGGAAAAACGAAGCCCACTACAATCCTCAGACGGCGATCGTGCAGGCGATTCTCGCTGCCCGCATGCCTTGTTTGATGGCCGCCATCACGACCGCGATCGGGCTCGGATCGTTGCTGACCAGTCATTTGGCCCCCGTCCGTGACTTCGGGTTCTATTCGGCCATCGGCACGCTGATATCCGTAGTGGGTGTGTTGTATGGCGTCCCGGCGATGTTGCAAGCCTGGCCGGCCGCGCCGCCTCCGGTCACTGCCGTAATGCGTCGTCCGTGGACCCGTCTGGGGCGGATGATCGTGCAGCATTCCACGGCGATCACGGTGCTTTGGATCGTCGCTTCCGTGGTTGCCATGTATGGCCTGAGGAACTTCCGGACGGAAACCAAAGTCATTCGCTATTTCCCAGAAGATTCGCCTCTGGTGCAGGACTACAACTATCTGGAAGAGAACCTCGCGGGCATCGTTCCCGTCGAGACTGTCATTTCGTTTGGCCGGGCTGCTCGGGAAGATCTCAATTTCACGCAGCGCATGGAGATCATTCGGGCGATTGCGACCAAGATGCGGGCGCTGCCGAGAATCAGCGGCACTCTGTCGCTGGCGGATTTCCAGCCGGATGCGGAACCTCAGTCCGCAACTCCCTCGATGAAGGAGAAACTCGCCTTCAACGCGCGAGCCAAGGTGGTTGAAGCCGGTGTCCGTAAAGATCCTCAGGTACGCAGCCTCTATCAGGTGGAACCGGTCGCCAGCGAGTTCAATGCGGCCGGGGACGAACTGTGGCGAATCACGAGCCAGGTCGCCGTGATGTCTCGCCTGAATTATGGAGATATTACGCAAGAACTCGATGAAATCTGCCGGTCCGAAACGAAGTACCATGCCGATACGCGGCACGTCGTCACCGGCATGGTACCCCTGTTTCTGGCGACTCAACAAGCGATTATCGAAAGTCTGCTCTATAGCTTCCTGTTGGCGTTCGCGTTGATCGCCGTGGTGATGATGATCATCGTCCGGGACGTCTGGGCGGGACTGATGTCGATGCTGCCGAACGTACTGCCGATTGGCATCGTCTTCGGCGCGATGGCCTGGTGCGATATTCCAGTCGATGTCGGCACCTTGATCACGGCGTCGGTCGCCCTGGGGATCGCGGTCGATGGCACTTTGCACTTAATGACGTGGTACCGCGACGGTGTCATCGCCGGCCTGTCGCATCGCCGAGCGATCGTGAAATCCCTGGAACAATGCGGCCCTGCTCTGTGGCAGACCAGTGCCGCGATCGGATTGTCGATGCTCGTTCTGGCACCGGCGCCGCTGTTGTTGATCAGCCGCTTCGGCTGGCTGATGTGTGCGTTGATCATGACCGCGATGCTCGCCGATATCGTGCTCACGCCGGCGATGCTGGCTGGCCCGATGGGTTGGTTGATCTACCGTTCGGCACAGAAGCAGCGGAATCAACTGAAGGCAGTCACGGAAGATCCCGATCCCGAAGGGATGATTCGACACGCCCGGCACGTCTTGCCCGCCAAGCCGCAGATTGCCGCGGAATCACGTCCCGATTCTGCGAAATTGGAGCCGGGCGAATCACGGCAGCGCAAAGGCCGCAGGGCCTAATTCGCCGATTCTGGCGCATGATCCAAGAATCAAAAGGTTAAGATCTCACGCAAAGGCGCCAAGGCGCAAAGAATACCTCGTTATATACTTGGCGCCTTTGCGTGAGATTACTCTTCTTGAAATCTCTGACACGGCACAGGTCAAATTCAAGGTGCGTGAGTCTTCGATTGCTGGTCTGACGGGCCTGGAGACCCGTCCCACGGTGCCTACGAAACGGCGAACGGATGACTCGCCTCTGCGAAAGTGCTATCGTAGTGGGCTCGTATCGTCCCTGTTTCCCACCTCGATCCGAAGCTTCAAAATGATTCTCGACCAACTTGTCCGAGCGGACTTGTATGCTGCCATCCACCCCGGCTTTGCCGCCGCCTTCGAGTTCCTCCGCACGGCGAAACTCTCTGACATGAGTGCCGGACGACACGAGATTGACGGCGACCGGATGTATGTGGTCATCAATCGGGCTCCTGGACGTGGTCACGATGGCGCCAAATTCGAAGTCCATCGGAAGTACATCGATATTCAATTCGGAATCAGCGGCACCGACGAAATGGCGTGGCGTGCTCTCCCCGATTGCACTCAGCCGATCGCCCCGTTTGAAGTCGAAAAGGACATGGGATTCTTCCAGGACGCAGCCGAAACCTGGGTTGTCGTCCCTCCCGGTTCGTTTGCGATCTTCTTTCCCCAGGATGTCCACGCACCACTGGGCGGCCAGGGTGACCTTGTCAAAGCCGTCGTGAAAGTGGCCGTCGACTGGAAGTAGTCATTCCGCCCCCGTGGCCGACGCTGCCAGCGTCGGAATGCAGACGCTAGCGGCGTGTGCCACAGGAAGTCATGGTGACTTCGACCGGAAATGGGAAAATTACTTGTTCAGACAACTGTTGTCTTGACGATTGTTTCCTGTCGTACTAGGATGGGGAAAGCACTAGGCTATTTAAGTCTTGTTCCCTGAGCTCGACTGGCCGTTTCGCTACTTTGGGAGTCATTAAAGTCATGAGTCAATCCGCAACTGCTCACGATAAGCCGCACGTCATCGTCATCGGCGGCGGTCCAGGCGGCTCGACCGCTGCTACATTGATCGCTCAGCAGGGTTACCGAGTGCAGCTCTTCGAACGCGATCACTTCCCGCGTTTCCATATCGGTGAGTCGCTGATTCCCGAAACCTATTGGGTGCTCAAGCGGCTCAATATGCTGGAAAAACTGAAGGCCGGCCACTTCGTGAAGAAGTACGCCGTGCAGTTCATGACCGACAAGGGGCGCTTGTCTGAGCCGTTCTACTTTGTCGAGCACAAGCCGCATGAATCGTCGCAGACGTGGCAGGTTCGCCGCAGCGAGTTCGATCACATGATGCTCAACAATGCGCGTGAGCACGGCGTGGAAGTTCATGAAGGCGTCCGAGTCCTCGAGGTTCTGTTTGAAGGCGACCGAGCCGTTGGTGTCCGCTTACAAAATGAAGATGGATCGCAACGCGAAGTCCGCGCCGATGTTGTTGTCGACGCCAGCGGACAGAGTTCGATGATCATCAGCCGACTGGGGCTGCGGGAATGGGATCCGTTGCTGAAAAAGGCCGCGCTGTGGACCTATTGGAAGGGAGCCTACCGCGATCAAGGTCGCGACGAAGGTTCGACCATGGTCATGCAGATCGAGGGCAAACAAGGCTGGTTCTGGTACATCCCACTGCATGATGACATCCTGAGCGTTGGCGTAGTGGCCAGTTACGAATATCTGTTTAAGAACCGCGGCACCAAGGATCATAAGACGATCTACGACGAGGAAGTCGCCAAGTGTCCCGGGCTTGTACCCCGCATCGCGAATGCCGAACGAGTGACCGATTTCTACGCGGCGAAGGAGTATTCGTATCGCTCGAAGAAGGCCGCTGGCGATGGATGGGTGTTAGTCGGGGATGCGTTTGGATTCCTCGACCCGCTGTATTCGTCCGGTGTGTTGCTGGCGTTGACCTCAGGGCAACTCGCGGCTGATGCGGTGTGTGAAGGTCTGGCGAAAGGCGATACATCCGGAGCTCAACTCGGCAATTGGGAGCCCGGTTTTGTGAAGGGGATGGATCGCATGCGCCGGCTGGTATGCGAATTCTATGACGGCTTCAGCTTCGGCCGGTTCGTCAAAAAGCACCCCGAGTACAAGGGACATCTGACCGACCTGTTGATCGGCGATTTGTTCAAGGACAGCCTCGATGAGGTCTTCGTGCTGATCGACGCCATGAAGGAACCGCAACCCCCGGCCATTGCCGCTGTGGAGTAATGCAGCCGCACTGTAGGCTGACTCTCCAGAGTCGGGCGATTCTTCTTCGAAAAAATCCCGACTCGGAGAGTCAGGCTACAGGCCTGCGGCCATCGTGTTGATCCGATAAACGAGCCACTTATGTCGACGTCTGCCTTGGCTGCAAACACTCGTCCCTGGCGATCAGCCATTGTTTACCTGTTGATGCTGGCCGGGACGGTGATCGGCTTTCTGGTGGTTCGCCACTACGGCGAATCGCTGCAGACTAGCATCGCTCTTCCGGCGATCGCAGGCACCAAGGTGGGAGTTGCTCATCGCAACGAAGCCTTGTTGCATGTCTTGCTGGCGTTGGTTGCAGTCATCGTTACCGGGCGACTGCTGGGGCAGGTCTTTCGCTATCTCGGCCAGCCGCCAGTGATCGGCGAAGTCATTGCGGGCATCCTGCTGGGACCGTCATTGCTCGGGCAGATTTTCCCCGAATTCGCCGGTTATCTGTTACCGCAGTCCGTCGCCCCCACCTTGGGAGTGATCGCCCAACTGGGCGTCATTCTTTACATGTTCGTCGTGGGGCTGGAACTGGATCCCGAGTCGCTGCGAGAACGTGGCCATTCAACGGTGGCGATCTCGCATGCCAGTATCGTGGTCCCGTTCCTGCTGGGATCGATTCTGGCACTGTTCCTGTATCCGCGACTGGCCGAGCCGCACGTGCCCTTCACGGTGTTTGCCCTGTTCCTCGGCGCGGCGATGTCGGTGACCGCCTTTCCGGTGCTGGCTCGCATCCTGACTGACCGCGGCATCAGTCGTACTCCGCTGGGCGTCGTAGCCCTGACGTGTGCCGCGACCGACGATGCGACCGCCTGGTGTCTGCTGGCCTTCGTCGTCGGAGTGGCTCAAGCCAAAGTACAGGCGTCGTTCCTGGTTCTCGTCTGGACCGCGGCTTACATCGCAGCCATGTTCCTGGTGTGCCGCCCCCTGCTCCGCCGCTGGGTGAATTCGCTCGGTGATCGACCGACGACTCCCGGAGTGATGGCCGCCGTCTTCGTGGGTTTGCTGGCTTCCGCATTGATCACCGAGGCGATTGGGATCCACGCCATTTTCGGCGCGTTTGCCTTGGGGGCCATCTTTCCTCACGACAGTTCTCTGGCGAAAGACTTGATTCGCAAGCTGGAAGACACCGTCACGGTCCTGCTGCTCCCCGCGTTCTTCGCCTTCACCGGAATGCGAACCCAGATCGGGCTAGTCTCGGGGATGGAAAACTGGATGTGGTGCGGGCTGATCATCGCCATCGCGACCATCGGCAAGTTCGGCGGCACTTTGGTCGCCGCGCGGGTGACGGGCCTCAATTGGCGAGAAGCCTCCAGCTTGGGCATTCTAATGAATACCCGCGGTCTGATGGAGTTGATCGTCCTCAATATCGGCCTGGATCTGCAGATCATCTCGCCGACGGTGTTCGCGATGATGGTCATCATGGCCGTCGTGACGACCATCGCCACGACTCCGATCTTTCAACACATCAACCGCGGAGCAACCACCGAGCCTCTGGCGTAGGATGGCCGCCTCGGCCGTCTTCTGTTCCGGGCGCGCTAACCCCGAACAGCCAGCCAAGAATTCGACGGCCGGGGCGGCCATCCTACAGGTGTTCGCACTCTCAATCACTTGTCGGCCGCGGCGGATTCGCCCAGTGCCCCGACGGATCTGAGCCGGATACGATTACGCCCTTTTGATTCCAACCGAGTCCCGCGCGAACATCGGCTGCACAGTATCGCAACGTGATGCCGCAACGCCGGCGGTCAGACAGATTGGCCTCCGAACCGTGCAATAACAGATCCGAGTGCAGTGAGACTTCGCCCGCCTTGAGTTCGTCCCAGACCACTTCGCCATATTGTTCGGCGTTGTCGATCGTTTGATTGAGGACGTTGTGCTCGGCAGGATCGCTCGGACGGAACGTGAGGTGTCCGACGTTCTGCGAGCCGGCGATGAACTTCATGCAGGCGTTTTCGCGGTCGGCATCGTCGATCGCCAACCAGACGGTGACCGCCTTCGACGGCGAGAGCGGCCAGTAGCTGGCGTCCTGGTGCCAGGCGACCGGCTTGCCGTCGCGGGGCATCTTGCAGAAATAATGCGAGCCCCAGGCGATCAGGTTCGGGCCGAGGAGATCCTGCACTACGGAGATCAGCCGCGGATGAGTCAAGAGGTCGTAGACCTTGCCGTACTTCAAATGAGCCGTGCTGATCGAATAGCTGTCGCCACCCGCTGCGAGGACTTTCGCCAGAAGTTCATCGAAGTACTCGCGGTTGGCCTGAGCTTCGGCAGGCGTGAAGATCCGGATCCCCTTGATGAAACCGTCGCGATTGAATTGGGCGATCTGCTCCTGAGTCAGGACCTGCGGATTGGTGGTCTGACAGGGGTGAAATTTCAAATCTCGCTCGACTTGGGCCAGCGAGTCTTGATCGAGAACGGCCTTGAATTCAGTTTGCATGGCGGTGGTGTCAATCTGATCTGTAGGAGCGTACTACGGAGAATCTTCTTCATCTCTTGATCTTATAATCGTCAACTCTTCACGACGACAAGTGCAAGCCTGTAATTTCTGCGCCGGACATGTGACAATCTGTTGTAGGGTTCTGTCTCCCGTCTGCACCGTCCGCAACTCTCCTTCGATAAACTCTCTGTTTGGAAGGTCTAAGTGTCACAATGAAGCCTATCTTGTTCTGTGTGAGTCTCACGGTTTTAGTGTGGGGCGTCTCCGCCTTGATTGCGGAACAGGGAACCGGTAAGCCGGCCGCGACGCCCAAGAAGGCCGCTCCCAAAAAGCCCGTTGAGGCCAAGCCGAAGGCACCGATTGCGGAACCGAAACCGGCTGGTGAAGCGGTCGTGTTTCCCGCCGCAGAAGCGATTGTCGGCGAGCGAACCGCAGAAGATCTCGCCGCAATCCAGGCGTTGGCGAAGTCGTTTGCTCAAGGGTTTAACGAACATCAACCCCAGGCAATCGCCGAATTATGTACTGCAGATGCCGAGATCATTGACGAGGCTGGGCGTACCCTGCAGGGGCAGCCGGCGATTGTCAAAGTGTTTGAGGGGCTGTTCAAGGTGCATTCCAAGGCCCGGGTGGTCGTTCAGGTGAGTTCGATTCGCTTTCTCGGCAAGGTGCTGGCGACTGAAGAAGGGACGACCGCGACAACCTGGACCGACGGCAAGCAAGAGTCGCCGATCGAAACGAGTCGTTACAGCGTGACCTATGTGAAGCAAGACGGCACCTGGAAAATGGCGAGTGTTCGAGACCTTCCCATTCCGCCGCCGACCCCGACCGAACATCTACAGGGGCTCGCGTGGCTGGTCGGGACTTGGGTTGATGAGAACAGCGATGCCCTGGTGCAGACGACCTTTCGCTGGTCTGACGATCAGAATTTTCTGTTGAGCGATTTCACCATGCAACTTGGAAGCAATCCTCCGTTGAAGGGGACTCAGAGAATCGGCTGGGATGCGCGGACGAACGAATTGCGTGCCTGGACGTTCTACTCGGACGGCGGCTTTGGCGAGGCTGTCTGGACCCGTGACGGGAATCGCTGGATCTCCAAGACTCTCGGGGTTTCGCGTGCGGGCCGGATTGCCTCGGCGACAAACATCCTGACCCAGACTGGCAAGGATCATGCGACGTTTCAATCGCGCGATCGCATCGCGGGCGGAGTAGCTGTTCCTGATATCGCTGAGATTCCCATCGTTCGCAAACCGCCACCTCCCTCGGCACCTTAAACCGCCTGGTTGATGGGTGTCGTGTCACTGTGAATTCATTTGTGCTGTTATTTTCTAGGGGGAGAATTGATCCATGAAAAAGTTATTCCAAGTGGTGGTCGCCGGCATCTTGGCGGTCACGCTTTCCACAAACGTCAGTGTTGCGGGCAGATTTGGCGGTGGATTTGGTGGAGGC
>JAKFVC010000343.1 GCA_021732415.1 Planctomycetaceae bacterium
GGTATGCCGAGAAGGGCATTTTCTGAGATAATTCGGAGTTCAAGTCGCTGGTTGATCGTGCCCCTCACCCCCATCCCCTCTCCCCGGGGTACCAGGGCGAGGGGGGCAATTGTCGCTTCGCTCCGTTCGACGGAAGCGGCTCGATTAATCTCACCCGTACACTTTGTGTTCGATAATAAACCGTTCAACCGCACGCGGTACCAGATATCTCAAACTGAGCCCCGCGTGGGCTCGGCGGCGGATTTCGCTGGCTGAGATGTCAATTCCGGGCATGGTGACCCGTTGAATGCGGGCGACGGAGTCTGCTCCCAATAACGGCACGAATGGCTCGAGGTCGGGTGGCGGTTGAGTGCCGCGGTTGACCACGATCAGGCTCGCCAATTCTGCAATCTCACGCGGTTCTTTCCAGAGCGAAAATTCCGCCAGTGAGTCGGCTCCCATCAGGAAAAAGAGCTCGTCGTGGAGATATTCCTGATGCAGGCTGCGCAGGGTTTCAACTGTGTAACTGGGGCCGCTGCGTTTGATTTCAGAGCGATCGACCGAGAACTCAGCATGCCCCGCGATGGCGAATTCGAGCATCTCGGCGCGGAGTGGTCCCGCGGTTAATTCACGACCCTGCTTGTGCGGCGGTACGCCCGCGGGGATGAAGATCACCCGATCGAGCTGGCATTGTTCGCGGCAGGTTTCCGCCAGCAACAGGTGCCCCAGGTGGACCGGATCGAACGTGCCGCCGTAGATTCCAATCCGCATGACGAATGTCTCGAGGTCGTAGCCCGACTCTCTGAGTCGGGTATTCTTCTTAACAAAGTGCCCGACTCGGAGAGTCAGGCTACAAACGCACCCGACTCAGAGAGTCGGGCTACAACAAATTGGTCAATGTTTGTGTCCGGCGTGCGGGTCGTGACCCTTTTCTGTGTGTTCCTTGGCACCGTGATCGTGATCGTGACTGTGGCTATGACCGGCGTGCGACCCGCTGTGATTGTGTCCGGCGTGTTCGATTTGCGCTGCGATATAGGCTGTCGTCACACCCGCCAGTAGTAGAGCTGTCAAGGCGACCCGGTCATGATCGTGAAATTGAATTTCGGGCAGCAGATCGGCGAGGGCGATACAGAGCAAGGCTCCCGCGGAGAACGCCAGTGCGAGCGCGACGACTGTTCCCTGGTGCGATTCAAACTGGCCCAGCGTCAGCGTGAATACCAAGGCCCCCAACGGCAGGGTCATGGAAAAGGCGAAGTTGACGAGTTGACGCGTTCCGAGAGGCCAGCCCCCCACCGCCATCAGGCTGCTGATCGCCATCGAATCAAGCGGTTTGTGCAGCACAATTGCCAGAAACGCCCCCAGGCCGAGCCAGCCGCTGGAGTGCATCAGGGCATCTGCCTGCACGCTGGCCGCCAGCATCACGCCGTCCAGGAAGGTGTGGACACCCAGGCCAAACCCGACCCCCAGCCAACTTAGCTTGTGGTCGTGATCATGAGGATGCACGCCGTGGCTGCAGGCGGGACCATGATCGTGGCTGTGAGCGTGACCGTGATCATGGCTATGGTCGTGACTGTGGTCATGGCCGTGATCATGATCGTGGGAGTTGAGGACCGGCAGGCCATCCTGGGTGGCCAGGTCGAGTGACGTCTGGGGGACCGTGGCGACGGGGCCGTGCTGGTGGAAGTGGAAGGCTCGCAGCATCCCAAACATGACCAGCAGTCCGGCCATCATGGCCAGCATCGACCGGTCGATGGCCCCATCGGCTTCCAGCGCATGCGGCAGCAGCACGAACATCGCCACGCCCAGCATGAGTCCCGACACAAAGCTCAGGATCAATTGCGAGCGGCGGTGCGTGAACCGGACAAACATCGGCAGCCAGCCTCCCGCCAGAGCGGCCAGGATGGCGATACTGCAATTCAAAACCAGCCACAGTGTGGGTGACATCCCAGCTCCCCAGGGGGCCCGTGAGAATCGACGAGCCGAACCTCTTCCGTAAGCGGCCAAACGGGCCACACGTGCGACGCATTCGGCGGAACGGCCCCACGGACCTTTCCCCGGTTGACGCAATTGAATTCTATTCGCTATTCAATTGCACAACAACCCACGACTGAGGGCCTTTTGCAGAGCTGGATTCCGGGTGCAACTGATTGCGTACCAATAACATGTGGCACACGCCGCCAGAACTTATGTCCTTTATGTCCCTTCAGTCCTTTCCATCCCTTTCCTAAGAAAAGGACAAAAGGGACGGAAAGGACTGAAGGGACATAAGCGGAAAACTGTCCCTTTCTTATTGAAAACCCCTCTCGCGAGGAACGCCCGCTTGTTGTAGACTGGGCCATCCCCTACCGGTGGAAACGCCGGTGCATTTCCTTCCTTGTGGGTCCTTCCTGTGTGGCCATTGCCTGTCGCGCAACGCGCGATCATTTTCGCTGGCTGTCTGGCGACGATATACACTCAATTTACCATGTCACCCGCGACGATCGAGTACGCTCGGACGTTGGGTGCGACCGGTGTGCATATTGGAATTCTGGCGGCACTCCCCACGGGGATGCTCTTCACGCAATTCCTGACCGCCTGGGTGGCGACTTATCTCACCTACCGCCGCCGGGTCTGGATGACCGTGTCGATCATTCAACGCACGATTTATCTGCCAGTGGCGTTTGGTCCCTGGTTGTTCCCCGGGATTCCCGAGATTGTCTGGTTGTGGGCCTTCCTGCTGGCGGCCGCTTCCAATTATGGACTGCTCCATTTTGGTTCTCCGCTGTGGCTCTCGTGGATGGGTGATTATCTACCGCAGAAGGGTTTGAATCGCTTCTGGGGAGCGCGTCAGTTGTGGATGCAGTGGACGGCGGCCGGGACGTTGGCGCTGTGTGCCGTGGTCTTGCTGAAATGTGGTCTGCCGATCCGTGTTGCGTTCACCGGCTTGCTGTGTTTTGCGTCGCTGGCGGGCGTGGCCGATATCCTGTGTTTCATCAAAGTTCACGAACCTCCGATCACGTGCCCGCCGTCCACCCGCATGCGGGATGTCTGTGCGGCCCCGTTTCAGGATCGCAACTTTCGGACGTTCATTTTCTACAGTTGCTTCTGGCACTTCGCGGCCATGCTGGGAGCTCCGTTCATCAGCCTGTATCTCCTGACGTACGTCGGCATGGAATTGTTTCAGGTGTTGATGCTGTGGAGCCTGTCGTGGATCGGCGGGGCCCTGGTTTCGCACTGGGTGGGTTCGTTCGCCGACACGTATGGAAATCGTCCGCTGCTGGTGCTGTGTACGGCCTTTAAGTCGGTCAATATGCTGGCCCTGTTGATGGTCCCGCCGGACCCCAGTGTGGCCTTCTGGCTGCTGATTCCCGTGCTGATGGTCGACGCGATGCTGAATGCTGGGATCGAGAACGCCAACAAGGGCTTCATGCTGCTGAATTCGCCCGCGGAACATCGGACCGTCTTCATCGCTGCCGGGACCGCGTTGGCCGGGATGGTGGGCTGCGTCACTGCGATCAGTGCGGGCTCGGCGTTGACTGTCATGGAAGACTGGAACTGGTCGGTCGACAGTCCCTGGGGATCGGTCCTGATCAACAATTTTCACGTCCTGTTCGGCTTCAGTTTTCTGATGCGTCTCGTGGCCGTGGAGTTGGCTCGCTGGGTCCGCGAACCGGGGGCCATTCGAACGGGTGCCGCGCTGCTGGCTGTGTGTGGTTTGCGTGGGGTGGATGCTCCGATCTTGAGAATGGTGAGAGAGCCTAAATTGGCACCGCGTGAGGTGCTGTTGACGAACGATGATTCCACAGTCGGCGAACCCAATCGACGAGCCGCCTGAGGGGTTGGGTCTGAGATGATGAATTGCAGCCAAAGTTGCGATGTATTGAACGTCAGTCCAATGGGAATCCAATTCGCTTACGAATCTCCCTTCAAATAAATACCCCAACGGGGTTATGCAACATAGCCCAGGGTTGCCCGCACCAGCGGGCTACCCTGGGTAAGGATCCCCAAAGTTTTTCGTACCCTGTAAGGGTTCCGTCTGAATACGCAACCCTTTCAGGGTAGAGATCAAGATTGATTTGATACCCAGGGTAGCCCGCTGGAGCGGGCAACCCTGGGCTATGATGCGTATCCCCTTCGGGGAATTCATTCAATGACCGCTATTCCTGCGTGTAAAAAGATTCGGACGAACGTATTCGCCCGGCAATTTCTCCTTACACTTAGACCCGACCCCCTGGGTCTCCGAACTTCCCACGGACGGGGCTTGAACCATGACGGCACAACTCAATACGCTTCTGCGGTTGCGGCAGTATGAGGTCGATCGTTGCCAGTCGCAGTTAGCGGTCGCCCTCTTGCACGAACAGACTTTGGCAGACCGCTTGCAGGACTTGGATCGGCAGCGCGAGCAACAGCGGGTCGAGTTGTCGCAGCTGACTCGGCAGGGCCAACTGAATATCGACGCGTTACGCCTGCGGCAGCGCCACTTGCAGTCTTTGACCGAGCAACGGTTGGTATTGCAAGCCGATTTCGATGCCGCCGCACTGGTCACTCAACAGCAACGGGCGGCATTGGTCGCGGCCGATCAGCGACGGCAAGTCGTGGAAAAACTGCGTGAGCGACTCGTGCAGGAAGCACAAATCCAGCAGCAACGCGCTGAGGCTCGCGAACTGGAAGAGGCTTGGAGGCCGAAGTTGTGATACTTTGACTCGCGCCATCGAGTTGATGGGAGGGTGAGGGACCCAGAGGGTACCCCGCCGAACCGCATAGTCTGGCGAGCCTCTAATGACGCTTGCGGTTCGGCGGGAGCCTCACCCTCCCATGACGTCGAAAATTCGTTCGACGCGGCTCTGGACTCGCTTATTTCTTATAAAACCGCGGATAACACCACATGCTGCAATCGTTGGGCCACTCACCCAGCGAGTCGACTTTCAAGTCAATCGTTTTCGTTCCCGGCGGCAGATTCACCCGGATGGGGACGATTCCGGCTTGCGGGCTGACGTGCAGCCGACGGCCATCGGCCCAGACCTCGAACTTGACGTGATTGCTCAATGCGCTGTAGCCGATGGCGGAAAATCGCGCCATGACGGGTGGAACCTTGTAGGTCACACTCGAATCGGCATGAGCGAAGAGAAACTCGTCGCATGGGATGGCGTCCGCGTACTGGAGAGGTGCCGCTGAGGGAATACCAGCCAGTGGCTGGTTGGGAGTTGATTTGCTGCCGCCCAGAACTTCCAGGACGGAGATACCGAATTTCAACACACTGGTCTTGCTGAACAACAGGGCGTCCGTGATCTTGTCATGACTGACCGTATGAAACCGCGGCGAACACCAGTAACTGTGGTCATAACCGCCGTCACCTGCATCATTCACGATGAGCTCTAATTCCGAGGAACCGGGCGGAATGTCGACCTTCACCACGGCAATACCAGTCACACCCGAGTCGTACACCTTGTTGCCGTCAATTAGGACCTGATATTTAGTCGTCCGGCTCATCTGGTTGTAGCCAATGACCGAAAAACTTCGCGCCACGGGTGGTATCTTGATCTGGCAGCGCGAGGGAGCATGGGCTCCGAAGTAATCCTGGCTGAAACTGGGCTCGCGCGACACCAGGGGCCAGTATTGCTCGATCTGTCCAGGTGCCAACTGCCAGGGGAGCTGGTTCACTAGAAAGTCTGCCCACCCCACCTTCGGATTGATCGCTGATTGCCCTACCAGTCGCACGAAGCCTTCTTTGAGATCAGCTTCACGATCTGCCTGAGTAATGACGTCGCGCCGCAGTGTCCCCGAGAGCATGCGGGCGCGCACTTTGTGAAACCGAATTTCGCTGTCGGCTCCCCCAATCCAGGGATGGCGCACCATCGTCAATCGCCAGTCCCCCGCTTCCATGTTCGTCAGGCTGGACTCAAGCCCCTTCCACCGGATGTAGTCCTTTTCGTTGTCCAGATCGATGTGGAATTCGGCTTGATCCTCGGTCCGCGTGACACGAATCAGCAGGCGATGCCGGACGCCATTTGCCACGGGGGACGGACGACGTCCAGTTCCATTACCGGGCATGCTGCGGCCGTCGACACCATCAATCCAATGGACGCAGCCTACCGTCCCGTTCAGCGCGCTGCATTCGAAATGCATGGTGTGAATACCGACCGGGAAGAACACCGCGACACTGTCGACGCCCGAATTTCGAGTGAACTCCACCTCCAACTCATAGTCACCGTCAATAATTGCGGGGAGCGGAAACCGGGACTTCGGGCCGGCCTTGATGGTGATTCCCTTTGCGGAAGGGCTGCCTGCCAGGTGGTAATTCCAATCTTGTCCTCGCGGCAACCAATTCATTCCGTCAGCCCATTCCAGCAGGTCGACCCACTCACTGGCCTGTTGCCCGGCATTCGCCGTACCCGGCTTGGCTGCGACTTCCGCCTTGGCGGACGCGACCGACTTGAGGCTCGCGATTTCCGTCAGCCGTTTCGTAATCAGGAGTTTCTGAACGGCCGAGTTCAGTCCCGGCGTGGCTCGGTCGTACCAACTGCCCGCGTGAATCATCAGGGCTGTCTTGGAACTTCCCGTTTCCGCCTGTGCCAGATCCCACCAGGCATCACCCACGACGACTTGCTCGGCTGAAGCTTGAGGCGCCTTCTGCTCCAATTCGGCCGCCACCTTCCACTTGGCGTCCCGCGACTTCACCAGGAGCATTGTGGCTGCCGGCCAGTTCGATTCGTAGACAGCCTGCCAGCGACCGGCAGTCAGGTTGGCAGCGGGATCGTCGGCGCTCGCCGCCAGTTTGGTCTTGGCCGACTGAAACTGCTTCCACGCCGTCCGGCGTTCCGCGACGCTGTCTCGCGCTTTGGTCAGCGTCTGTTTAATCGCCGCAGAGGCCTTGATTCGCCCCGCCACTTCATCGGCCGCTGTCAGCAACGATTCGGCGTCAACGTAGCGGTTGTCGCGTGCCGCCTGCTGAATGATGTCAGCAACTTCCTCGACGACTTTCGCTTTGAATGCCGCTGAAGTGGTGGTGGATTCCAGGTAAGCCTTCAGGTGGCGGCTCGTTTCTTTGCCGGCATCGATGTCAAACGTCGTCCCCAGTCGTTCGACCGCTTCCCGCCAGGCAGTGAAGTCGGAGACCCCTTGAGCCAGCTTGATGAGCGTCGTCAGGACGACATAGCGTTCGTCGAGAGACAGACTCTCGTCGGTCGTGGTCTCGAGCAGTTTTTTAACCGCTTGCTGCTTCTTACTCGTTGAGTCCAGTTTGTCGAGCTCGTAGGTCTCGCCCAGGAGTTTCGCGATGGCGCGCTGCTTGGCGGCATCCGGGACAGGTGCTCGCCCCGTCTGTGCCACGGCGGGCAGTACGATACCCCAAACCAGGCAAATGCTCAGCATTCGCAGCAATCGCCCGGTCGCCAAGTACGTGGTGCCAAATGATCTCGGGGTGATTTGCATGGACATTTCCCTTGTTTGGCTCAACCAGTGCTTCGGCAAGACTCCTAGTATAAAAGTGTCTGGATGAGTCTTTCAAGGTGCGAGAGAAACCACCCCAGAAATGACAGCAACCCGGTCGCGATGATCGCAGCCGGGTTGCATAGCATTGGCCCCAATTGGTGGCGGCTATTCGATATAGTCGAGGTAGCCGATCATCATTTCTTCCCACGTTTGATCGCCCCAGGTGACTTTCGTCGTGGCGTCCGGGTTCGCGGGGTTGCCCTTCGAATTGTCGAAATGGGCGACGCAATCGATCTTCGTTCCCTCCGGGATCAACAGCGGTTTTTCCAGGCGGTACGAGTTCTGCCAGTTGAAATCAAACTGGGGCACCGACAATAGGACCTCGGTCCGGCCGTCGGGGTAGGTGGCTTTGTACTCGAACGATTTGCCTCGCAGGTGCATGTGGGGCATCATGCCGAGCAACGTCACCGGTTTGCCGACCGTGTGCCGGGCTTCGACGCGATAGTTGGCATCGCCAGAGGGGATGATGAACCGCTTGTTGTCGATCCCATAGACGCGGGCAATCTTTTCAGGGGGCGTCTTGCAGAACTTGAAGCCGACTTGAGAACGGTCGGTTTCCGGTTTGCCTGTTGGCGTGTAGTGCAGTTGCCAGACGAGTTTGGAGCCGGCGGGGATTTTGCGTCCGACTCCTGGCGGTAGACGCAATGGTTCATCGCCCGGTGCGGCGGCGACCAGCCAGTTGCGTTCGGCGACCGGGCGCTTGGCCCCCGGTTCGACCGCAAACACGATGATGTGATGCACGACCGCCCGCGTTCCGGGCCGAGCTTCGGCCGCTTCGATCCACATGTCTTCTTTGAAATTCGTTTCGGTCATCATGTACTTGTAAGGTACGGTCCCGTTGGCGGGGATGGAGACCTCTTTGGGGATTTCGAAGATGACGTCCGGCTTGCCAATGCGCCAGCCGTCGGCGAATTCCTTCGCGGGGGGAGCATCGTCAGCCTTCCCTTCAGGCGTCCCCTGCTCGACCCATTCGACCAGCGTCTTGATTTCCGCGGCGTTCAACGCGCGATTGTTCGCGAAGTGGCCGTGACGCGGATCGGCATGCCACGGGGGCATCCGCCGCTCTTGCACGACCTCCTTGATCATCGCCGACCAGCTGACGGCATCATCATACGTCAGCAACGAAAACGGTGCGGCCGTTCCCGCATGGTGGCATTCCTGGCAGGCCTTCTGGAAGATTGGGACGACATCCTTGGTGAAGGTGACGTTCCCGGCGGAACTCTTCTTCGGCCTTGCAATGAGACAACCTTCTACCGGCGTTTCGGCGACCGACACCGGCTTGCCTTCCAGCAGTTCCGTGGCAGCCAGCTTCAAGTCTTCTCGCTCGGCCTTGTCCTTTTTCGTGGTGTAGCTGTTCCGGTCGTCAATGCGTCCGTGGTACCGGACGACACGTTGCTGATCGAGGAGGAAGGCTTCCGAAGTCCGTTGAATTCCAAGTAAATCGGCGGCCGTCTGATCGGGGTCGCAGAGGACCGGGAAGTTGATGTTGAACTTTTTGACGTGTTCCGCGATCTCGTCGCGGGTGTCTCCCGATTGCGAGTTGATCCCGATGATTTGCAGAAAATCGGGACCAAACTTCTCTTGTGCGGCAATCAGACCGGGCAGATAGAGATTGCTGATCGGGCAACCGGTCCCCAGCGAAATGAGGACGACGATTTTCTTGTCGGCGAAGTCGCTCAGTCCGACCGCCTTGCCGGTGGAATCAGCGAGGACGAAGTTCGCAATCCGCCGGCCGACTTTCCCCGTACCGGGTTTTGCCTGAGCTTGCTTCACAGCGCGTTCCACGGCTGCCCGCGTCTCGGCAGCCTGGTCGGCGGAGGTCTGCTGCAATCCCCACCCGAGCAGTACGGCGGTCAAACTGGCTAATACGATTCCTGTGGACCAACGATTCAACACGTTTGGAAAACTCCTGAGAGAGGCTGATAACATCACGGTCGGCGCAGACCTGTAGTCTACTGCGATAGTACCAATCGCGGAGGCCCAAGGTTTCACGTATCGTGGGACGGGGTGTAGCCGCTATTTGGTGGAGGTGTTTGGAAACCGCCCCCGTTGGGCTTGTCCCAACGGAGCGCTGACTGGTCAGCTACCCAGCAGTAAGTATTGCAGAATTCTCAACCTTTACGTCTCCGATGCCCCCTGCCGCCCACCAGTCGCTGCTATTAAAAAGGTTCGCTTACGGCGGCAGGGGGCATCGGAGACCACGCGTTGAGGGTCAAGAACGTTTCTCTGCAGTAGCTGGTCAGTCAGCGCTCCGTTGGGGCAAGCCCAACGGGGGCGACACAGTCATCCGGAATCTCAATTATTTTCCCCCCCAAATAGCGGCTACACCCGTATCACGTCCCTGATGTTGGCTTGCTCAAAGAGCAGAAATACCCCGTGATTCGACTGATCGAATCACGGGGTATTGTGTTTTGAACGCTGGTTGCCAGATTTCTGCCTGGCCAACCAAACTCAATCCCCAGGCGACGTCTTCGGCACGTACGGATGATTCCGCTTGAACAACACCGTGGCGGTGATGATGCGGTCGCCCGGTCGGAGGGCGAGGGCGATGTCCAAGCCCTTGACGATCCGGCCGAATACCGTGTGGCCGCGGGCTTCATCGATATTCGGATTCAGATGTGCGGTCGGCAGGTGGGTGAGGAAGAATTGCGACCCGCCGGAGTCCTTGCCCGCATGGGCCATGCTCAAGGAACCCTGGAAGTGCATCCGGGCATTCGGTTGATAGCATTCGCAGGCAATGTGGTAGCCGGGGCCGCCCATGCCGTCGTTGCTGGGGTCTTTGTCCAAGGTGTTGGGATCGCCGCCCTGGGCCATGAAATTCGGGATCACACGGTGGAACGCGATGCCGTCGTACTTCTTCTTTTCCACGAGACTCACGAAGTTGGCCACCGTGTTGGGAGCTTCGTTCTCAAACAGTTCGAGTTCGATGTCTCCCTTGTTCGTCTTGAA
Organism: Planctomycetaceae bacterium; assembly: GCA_021732415.1. Lineage (GTDB taxonomy): Bacteria > Planctomycetota > Planctomycetia > Planctomycetales > Planctomycetaceae > JAKFVC01. The sequence continues at coordinate 10,399 of JAKFVC010000343.1, forward strand.
CAGCACGCGCGGCAGGCGAGCGTCTCCGGTGGCCGCTGCTTCCTTGGCGCGGATGGCCTGCTCTTTTTTCCACAGGGCTTCATACGGCTTGCACTGGTCTGCGAAATTGGCACCAATCTGGGCAAACATAGCCCCTGCGTCCTCGCTCTTGGCCCCTGCGGCTTTGGCCTGTTTCAACACTTCGTCCGCTTTCGCAAAATCCTGTGTGGCGTATAACGCCACGCCCAGGAAGTTCAACATCAACGGATGGTTGCGTCCCGCGGCCAGCAACTTGCTGCCGTCTGCGACGATCTGCTTGTACTTGTTGTTCTTGTACTGGTCCTCCATGTTACCAAGAACGATGATTTCGGCGTCTTTGTTCTTTCCGTCCTGGGCGTACAGCGGAATGGCCAATTCGACCAGCCGCGGCAACGTCTTCTCTTCAAAATCGGCGATATCCTGATTGGCTTCCTCGACGATCGCCTTTTGCTTCTTCTGATCTTTGGCCTTGGCGGCTTCCTGCAATTGTTTTTGCAGCTCTTCAATCTTGGTGCCGAGCTTCACGCGCACGGCAAACAATTGCTCGAATTCCTTGGCATCTGCCGCAGAGGGAGCCGCCTTGGCGGCTTTGGGGGCCGGTTGGTCTTGTCCGACGACGGTGGTCGCCATCCACAGGAACCCCGCCAACACCATGACCCTGCTCAATTGACCGACCGTGGGCATCCCCTGATCTCCTTGGTTGAAGAATCCTGATTCATCATCGACAAGGTCCGATTCCTACGGGAATGGACGCTGAATGCCGACGCTGCGGTTTTCAAACGGATGCGACCTACGACGCTCGGTCCGTTCTTGGAACGCGAAAAACAGAAACACATCGCAGGTCCGATTGTAGTGATTTCAGCGTTTGAGGAAAGACTGGGGCAGGTGTTCAGAAGTGGCGGGGTGTAGCCGCTAATTGGTAGGCGCGGCCACCGAAAAACTTTTGGCTCCCCTCGCC
>JAKFVC010000018.1 GCA_021732415.1 Planctomycetaceae bacterium
ACTTGCGAACCGTCGGGTTGGTGGATTCATCGGTGAATTCACCGGAACAAGGGAACCGGATGTAGGTCGATTCGTAGTTATGAATGCCCAATCCCATTTGCTTCATGTTGTTCTTGCACTGGGACCGACGAGCTGCTTCGCGAGCCTGCTGCACGGCTGGCAACAAGAGCGCAATCAACACGGCAATGATTGCAATCACCACCAGCAGTTCGATCAGCGTGAAGCCACGTTGACGAGAGACCGATTTGCAATTCTTCATAAAACTTCGCACATCCTTTCAAGAGGTTCGTGTCCAGCCTCCGGAAGACGCCCCGGCGACACTGGCTACAATCTGCATCGTTTCACTGCGGGTTGCCCCTGGTCGCGACCCGAGTGTCCGTACCAGTAAACCCCTATTAGACGAGCGGAGTATCGATGCGCTGCATGAAGAATGCGTGAAGCCGAAGGCAATGTTGTATAAAGTACAATCCAAGAGAAGCCACACATTACTATATCGTCAGAAATCAACCGGGGAACAAGGTTTGCGTACGCGCCTAAAAACATCACTTCGATAGGAAGCAAATTATTAGCGAGTGCTGGCTTGATGGAAACTTAATGAGAATCACGTATAAGGTCACCCTCATCGCACGTCCATTCTAAGCGACCAAGTCGCAAGAACATCAGTGGCTGGTTCCACCAGGAAAAGCGGCCTTCTCGGGAAAAAACTCGCGAGTTTCTGACGACATCGGCGATATGGATTTGCCGCAAATTAACGCGGATCGCTGCACTCCGACTGCAGTTCTTCCACGAGTCGCGTCGCGAGAAGTACTGCATTTTTGTCACTTATGTGTAAAGGATTCACTATCAACTGGCAATGCTCTAGTCCCCAATGCCCCACATAGACACTGGGATTTCCATTCCGTAGACTGCGACAGATGTCAAAGGCGGAACGGCCAAGGGCCACCTCGTCCAGCGTAATCTCGAGCGTGGGCAGACTTTGTGAGTCAGCAGATTTGACCAATCGACAGCCGACCGGGAGTCCGGCCAGGCGAGTTGCAATCTGTTGCAACCGGCGTTCGTGGAACACAAGCTCGGCGTCATACGCGCCACTGGCAAACAGCCGCAGCGCGGTGAGAACCGCCATAATCTGCTCTTTGGAAACTTTGAGCGAGCGGCCGATGCCGTGTCGGGGCAGGCCGCGGAATTGGGTTTTGTCGATTAGCTCTAGTGGCGGATCCCAGAGCTCAAAATAGTCGTCCATGTCGAGCATCTGCATCGCGGCCGCCGAGACCAGGTCGCGTCGACCGCATAAGAGACCAGTCGCCTGAGGACCGCGAATGGCCTTCCCGCCACTGAAGCAGACGAGATCCGCACCCGTTTCCAGAATGTCTCGCAGATTGGATCGCGGCGGCAATTGTCCCGCCGCATCGACGAGCACCGGCAAGCCCTTTTCGTGAGCCACCGCAACGACCTCTCTCAACGGTGGATGGCTACTCGCTTGATAAACGTAGAAGATGCCGGCTGTCTGGGGTCCGCAGGCCGCCGCATATTCCCACGCTTCAACTCGACGAACCCCCGCGCCGGAGATCGGTTCGTGAAAACCGACCTCGACCAACCTGGCTCCAGCCGCCCGCACCGCATGGTCGTAGCCGTTGCGATGTTCTCGCGCAATGACGAATTCATCAGGAAACCCTGTGCAATTGGGCAATCGTTCCATGCGTCCGAGGTCGTTTCCGGTCAGAATTGCAGCCGTTCCCAGCAGCAATCCGGCCGCGGCTCCACTGGTGATGCAACCCGCTTCGGCTCCCGTGTGCGTCGCAATCTCGCGTGATGCCAGTCCTTGAAGTACGTCTAACGGTGCGCATTCCTGCGCGGCGGCGCAGAAGGCATCGAGCACTGCTGGCGGCATGGGAGCGCCCCCTAAACGAGTGACGGCCCCCGATGCATTGATAATCGGGCGCAAGCCCCAGTCGACGTATAGGCTCATGGTAGCTGCTGTTACTTTCCTGGAGAGATTTGTACTGCCGTAAGGTTTCCGACCGTTAGAATAGAGATCCCAGATCAGACTGCAAGCGGGGGCGTGATCCACGACAATCTGCGTTTCGAGGTTTCGGAAAGTGGATCGATCAGTCACAATAGAGATTACGCATATGTGTTGCGTCTGAAGCTTTGAATTCGCGATTGAGGAATGTGATGGGACGTCGCTGGTTGCTGACGATGATTCTGGTTGTCGGTTGGTTTCACTGCCACTTCGCAGTGTCCGTTGCGGCCGAGGCCCCAACGCCCGAGCAACTGCAGTTTTTTGAAACATCGATCCGCCCCGTGCTGGTGGAGCATTGCCAGAAGTGTCATGGCGAAACCAAACAGTGGGGCAGCTTGCGACTCGACTCGGCCAAAGCGCTCCTGGAAGGGGGCGATTCCGGGGCGGCAGTCGTTCCGGGCCAGCCCGAGAAGAGCCTGCTGATCCGCGCGATTCGGCAGCAGGACGAAGACCTGAAGATGCCTCCCAAGGGCAAGCTGTCCGACAAGCAAGTTGCGGACTTCATTCTGTGGATCAAGCAGGGAGCTCACTATCCGGCAGCAGCCGAATCCGGAAAAGTACGGTCGCGCGACCCGAATCATTGGACGTTCAAAACTCCGATCGATCCGGCAGTCCCCACGATCCGCGATACGGCTTGGCCGAAGTCCGTCCTGGACCATTTCATCCTGGCAAAACTGGAAACTGAGAAGTTGGCCCCGGCTGCGCCTGCGGACAAGCGGGCCCTGATCAGGCGGGCGACGTTCGATGTAACGGGACTACCCCCGACGCCAGAAGAGATCGAAAAATTTCTTGCCGACAATGATCCAGATGCGTTTGCCAAATTGGTCGACCGACTGCTGGCGTCGGCGGCCTATGGGGAGCGCTGGGGCCGGCATTGGTTGGATGTCGCTCGGTACGCCGATTCGAACGGACTGGATGAAAACGTTGCCCAAGGCAATGCGTGGCGATATCGCGATTATGTGGTTGCCGCATTCAACATCGACAAGCCGTACGATCAGTTCCTCGTCGAGCAGATTGCCGGGGACCTGCTGCCGGCCACGGACGATGTCGCCGTGCGCAACGAACGCCTGATCGCTACGGGATTCCTGGCCATCGGCCCGAAAGTGCTGGCTGAGGTTGATGAGTCCAAGATGCAGATGGATATCGTCGACGAACAAATCGACACGCTGGGACGCGCGATCCTGGGAATGACCTTTGGTTGTGCCCGTTGTCATGATCACAAGTTTGATCCCATCCAGACCGCAGACTATTACGGATTGGCGGGAATCTTCAAAAGCACGCGGACGATGGACAGCTTTAAGAAGGTCGCCAAGTGGCATGAGAATCCGCTGCCGACTCCGGAAGCTCTCGCTCAGAAGACTGCATTTGATGCCCAATTGGCGACCGCCAAGGGTGCCATTCAGAAGTTGACTGACGCTGCGGACACAAAGCTCAAAGAGGCGAACTCGAAGGGCGAAAAGCTGCCGGAAAAACTGGAGACGCTCTATCCAGAGGAGACCAAGGTCGAGCTCAAACGGCTGCGCGATGAGTTGGCGAAGTTAGAGAAAGCCGCCCCGGAAATGCCGTCTGCGATGAGTGTCTCCGATGATACCGTGGCCGATGTGGCTATTCACATTCGCGGCAATCCGCTCAAGCTGGGTGAGGTCGTGGCGCGACATGTTCCCACCGTGCTGGAAGGACCGACAGCTCGCGAATTCTCCACTAAAAGCAGCGGGCGATTGGAGTTGGCTCAGTCGTTGATCGAGAAACGTCATCCGCTGACGAGTCGAGTTCTGGTCAATCGCGTCTGGCGCTGGCATTTTGGAAAAGGCCTGGTCCGGACGACCGACAACTTTGGGCTGCTGGGTGAACCGGCGACTCATCCCGAATTGCTGGACTGGCTGGCGATTCGCTTTATGGAACAGGGCTGGTCAATCAAGAAGTTGCATCGGCTGATCATGTTGTCCAGCACCTATCAACTCAGCAGTCACGTCGATCCCACTGTCGTGGAACGTGATCCAGAGAATCTGTTTTACGGTCGCTCCACAATCCAACGGCTGGAAGCGGAAGAGATTCGCGATGCGATGCTGGCGGTCAGCGGGAAGCTCGACCGAACGCTGGGGGGCTCGCTGTTGAATGTGAAGAATCGGGCTTACTTTTTCGATCATACATCGAAGGACCTGACCGACTATTCGAGCCCGCGCCGGTCGATCTATCTGCCTGTCGTGCGAAACAACGTTTATGATTTGTTCCAGCTTTTAGATTATCCGGACGCCGCCATTCCAACCGGCGATCGTACGACAACAACGGTCGCTCCGCAGGCCTTGTTGATGATGAATAGCGACTTCGTTTCCAAAGCCAGCGCGGACCTGGCGGAACGATTGCTCGGACTGCCCCAAAAAGACGATGTCCGGCGGATCGAGGAACTCTATCTGCTGGCGTATGGCCGGGTCGTTACTCCCGACGAGATTGAACAATCGAAGTCATTCGTCGCGGAAATCGAGAAGGCATTGCAACCATCTGATCCAGACCCTGCCAATCGCCACAAGCGCGCATGGGCCACTTTGTGCCAGGTGGTCCTGGCCGCAAATGAGTTCATCTACGTGCAATGAAAACCGATTCGATCAGCCGGAACGCACTAGCGTCCGGTTTGTCCTCGGGTTGTTTACCGAACCGTGGGCTAGCGCCCAGCGGCTGAAGGGATCAATCGTCCCGGTCATCTCGCGCTGCAATGTGCATCAGCTTGCTGCAAGACTTGCAGAACATGATCTTGCCGGCCTTTAACTCGACGAGTGTCTGTGGCGGCAGGGTGACGAAACAGTTCTGGCATTGATTGCCCTCGACTTCGGCAAACGCGTCAGGGCCCTGGGCTTGCACCATCCGCCGATAGGCCAATTCGATGTCGCCAGGAATTACGCTTTCTGCCTGTTTGATGAATCGTTCGTACTCGACCGCCTTGGCCTTCAATCCGGCTTCCGCGTCGGCCAATTCCTGGGCCAGCTTCGTCTCTGCGGCCTTCAACGTGACCAGTTCCCTTTCGAACTGAGTCAACTCTTCCTTCAGACGATCGAGCTTCTCAAAGGCGGCGAGGATCTCATCTTCGAGTACGCTGTTTGCCATTTCATCGGCTTCGATCTGCGAGCGAAGTGCATCGAACTCGCGATTCGACACCGCCTGGTTGAGCTTGGACTTCAGTCCCAGGACCTTGGCTTCGTTGGTTTTCACCTGCAAATTGCTTTGGTCGGCCGACAGCTTCAACTTCTTGATTTTCTCTTTGGTCGCGTCAATCTCGACCTGCTTGGCGGCCGTGATTTGTTGTCGAGCCTTCATTTGGCGAGGCGCGGACTGCAACTGGTTTTGGACGGTACGCAACTTGGCGTACAAACTGTGCAGCTCTGAAACCCCACTTCTGGTCGCGGCCATCCGATGTATTCTCCCCGTGACATGACTTCCACGATTCCACAGCCAGACAGGTAGCCGGGAATTTTTCGAATCATGATTTCGATTGGACTGAACCGTTATCTTAGCTGAAAACGGTGAACTTCGCGTTTGGTAAACGGGATATTTTCCCATCCGCGGGCCGGTTTGCCAATCATTGTTGGCTGTGAACACGGAAATTCATCGGATTTTCGGGGAAATACTTGCTTGTAGCCTGACTCTCCAGAGTCGGGCGATTTCGTTGAGAAAGTCGTGTGACGGTAGGCAAAGAGGAATGTCTCACGCCAAGGCGCCAAGAATTTCTCTCACCGTATTTTGCGCCTTGGCGTGAGATCTTGTCATATTGAAGTTGAATTCAACTTGATGCTTCGAATGCTCGCCCGACTTTGGAGGGTCAGGCTACAGAAGCGACCTTGCCAACTGAGGAGCGCCTGCGACAATAATCAACGTGGGCTGCGACGCAAGAATTCTTTCAAAATTTCGACCCCGTTGCGAGGACCGGTCCATGCTTTCTATTCGCGTCTTGTACGTGGCGTTTATCGTCTGTTATTTGGCGGCGACAGCCTCGGCCCAGGATTTTCTGCTGGAGAATCCCGCAGATCCCGCAGCCGCTTCCACTGCGGCCATCATTGGTACTGATCTGGTCATCACAGGTGCTGGCGGACGCAAGTTTGTTTATCAGCGACGCCCCGATCTCGATACCCCGGACGGCATGTTTCAGGCCTTCTTTTCCGCTGCCGCGAGCCAATACCTGCGCTGGCCGATCAGTGGCACGGGGAGCATGCAGGTGGGGCGAATCGCAGGCGGAACGGTCACGTGGAGCCTCAGTCGGATGCAGATTCGTGGGGCGAATGGCGGCCCGCTGGGGGGAGGAACTTTTATTCCCGGCGGTCCACTGCATGTTGGAACTTTGCCAATCGGAAAAAACACGATCTGTACTGCTCAGATCGACGCGACGGGACAATTGCAGTTTTTGATTGGCCATGGCGAACGGTGGCAACATTTTCCATCGGAATTACCTCCAAACCTCTTCGTGCCGGGTGCCCCAGTTCAACTGCTGCCACATCCGGGGGCGCCAGTGCCGCGTGTGATTACCGTGGGAGCGAATGGGAGATTCCTGCAAATTACTGGCGGTCGTGAGGTCAACGAGGTCCCCGTTCCCCCGGGATTGAAGCTTGTCCCCGGCAGCCAATTCGCGATGACCCAAACCGCAACTGCCAGCTTGTTGTTTGTTGCCGATCGTCACGGACGACTGTGGCGAATCGATCTCGCCGGCGGATCTCCTCAGACAATTGAGGGCCACCTGGGGATCTTGGAGCCGGGAACGCCGATCACCGTCATGGGTGACGGTTCGGAGCTCTTCCTGACGGATCGCAAGGGCGCGATCGTTGTCTATTCACTCGATCCGATGGGAGTGTGGCACGGCCCGGAGATCGTCGCGGGGGGATTTACTTCAGCGGGGGCTGTGACGGCCTGGACTCGACCGGGAACACCAGCGATCGAACTGGCCGCAGTTGATCATCACGGTCATCTGCAAGTGTTAAGATTCGTCGGGGAAGCTTGGACTAAGGATACGGTTCCTGGAGTCAAGCTCCCTGCAGGATCACCGGTCACTGCGTTTGAAACGACCGCCGGGTTAAGTTTGACCGCAGTCCTGGCGGACGGTCGCTGGATCGAGTTTTTTGAGACCGGCGGCAAGTGGCAGGAGCGTGTCATCGCCGCGGGCTTTCCCCCTCGGGCGCCGCTGGCGTTCAGCAATTTCGGACCGATGTTGTTTGCGTCAGACGTGACCGGGCGGTTGATCTCAGCCATCTGGACCGGCAGCGAATGGCGGAGCGTAATCTGTGTTCCGGGCGATTTTCCGTCGGGCGCAATCGGCCTGGCTCCGCGGTTGATTTCGCGAAAAACGATTGTCGGTCGACGGATCGATCCTGTTACGGTGGAACTGCAAAACACGACGCCCGAAGAACTGGTTGTCCGGGTGCTCGATGCCCGCATTCCCGGCAAAGTGCAGGAATTGGCGATCCCTCCCAATGGGTCAGTTCCCCTGCGAGCGGACCGCGACGTGGGCGGGACGTTGGAAGAAGTTTACCTTGTGCCAGGTCCGGGTGGCCCCGTGGAACAGGTTCGTCAGTTCCCGTTGCCACCGCAGAAATTCTACGATGTTATGGTCTATACGAGCCGCGTGACCTATCAATACATCGATCGCCGCAAGCAGAAGGGCCCGGTGCCCGACTTCAATGAGTCCTCATTGATCAGCGTCGGGGCATTTCCGTTGCCGCCTGGCCAGGGCTTACCGAATGGGGCACGGCTGGATGTGTATGGGATCGCGACGGCGACCCGCAATCCCGGAGCTGCGGCGGTGCTGGATCCAATGCCGCCGCAGCCGTGAGATGTTTTCGCCCCGTAGGATAGGCATCCTGCCTGTCACTTTATCGACGAAAGGCGACAGGCAGGACGAGCCACATGTTCTACTTCGCCGCTTCTGTTTTCTTCAAGTGCTTATCGAACCAATCGGCGAACAGGTCGACATCTTTGACAAGATTTGGCCAGCCATGAACGGCACCCGGGCGAACCACCAGTTCGTGTGGGACTTTGACTTCTTCCAGCTTGTCCATGACCAGTTTGGCCTGTTGGATGGGAACCAGCAGATCGGCGTCTCCGTGGATGATCAAGGTTGGGGGATCATCGGCCGTGACGTGATACGCGGGGGAGATCAGTTTGGCGATGGTCAGGAGTTTGGCTTCGTCGGTAATCGCCACGAATTCTTTGGCTTTCGGGTCGAATTCCTCGAAGTCAAAGGGGGCTCGGAAGTTAGCCAGAGTGCCTCGGCCCATCGCGTTTTCACCCTCTTTGCCGTAGTTCAGAAAGTCAGTCGGTGGATAGAAGCAGGCGACCGATTGCACCCGACTCGATTGACGCTCGACGGGATCCTTGGCGTCAGGATTGCCGGCCGTGCCAGCCATGCCTTGCATCAACGACAAGTGCCCACCCGCCGAACCACCCATAATACCGATCCGATCGGGATCAATTTTGAAGTCGGCCGCGCGATGCCGAATGTACCGGACGGCACGGTTCAAATCGGAAATTGCATCGAGGATCGTAAATCGGGGATTACTGCCGTGGACGACAGCGAATACGGTGTATCCACGATCCAGAACCGATTGAAAGAAACCGACGTTGATGTTGTCGTGCGCCGAAAACCAGCCTCCGCTCACCACCATGACAACCGCCGCGCCGTTCGCCTTCTCCTTGGGGGTAAAGACGTCGAGGGTCAGCGCCGTGCCGAATTTGCGTCCGTAGATCACATCTTCTTGCCGGGTGTAATTCGGATCCGCCGCATTGACGCGGGGAACGAAACTCAGACTGAGTACCAGCCCAAGCAGGGGGAGCAGGAGGCGCTGCATGTCATCAATTCCTATGTCTATGGATGTGAACTGCCCATGCCCGCCTGCGATTCAGGAGATCCCTTTTGTGACGGCTGGGCAGCGTGCTAGGATACCCTGCTGGAGATTGAAGTTCCATTACTCCGAGGTTTCTGAGACATCATGCCGGTTGATCCCCAGGTTGCCGCGTTCCTGCAACGCATTGCCGATTTAAATGCCCCGCCGATCTATACTCTTACCCCTGAGCAGGCGCGTCGCACCGTCCCCCAGATTCCGTTGCCGCACGAGCCGGTCGCGACGATCGAAAACCGGACCGCTTCCGGACCGTATGGGGAGATTCCAGTGCGCGTCTACACGCCATTTTCGGCCGTGCAGAAACCGGGACACGGGCCGGTCCCCCTGATGGTGTTCTACCACGGTGGTGGCTGGATGAACGCCGATGTCGACAGTTACGATCCTCTGTCACGGACGCTCGCCAATGCGTTTGACTGCATTGTCGTGTCGGTCGACTACCGCCTGGCGCCTGAAAACAAGTTTCCGGCGGGAGTGGAAGATTCCTATGCGGCAACCGTCTGGGCTTACGAACACGCACGCTCATTGGGGGCGGATCCGAATCGGATTATCGTGTCGGGTGACAGCGCGGGAGGGAACCTTGCCGCTGCTGTCAGCCTGATGGCTCGGGATCACCAGGGTCCGCCGATTGCTTATCAGTTGTTGATCTACCCCGTGACCGACGCCAATTTCGAAACCGATTCCTACCGGCGCAATGCAACCGGGTACATGCTGACCCAGAAGGCGATGCAATGGTACTGGGATGCCTATCTACCAGCACCCTCAGAGGCGAAGAATCCTTATGCGGCACCGTTGCAGGCGACGGACTTGACTCGGCTGCCGGCCGCACATGTCATCACGGCGGAATACGATCCTCTGCGTGATGAAGGCGAGTCCTACGCGGATCGGTTAAAGGCCGCTGGTGTGCCGCTGACTTTCAAACGGTATGACGGCATGATCCATGGATTCGTGCGACGGACCGATCTGTTTGATATGGCCCGGCAGGCAATTGAGGAAATGGCCAAGGAAACCAAGCAGGCTTTGGCCGCAATCAGCTAAAATACCTTCGAGTCGATGGGAGGGTGAGGCTCCTGCCGAACCGCAAGCGTCATTCGACCCTCGCTAGACGCTCGCGGTTCGGCAGGAGCCTCACCCTCCCATCACGCTGATTAAAAGGCAAAACCAGACGCGCAACGAAAATAGAAACAGACAATGGATCAATTGACGTGTGTGCTCGGTAGCGGTGCGATGGGAATTGCCTGCTCCTTCCTGCTCTCGGAACATCCCGGACAACGGGTGACACTGTGGGGGCGTGATACTGCGCACGTGGCCGAATTGGTGGCGTCGCGCGAGAACTCCCGGCTGCTGCCCGGTATCAAGATTCCGGCCAGCATTGATCTGACGGCGGATATCGAGCATGCCGTAGCCGGCGCCGACCTCCTGGTGGTGGCCATACCTTCTGCATTCCTGCGTGAGACACTCACACGCCTGGCCCCGCAGATTCCGCGCGGGATGCCCGTGGTGAGCGTCGTGAAGGGGATGGAGAATGCGACGCAGTACCGTCCCAGCCAGATCATTTCCGAAGTCCTGGGGACGGATGCCGTGGCCGTGTTGGCAGGCCCCAGCCATTCCGAGGAAATCTGCCGCCGGCTCCCGGCGAGTGTCGTCGTGGCCAGTGCGGATGAATCTCTGGCGAAGCGCGTGCAGGGCATGTTCTCCACCGACCGGTTCCGGGTCTATACCAATCGCGATCTGGTCGGTGTCGAACTTGCCGGAGCGTTAAAAAACGTGGTCGCGATTGCCGCGGGGATCAGCGATGGCCTGGGTTTTGGTGACAACGCCAAAGCCGCCCTGGTGACCCGGGCCCTGGTTGAGATGACACGCTTTGGAGTCCTCTCCGGTGCCGATGCGAGCACGTTTTCGGGCCTGGCTGGCCTGGGGGACTTGATCACCACCTGCATCAGCCCTTACGGCCGAAATCGCAAGGTCGGCGAACGGCTGGGGCGGGGCGAGACTTTGACTCAGATACTGCAGACGATGCAGGCCGTGGCCGAGGGAGTTCCCACTAGCCGCAGTATCCATGAATACGCACAGCGGCTGGGGATTGAGATGCCCATCTCGAACGAGGTTTATCGAGTCCTGTTCGAAGACAAGCCGCCGCACGAGGCGACGACCGATTTGATGGTTCGGCCGCCGCGGAATGAGTAGGGGGCTAGAACTCGTCGTTGGTCGCAGGGTGGGAGGGCGAGGGACCCAGAGGGTACCCCGCCGAGCCTAAGGCGACCGC